>JBEEFX010000227.1:0-16644 GCA_041166365.1 Acidimicrobiaceae bacterium
GCGAGTGCGGGGCCGACTCCGGCAATTCGGTTGCTCTGGCCGCCGTAGACAGCGAGCTGGGCGCCGTCGTCCAGAGTGGGCAGCTCCGGCAGGTCCACGGCCGACGCAGGAACGGGGATCTCGGCAATCGCCTTGTTCGCGTCGCGCTCGAGTCCAGAGACGGCCTCATCTCGATACAAGTGGGCGACGGTGATCCCCAAGGGGATGCCGAAGCCGACGACGGCGAGCGCGGTGACGCCGACGATGGCCAGCAGGATGCGTCGGCTCACTCGTCGCTCAGTCCGGCAGACGTTCGAGTCGGTACCCGACGCCTCGCAGCGTGGTGATCACGACTTCGTCGCTGCACTCCGACAGCTTTCGCCGCAGCGCGCTGATGTGCATATCGAGCGTCTTGGTCGACCCGAACCAGTGCTCGTCCCACACCTCTTCCATGATGCGCTCGCGCGGCATCGCGCGTCCGGCGTTGCCGCTGAGCAACGCAAGCAAGTCGAACTCCTTCGGTCGGAGTTCCACCTCCGCGCCTTCACACAGAACCCTTCGGCTGGCCATGTCGACCGTGAGAGGTCCGACGACGAAGGTCTCGCCTCCGTCTCCATGCGGCCGCCGCAGGTGGGCGCGAATCCGCGCGAGCAACTCTCCCAGCCGGAACGGCTTGGTGATGTAGTCGTCTGCGCCGGCGTCGAGACCGACAACGATGTCGATCTCGTCGGTCCGGGCCGTGAGGATGACGATGGTCGTGGACGGGATCGCGGCGCGCAGTTGCGTGCACACGTCCACGCCGTCGCCGTCTGGCAATCCCAGGTCGAGCAGGACCAACGCGGGCGGCCTGCTCATCGCGGCATCCAGGGCGGCGCGCCCGGTGGTGTGCCAGTCGACCTCGTAGCCGCTGGTTTCCAACGCCTGAGCGACCCCTTTGCCGATCTTCGTGTCGTCCTCCACCAGCAGGACAATGGCGCGCACCGCGCGCAGACTACGGACATCGAGCGCGGCACGAGCGGCGCGCGACTTCCTTTACCGTCCGTTTACCGTCCCGGGAGCGAGCCGAGACCGCGGTGTTCATATGTTCTGTCGGTGACCCGACGTCGCTTGCTCCTTCTCGCCCTCGCGGCACTCGCCGCGTGCAGCAACTCCAAACCAACGCAGTCGACCGCCGCATCCACCCAGCCGGACTCGAGCGGCGTGGTTTCGACGACCACCACGCCAGCCTCGTCGTCAGCCGCGGCTACCGTCGACCCCAACGCACCGGAGCCGAACGCAGCGGGTGACATTCCCGACGACACGGTGTACGTGCCGTTCACGTTCGACGCAGGACCGTTCACCCTGACGGTGCCAGAAGGATGGGCGCGAACCGATGCACCGGGCACGACGACCTTCACCGACAACTTCAACAGCGCGCAGATGTTCGTGACGGCGGCCGCGTCGGCTCCTACCCCTCAATCGGCGCGTGACAACGAAGTGCCCTCGATCCAGTCGAGCAGTACTCACTTTCAGCTCGAGAACGTCACCACCGTGAACCGCAAGGGCGGGTCGGTCGTGCTCATCACCTACAAGGCCGACAGCGCGCCGAACGCAGTCACGGGCAAGGTGCAGCAACTCGCGATCGAACGCTACGAGTATTGGCAGAACGGAAAGGAAGGTGTGATCGTGCTTTCCGGCCCCGTCGGCGCCGACAACGTTGACCCGTGGCGCACGATCAGCGACTCGTTCTCGTGGGCTTCGTGAACGGTCGCTGATCACATGATCGAAGCCAAGGGTCTCTACCGGTTCTTCCACGACGGCGACGAAGAGGTGGTTGCGCTCGCCGGCGCGTCGCTGCGCATCGAACGCGGCGAGATGGTCGCCGTCATGGGGCCGTCCGGGTCGGGGAAGTCGACACTGCTCGCCTGCCTCGGTGCCCTTGACGAGCCGGACGGTGGGACGGTCGTCGTCGACGGACAGCCGATCAGCCGGCGCTCCGAGCCCGAACGCGCCCGGTTCCGTGCTCAGCACATCGGGATGTTGTTCCAGAACCGCAACCTGATCCCGCATCTCACCGTCGACGAGAACGTTCGCCTCGCGCGGCGGCTCACCGGTACCCGGAAGGGCCAGCCGGACCCGACGCTGCTTCAGCGCTTGGGAATCGCCGACCGTCGATCAGCTCTGCCGGAGCAACTCTCCGGCGGTGAGGCCGCGCGTGCTGGGCTCGCGGTTGCCTGCGCCAACGAGCCAGGCGTCCTGTTGGCCGACGAACCGACAGGAGAGGTCGATTCCTCCACAGAGCTGGACGTCATCGCACTCCTGCGATCCGTTGCCGCTCGCGGGGCGGCAGTCGTCGTGGTGACGCACAGCCGCTCGGTCGCACGCGCGGCTCACCGCGTGCTGCATCTCGACGACGGGCGACTGATGTCGTGAGCACGATGACCACACACCGCGAGCTCGTCATGTGCAACGACGTCTCTCGCACCTTCGGTAGAGGATCCACCGCTGTTGTCGCGGTGCACGGCATGACGTGCCAGATCGCGCCCGGTGACGTGATCGCCCTCACGGGACCGTCGGGGTCGGGCAAGTCGACCGCACTGCATCTGCTGGCGGGCCTCGACGAGCCGACGGCCGGTTCGATCGAGTGGCCCGCCATCGGGAGCAGGACAGCGCTCCGACCTGGACCGGTGAGCATGGTGTTTCAAGGGCCGAGTCTCATGCCATCCCTCGACGTGCTCGAGAACGTCGCGCTGCCAATTGTGCTCGCCGGTACCAGCGACCGCGACGCGCGGACCATCGCGGATGCGGCGCTCGATCGTTTGGGTTTGTCCGGGCTCCGCGACCGGCTGCCGGACCAGCTGTCAGCGGGCCAGGCGCAACGTGTCGCCGTTGCCCGTGCGCTTGCGGGCGAACCCGTCCTCGTGCTCGCCGACGAGCCGACCGGCCAGCTCGACCGCGCCAATGCCGCGCTCGTCATCGATGCCTTGCTGACGACCGCTGCCGCGACAGGAACGGCAGTCATCGTCGCGACGCACGACGGCCGTGTCGCCGCACGTCTCGCCGCGCGATGGACCATGGCTGACGGCCGCCTCACGGTTACCAAATCATGCTCAGCCTGACCTGGGTCCGAGGCGCGATCGGCCGTCGCGCCTGGCGTTCTGTCGCCGAAGCGACCGGTATCGCCATCGCCGTCGCCTTGGTGGTCGCCATCGGCTCGTTCCTCGGCGTCGCCAAGCGCTCCATGACTGCGCGGTCGGTGGAGCACGTCGCCGTCGACTGGCAGGTCGAGGTGCAACCAGGAACGGACTCGAGTGCCGCGCTCGAAACGGTTCGCGCGCAGGCCGGCGTGGCGTATGCATTGCCGGTCGACTTCGCCGCGACATCCGGCATGAGCGCGACGACAGGATCTTCGACGCAAACGACGGGCGCAGGTGTCGCGGTCGGACTTCCCGCCGACTACGCGACGCGCTTTTCGGGAGAGCTCAGACTGCTCACCGGCGCGGAGGGCGGCCCGCTCCTCGCGCAACAAACCGCTTCCAATCTGCACGCCGTTCCCGGCACAGTGGTGATGATCAGCCGGGCCGGTCTTGCGGACGTACCCGTGGCGATCAGTGGCGTGGTCGAGCTGCCGCAAGCCGACTCGTTGTTCCAGACCGTCGGCGCGCCGCCGCAAGCACAGGCGCAAGCACCGCCGGACAATGTGGTGCTTCTCCCCGCCGATCAATGGCACAGCCTGTTCGATCCGATCGCGGCGACCCGACCCGACCTCGTTCACCAGCAACTCCATGCTCGTCTCGATCGCCGGCTGCCGAGCGACCCGGCGGCCGCATTCGACGCGGCGACGGGCGCCGCCCGCAACCTCGAGGCCCAGTCCGCCGGCAGCGTCGTGGTCGGCAACAACATCGGCGCGGCCCTCGACGCCGCCCGGCAGGACGCGCTGTACGCGCAGGTGTTGTTCGTGTTCCTCGGCCTCCCCGGCGCGGCGCTCGCGGTGCTCATAGCGACCACCGTCATGGCATCAGGCAACGATCGGCGCCGGGCCGAGTACGCGTTGCTCCGCGCGCGCGGCGCGACCCTGACGATCGTGACCTGGCTGGCGACGATCGAGGCCGCGATCATCGGCGCGATCGCGTCGATCGTCGGTGCGGTGATCGGTTCCCTCGCCGGGCGCGCGTTCTCACTCGCGTGGAGCGCGACCGCCGTGCTCGGCGGAACGATCATCGCGATCGCAACGATCGCGGGACCACGATGGCGCGACGCTCGTCGGGCCAGCGTGTCGGAAGGGCGTTTGCAAGCGGATCGCGTGTGGCGTCATCGGGTCCGCGTCCCACTGGCGATCCTCGTGCTCGCCGCCAGCGCCGTGATCTTCAATCGGACGAGCGCCCAGGGTTACAACCTCGTGCTCGCTCCCGAGGGCGTCAGTGCCATCTCCGTCAGCTACTGGGCTTTTCTCGGCCCTGCATTGCTGTGGGTGGGTGCCGGGATGCTCACCTCCGAGTTCGCGATCGTCGCGCTGCGAAGGGGCCGCGCGCTCACCAGCCGCATGCTGCGGCCGGTGGCGGGCGAATTGGCGCCCACGGTCGCGGCGAGCATGCGGCGCCAACGCCGGCTGCTCGCCCGAGGCGTTGTCCTGGTCGCCCTCACCGCGGCGTTCGCGGTGTCGACGGCGGCCTTCAACGAGACGTACCGACAGCAGGCCCGGGTCGATGCGCTGTTGACGAACGGCGCCGACGTCACGGTCACCGCCACCGCCCGCGCTGGGCTCGGCGCCGATCTCGTGTCCCGCGTCCAGACGAGTGCGGGTGTCGGCCAAGTCGAGCCCCTCGCCCATCGGTACGCGTACGTCGGTGCGGATCTGCAAGACCTCTACGGCGTGCGGCCCGACACGATCGTCGACGCCACCCAACTGCAGGACGCGTACTTCTCCGGCGGGACGGCCCGCGACCTGATGTCACGCCTCGCGCAGACTCCGGATGGCGTGCTGGTGAGCGCGGAGACGGTCAAGGACTTCCAGCTCCAGCAGGGCGATCAACTCATCCTGCGGCTCGAGAACCGAGCGGGCGGTGACCCGATAGCCGTCACGTTTCACTACATCGGAATCGCCCGAGAATTTCCTACCGCGCCGCGAGACAGCTTCCTCGTCGCCAATACCGACTATGTCGCTCGCTCGAGCGGCAACGCGGCAGTAGACACGCTGCTCATCTCCACCAATGGAACCCCGGCCGCGAGCGTCGCCGGCGGGATAAAGGCAATCGCAGGCACGGATGCGACCGTCTCGGACATCACGAGCGCGCGTCAGATCGTGGGCTCCTCGCTCACCGCCGTGGATCTCGGCGGCCTCACTCGAATCGAGCTCGGCTTTGCGCTGGTGCTCGTGATCGTGGCGACGGGGCTCGTGCTCGCGCTCGGTGTCGCCGAACGCCGACGCACGTTCGCCATCGCGTCTGCGCTCGGTGCTCGCGCCAGACACATCGCGAGCTTCGTCTGGTCGGAGTCTGCTTACGTGACGATTGCTGGGCTCCTCCTCGGGGGCGTGCTCGCGTGGGCCCTCACTCACATGCTCGTCGCCGTCCTGACCGGCGTCTTCGACCCTCCGCCCGAGGGTGCCGCAATCCCGTGGTCCTACCTGTGGGCGCTGCTCGCCGCCGCGCTCGCTGCCGTCGTGGTGGCGAGCACTGTCTCCATCCGAATCGCTCGGCGGGCTCCGCTGAGCGCGCTGCGGTCCACCGTCTGACGTGCGGGTCGGCCGGTCGTACGCGGCGGTCGCCGCCGTCATGACACTTCTGGTCTCGGTCGCACCATGGATGTGGCGACAGGGCGATGCCCCGGCCCGTCCGCACGTGGTGGCAGACGGCGTCCTCGGTAACTGGCTGTGGTGGGACGGCGGCTGGTACGTGCAGATCGCACAGCACGGCTACACCTTCCACGCGCACCAGCAGTCGTCGGTCGCGTTCTTTCCCGCATACCCGATGACGGTCAGAGCGCTTGGCGCGCTGCTCCCGGGAGGCGTCGCTCTCGCGGCGATCGTCCTCACGATGCTCAGTGGTTGCGCAGCGTTGTTGCTCTTCCAACGGTGGTGCCGAAAACGCATGTCACGGGGCGCAACCACAGCTGCCGTCCTCGCTCTCGCGCTGTACCCCTATGCGTGGTTCCTGTACGGCGCGGCGTACTCGGACGCACTCTTCTTGACCGCGACCCTGGCGGCCTTCCTGATGCTCGAGAACGACCGGCCCATCGCCGCCGGGTTGGCCGGAATGCTCGCGACGGCCGCCCGGCCGACTGGTCTCGTCGTGATCATCGGATTGACGGCGGTGATGCTCGACCGCCGAGGCGCCCTCACCGACATCCGACGACGCCTGCGGCCGCGAGACCTGGGGATCGCGCTCGCGGCACTCGGACTCCTCTCGTGGTGTGGCTGGCTCTGGGTTCGGTTCGGGCATCCCTTCGCGTTCATCGAGACGGAAGGCGCCAAGGGCTGGGATCGATCGCCCGGACTGTCGACCTGGTTGAAGTTCGACTTCTTCTCGCGAGTCGCGAGCGGTTCGCTGTGGGCCTGGGTTCCCGACGCGATCCAGGGCGGATTGTGTGTCGCGTTCGCGGCCGCGGTTCCGGCGATCAGCCGTCGCTTCGGTCGGGGATACGCGATCTACGTGTTGGCCGCAGTGGCGGTGCCCGCGGTGAGCACCGGGGACTTCATGGGTTCCGGCAGGTACCTGCTCACCGCGTTCCCGGTGTTCGCGCTCGTTGGATCGCTGCTCGCTGATGCTCGCCGCGCGCGGTGGACCTATCTCGGCACCAGTTCCGCGGCGCTGGCACTCGGCACGTCACTGTTCGCCACAGGCCACCTGCTCACCTGACGACGGAGGACAATGGAGATGCGAATGCGACTACTTGGGGTCTTGGCCTTCGCTGCCGTGGTCGCGGCGGCGTGCGTGAGTGGTCCGGTGGCGCCGTCCGCCCGAAGGTCCGCTTCGGGCGCGTCATCGCTGCCTGCGACGGCCGGCGGCGGTATTCACACGATCGCTCACGTGGTGATGGTGATGCAGGAGAACCGCTCGTTCGACTCCTACTTCGGCACCTATCCCGGGGCCGACGGGATCCCAATGGCCGACGGGCAGCCGACGGTGTGTGTCCCCAACCCGGCCCGCGGTGACTGCATCAAACCTTTCCACGACTCGAACGACGTGAATGGTGGCGGTCCACATGGCCAGGACGCGGCGACCGCTGACATCGACGGCGGGAAGATGGACGGCTTCGTCTTCCAGGCCGAACAAAGCCGAACAGGCTGCGCCGATCCGAACGACCCGGCGTGCAGGAACTCGGCCACTCCGGACGTGATGGGCTGGCACGACGCGCGCGACATCCCAAACTATTGGAGCTACGCAAACGATTTCGTACTCCAGGACCGCATGTTCGAACCGAACGCGTCGTGGTCACTGCCTGAGCATTTGTTCATGGTGTCGGAGTGGTCCGCCCGCTGCGCCAAGACCGGCGACCCGGCGTCGTGCCAGAACGCGCTCCAGTCTCCCGGGGGCCCACCGAAGGGCGCGGCGTACTCACCCGTGCCCGCGACAGACCCGGAAGGCGATCCCATCGCGCCGCCGTCCGGGCCCGACTACGCCTGGACCGACCTCACCTATCTGCTGCACAAGAACAACGTGTCGTGGGGCTACTACGTGGTGGCCGGCACCGAACCCGACTGCCGCAACGACGCGGCCCTGTCCTGCGCTCCGGTCAAGCAGGACGCGCAAACACCCGGCATCTGGAATCCCCTCCCGTACTTCGACACCGTCCGCCAAGACAACCAGCTCGACAACATTCAAACCATCGACAACTTCTACAAGTCCGCCGGCAACGGAACGCTCCCAGCCGTGTCGTGGGTGGTGCCCTCCGGCCCGGTCAGCGAGCATCCTCCCGGCGCAGTCAGCGCCGGCCAGGCGTATGTCACCAGCCTCGTGAACGCGGTGATGAACGGACCGGACTGGAACTCGACCGCCATCTTCGTGTCGTGGGACGACTGGGGCGGGTTCTACGACCACGTCGCCCCGCCGACGGTCGACGTGAATGGCTACGGGCTGCGCGTCCCCGGACTCGTCATCAGTCCCTACGCCAAGCACGGTTTCATCGACCATCAAACGTTGTCGTTCGATGCCTACGCCAAATTCATCGAGGACGACTTCTTGGCCGGGCAGCGTCTCGACCCCGCGACCGACGGCCGACCCGACCCTCGCCCCGACGTTCGCGAAAACGCACCCCAACTCGGCGACCTGACCAATGACTTCGACTTCAGCCAACCGCCCCGGCCGCCGACACCACTCCAGGTACACCCACCGCCCGGTCCACCCTCCCGGTAACCCTGACTCACCCGAGCGCTCGACGCTCGGTTGCCGCGGGTGCGGGCCTTCATGAGTGGGCGCGGAGGGACTCGAACTAGACACAAAGGGCGGGTTCTTGTGCATCGGATGTCTCGAACAACGCATTGGTCGACGGCTTCGGCCGGACGACTTCCGGCCGATGGACGTCAACCGGGTCGGAAGCCAGCCCAACAAGCCTGAGTTCAAGAGCGACCGATTCATCGCGCGGCTCGGATACCGCATGCAGTTCCGAGACGATGACCGAAAAGAAATAGCGCACGAGGATGCTCAACCTTGGATTGTCGAAAAGGACAATCCGCCGCCGTGACTAGCTGCGGCTTAGCCACCGTTTCGTGTACGCCCGGTCTAGCTCAGTTGGAAGCTCGTACCTCCGGACGTGAAGTCGCCCTTGACCTTCAGAACCAGGCCGGTGATTCCGTCGGGGACCTCGAAGGAAACCACGCCACGAATCTGATCGCCGGCTGCCACGGTTCCGTCAACCCGGTTCTGGTTGCCAGCGAAGCTGGCCTGGTAGCTGCGGCTCTGCGGATCGACCACGGTGAACTGTGCGAGTGAAGACACGGTGTGGCTGTCTTTATCGGTGTTGTGCATCGTCACGTCAACAGCGACCAAATGGTTGCCTGGCTGCGCCGAGAAGAAGCCGCTTGAGTCCTCGAACGGCTCGATGAACTCATTGAGCGTGACATCGAAGTCACCGGTGTGCGCCGTCTCGCCCACCACGTGAGGCGCGTTGGGGTTGACCGTTGTTGTCGGCGCGCTGGTCGTGGTGGCCTCCGACGCTGAAGATGAGGAAGTTGAGGACGTCGTTGGACTCGTCGCCGCGGTCTTCTTCTTGTCCGATGATCCACCTGCAATCGCGCCGATGAGTATCAATACGAGCAAGACCACAAGTGCGATGACCCACCACCGCGTGTAGAAGGGTTTGCTGTTGCCCGGCGGCGAGCCCATGGGCGGGCCGTATCCAGGCGGTGGGTACCCGCCCTGCCCAGGTGGCGGGCCGTAAGCCGGACCCGGTGGTGGCGGATACGGCGAAATGGGTTGCGTCACCGGCGGAGGAGGCGGTGGCGGTGGCGGTGGAGCTACCTCTCCCTGAGGGGGATACCAGTTGCCATCCGACGCTTGCCACCATCCCGGAGGCGGTCCACCAGCGTCAAGCGGCGGCGACGGTGGCTGTTGTGGTTGCCCTGGCGCTCGCAGTGGTTCCCGACGACGCGGCGGCTGATCGACCATCAATTTTCCTCCCCGCTGTGCAACCGCCCCCGCCACCTGCCTATCACTTGGCGCCGTCGCCGTGACGTGAGCACCACAAGTCCCGGTCGCTAGCCGCAGCAGGGTGGCAAACGGGTACAGCATCGCACCCACCTCTTCATCCTCGACCTTGTCGAGCAAGTGGCCGTACCGGTCCAACGTCATCTGGATTGACGAGTGGCCCGTGCGCACCTGTAGTTCCTTTCGGGTTGATCGGCCTACCGGCCTGCCGCCCGCTCTCGAGATAGAGCGCGACCGCCGTGTGGCGCAGGTCGTTGAAACGCAGCTTCTGCAGGTGCGCTTCCAGCCCGGCCTTCACGGCGGGACGCCAGATGCGTCGAGTGAAGTTGGAAGGGTGCAACCGCTGGCCTGACTCACCGAGAAACATGAGGTCGGCGTGGTCAGGCGCGAGGCCTCGCCCGGAGCTCGCAGGGCCAACGTGGTGGCACGTTGATCGCAGAGCCGCGACGGGACTTCCACTGTTCGTGTGCCGTCGGGGCGGCCTTACTGGCCCGCAAAACTGCACCGCGCACAGCCGGGCCGCATAGGCAGACCACGACGCGGTAAGTGGGCGCTGCCGGGATCGAACCGACGACCTGCACGTTGTAAGCGTGCTGCTCTCCCAACTGAGCTAAGCGCCCAAGTTCTCAGGGTACTTCTGGTCCGCTACTGGTCCGGGTGGCCTTGACCCCAACCGTTTCCCCAGGCCAGAGCGTCGCGCCGTTGGCCTGAATCTCCTTGTAAGGGAGGTGCTCTAGCCAGCTGAGCTACGCGCCCGGGAGCACGAGAGTAGGGGGTGGAAGTGGGCTTCCTCGCCGGCGGCCGTCTACCATCGCGGCATGTCGCTGTCGGATCGTCTGCAACAGGCGAGGACCCAACGACTCATCGAAGCGGGTGTCCTGCCGAGCGAGTTCGCGCTCAAACCGGAGCCCGAGGTCCTCCCCGAGCCCGTCGAAGAGACGCCGCAGGGCTTGTTCGCCCCGATCACCATCGAGGTGCAGCCCACCGGGCTCCACCTCGTTGCCAAGGCGCCCATCGAGTTGACGGACCTCCCCGAGGGCGAGCCCGCCTCGCACTGCCCGACGTGCAACGCGATCGGTCATCTCGACATGGTCGACCTGGTCGGTCACACGGTGCACCTCACCTGCGAGACCTGCGGAACGATGTGGCAGGTCCGCAACTCGGTCGGTCAGACCATCACCGGCTGAGCGCTACAGCGCCTCCTCCGACACCACGTCGAGCCCGGCAGCACGCAACGCCGCGGCGGTCACTCCTTCGCCCTGCACCAACGTCTTCGTGAACGACGCGTCGTAGATCTCGCGGCAACCGCACGATGGCGAGCGAGCCTTCAGGACTGCTCGCGTCGCGCCGACCGCTTCTGCGAGTCGCACCGCGTGGGCTGCGCCCCGCTCGTACCACTCGGTGACATCGCGACCGTCGGCCGTCTGCACCGTTCCGTCGTCCTGGCGTCTGGCCTCGACGCGCGGCGTCGGTAGGCCACCGGCGCTCTCCGGGCAGACCGGCACGACGCGGTGCGTCGCCCGCAACGCGATCACCGCGTCGTCCGTGTTCGCCTCTCCCTTGTGGTTGCAGCGCACGCCGAGCAAGCACGCGGACACGATCACCACCGGCCGGGATCCCCAGTCGTCGCGGTCACGCGAACTACTTTCGACCACGAGTTGAACCTACCCGCAAGGGGCAGCGGATGGCCGGGCGCAGCACTACAGCGACACAACGATCGGATCGATCGGGCGAGCGCGATCTCGTGCAGCAGTACTTGGGCGAGTTGCGGCGCGAGCCGTTGCTCACGGCGGCGGAAGAGATCGAGCTCGCGCAAGCGATCGAGGCGGGACGAGCACCGACGGCCACGCCGGAGGTGTGCGCCATCGCGGCGGCGGCCCGCCGGCGCTTCATCGAGGCGAACCTCCGCCTCGTCGTCTCGGTCGCCAAGCGTTACCAGTCGGCGGGCCTGCCGATGCTCGACCTGATCCAGGAGGGCAACCTCGGGCTCATGCGCGCCGTCGAGAAGTTCGACTGGCGCAAGGGGTTCAAGTTCTCGACGTACGCGACGTGGTGGATCCGGCAAGGCATCACGCGGGCGATCGCCGACAAGAGCCGCACGATTCGGGTGCCCGCGCATCTGGGCGAGGCGCTGTCCGTGCTCGCTCGCACGTCGGCGCAACTGCTGAAGACGCTGGGTCGCGAGCCCACGGTCGTCGAGCTGGCGGCCGAGAGTGGGTTCGCCGTCGAGAAGGTCGAGGACGCGTTGCGGATCGAGCCCGACCTCGTGTCGCTGTCGGCCATCGTCGGCGACGACGGTGGCACCGAGCTGGCCGACCTGCTGCCTGACCTCTCGGCGGCATCGCCCGACGAGGTCGCCGCGCAGTCCTTCGAATCGGCGGCGTTGCGCGAATCGCTCCTGCGCCTCGATGCCCGCGAGCGCGAGGTGCTGTGCCTTCGGTTCGGGCTGTCGAACGAGCAGCCGCTCACCCTCGAGGAGGTCGGCCGGCGCTTCGAGCTCACACGAGAGCGCATACGCCAGATCGAGGCGAAGGCGCTCACCAAGCTCCGGCACCCATGCCTGCCCGGGCATCTTCGGGTGCTGGCCGAGCTCGCGGGTTAGCGGTCCGCGAACGTCGCTCGCTCGAGCGCCTGCATCGCCAAGGCGGTCTCGAACTGCAGCTCCGGTAGATCGGTCACCGCGAACCACCGCGCCTCCAGGACCTCCACCGACAGCGCCCGCACGCCGTCTGCATCGGCGTCGTCGACGGGACGCGCACGGAACACGATGTCGACTCGGCGAGGATCGGCGTCGACGTTGACTGCTGGTTCGCCGATGAGCTCGACGTCGAGGCCGACCTCCTCACGCACTTCGCGCCGAGCGGCGTCGGTCGGAGCCTCGTGGCGCTCGAGCAGGCCGCCGGGAACGCCCCAGCCCTGGCGGTAGAGGTGACGAATCAGCAGGACACGGCCGTCGGCGCGCTCGATGACGCACATCGCCCCCACGGTGAACGACGGTGCGACGCGGCGCACCACCATCCGCCGCATCCATGTCGGCAAGTGCTTGTAGACCAGCAGCGCCCACCGGTGGAGTCGACCCTTCACCGTTCCAGGCTACGAAAGCTCAGTGGCCAAGTGTGCGACGGGCGGCAACGGCCTCGTCGAGCAACGACTGCGTGCCTGCGGCGACAGGCGTGCGCCGGGCGGTGTGCTCGAGCATGACGAGGTCGCGGCCCTCCGCATCCACCACCAGCGCGCCCGCCTCGCGGCACACGAGCATGCCACCGAGGTAGTCCCATGGCCCGTGGGCGTTCCAACTGCAGTCGATGTAGGCGTCGACAACGCCTGCGGCCACCGCGCAGAGGTCCAGGGCCGCAGCGCCGAGCGCACGGAACTGGTACCACCCGAGGTACTGGCGCGGGTAGCCGCTGAGGGCCACGAGCGACTGGTTCATCGCCGTCCGTGCCGACGGCGTGAGCGGAAGATCGCCGGCGGACGCACCTGCTCCGCGTTCGGCGCGAAACGTCGCTCCGTTCGCCAGATTCACGACGAGCGCCGCCAGGGCACCCTCGCCGTCGACGGCGCACAGACTGATGGCGTACCAGGGGATCCCACGCGACGCATTGGTCGATCCGTCCACGGGGTCGACCACGACGGTGATCGCGCGCTCCGGATGGTGGCGGCCGGTCTCCTCTGACAACACGCCGAGGCCTCGGTCGACGAGCAGCTGCACGGCGGCAGCATCGGCGGCGATGTCGCTGTGGTACTGGCCGGGGATGGTGCCGGCCAGTCCCCAGTTGTCGAGCGCGCCGAGCGCGTTGCCGATGGCGTCGGCCGTCTCGAGGAGCACAGCGTGCAGATCCACGGCGCCATCGTGGCAGGCTGGACGTGTATGGCTGTGATCGATGTGGCTGGCTTCATCGCCGACCTGAAGGACCACGCGTCCGATCACGGCTTCCACGTGCACGACGAGCGGCACTTCGTGGAGACGTATTCACTCCGCCAGGCCTGGGAGGTCGACCTGCACCCGGAGGAAGCGTGCAACGGTCCGCTCGACCTGCATCTCTCGCTCGAGGTCGATCCCCGACAGCTCCTCTCGTTCGAGGACACGGTCCTCACGTTGGGCGATGGCGACGACCCGGACGACAGCTTCCACTTCCCGCTGGTGTTCACGTGGACGCTCCCGCCTCTGCCGCAGGGCCCGGACCTCCTCGTCCTCGCGACGGAGCTCGCAGGCGTCGGCGGTACCGACCTTCCGCTCGAGGTGTCCGCCATCGACTCGTTCGCCGCGGTCACCGACGCGCCCGAACGCAGCCTCACGATTGTTGCGCGCATCGAGGTGTCGCTGGCGGCGATCTTCAAGAGCGAGGAGCAGCTGTGCGAGGTGCTCGATCGGTGCCTGGCGGTGAGCGAGTTCCTGGTCGACCACGCGCCCATCTGGTTGGACGAGCGGTAGCGGCCTACGAGCGATCGCCCGCGGCGATCGGAATCACCACGTCGTCGACATCGACGTACTCCAGCGCGGCCGCCGGGGCGGCGGCCGTCGGCTCGACGACGAAGCCTTGTCCGGCGAGCTCGCTGGCCGCCGCGGTGATCTCCTCGTCCGTCACGGTGACGAACGAGCCACCGCTGGCCCGAACGACCGCGAGGATCTCGTCGCCCCGGACCGGCTCCGCGATGGCAATGCCCGCGGCGATCGTGCCCTGGTCGATCACGGCTTCGACGTGGTCCCGGCCCGCCGCGAACGCCTCGGCGACGGGCGCACAACCGGCGGCCTGCACGGCGATGATGGGTGTGCGGAGTCCGAGCTCCTGCAACGCTCGCCACGCTCCGAGCACCAAGGTGCCGTTGCCCGCCGGCAGCACGAGAGCCGCCGGCAGCCGGCCGCCGAGTTGGGCCGCGAGCTCGAGCACGTAGTGCTTCGTGCCTTCGAAGAACCACGGGTTCCACACGTGGCTCGCGTAGAAGCCGCCGGTCTCGGCGACGCGGGCCACCGCGGCCGCGGCAATGTCTTCTCGGGTTCCCTTGACGGTAACGACGTCCGCCTTGATCCGTGCGACCGTGGACGAGGGCAACGCCGACGAGACGAACACTTCACACGGGAGCTCGGCGCGTGCCGCGTAGGCCGCGATCGCGGCGCCGGCGTTGCCACTCGAGTCAGCGATGACGCGGGTCGCGCCGACGTCGATCGCCGCGGCGATGAGCATCGCCGCGCCGCGATCCTTGAAGGAGCCGGTCGGTGCTTCGAATTCGACCTTGGCGAGCACCTTGCGGCCTCCCACACTGACGGGCGCGAGCGGCGTGTTTCCCTCCCCCATCGTCACGCGGGGCAGCGACCTGGGGGGCTGCACCTGCAGGCCCGCGAGGGAGAAGGCGCCGCCGCAGCGCGGACAGCACCAGATCGTCGCGTCGGGCTCGACGACGGCGCCACACACGTTGCACACCAAGTCCGCTACGACAGGATGTCCTTGCGTCGGAATCGCCACAACGCGATCAACGTGATCAGTGTGGACCAGATGAGTGTGGACGCGACACCCTTCCACATGTCCTGCAGCGTGGTGGTGGCATAGAGGTTGTGCCACTCGTCCCAGTACCGGGTCGGCAGGAAGGGCTTGATGCTGCGGAGGCCTGGCAGGGCTCCCAGCACGTTCGATGTCACGACGGACACGACTGTGCCGACGACGGCCGCCGCCGTCGAGTCCGTGAGCGTCGACAAGAAGACGCCGATGCAGACAACGGTCAACATCGTGAGGGCGACGTACGCGCCGCCGAAGACGAGCCGCCACAACATGTCCATAGCGGCCACCGGCACCGGGAGCGGGAACAAGAAGCTGCGATCGATGATCAGCGCGTCGTGCCACCCGAATGCGATCGTGCCGGCGACCAAACCGGCGACGAGGATCACCAGCACGGAGATGATCGCCAGCACGTATGCCACGAAGATCTTGCTGAGGATGAGGCGAGTGCGCGAGACGGGGCGCACCAGCAGGTAGCGAAGCGTGCCCCATGTGGCCTCGCCCGAGACGCTCTCGCCTCCGAACGCGGCGACGACCACGACGAGGAAGAACTGGCTCATGAAGAAGAGCGCGACGATCGCAAGGTTGAGCCCGCTCGCCGTGAGCAGCGTGAAGACGTTCAGCTCCCGGCGCTCCCGGGGCGGATCGACGTACGCCGCGATCGAGAAGATGATCGGAACGGCTGCGAGCCCGGCAAAGCACGCCCACGTGCGTATGCGTCGGGTCTGGCGTATCCACTCGATCCGGATCACTCGCCATCCGCCACGATCGAGAGGTACGCATCCTCCAACCGCCGGCGCGGCATGACCGCCTCGACGGCAATGCCGGCGTGCACGAGTGCCGCGACGACGGCGGACCGCCGGATGCCGTCGAGCTCGACGATGAGCCCACGTTCGGACGGCGCGACCTGCACGACTCCTGGCAGCGATTGCAGCAGCGACGTGGCGCGGGGCGCGTCGTCCACCTCGAGGTCGACCGATTGGCCGGCGCCGATGATGTCGGCCACCGTGCCCGCCGCGACGAGCGTGCCGTGGTCGACGACGAGCACATGGCTGCAGACCTGCTCGACCTCGGCAAGCAGATGGCTCGACAGCAGCACTGTCGCGCCGCGCGATGACAGCTCTGCGAGCCCCACCCGCATGCGCCGGGTCTCCGCGGGGTCCATTCCGTTGGTCGGCTCATCGAGCACCAGGAGCTCGGGCCGGTGCATCACGGCTTGCGCGATCCCGAGCCGCTGTCGCATCCCCTGCGAATAGCCCTTCACCTTGCGATCGATGGCATTGCCGAGGTTCGCGAGATCGATGGCCTCGTCGAGGCCCGCGGGTGGCCACGGGTCGCCGCCCGCGGCCCAATGGAGCTGGAGGTTCCGCATCCCCGACAGATACGGGACGAACGCCGGCTTCTCGACGAGC
Source organism: Acidimicrobiaceae bacterium (assembly GCA_041166365.1). Taxonomy (GTDB): domain Bacteria; phylum Actinomycetota; class Acidimicrobiia; order Acidimicrobiales; family JACDCH01; genus DASUCS01. The sequence goes on from JBEEFX010000227.1 coordinate 16,510, forward strand.
AGGCCGACGCGTCGGAGCACCGGCGCGCTGGGGCGCATGTTCTCACCCAACAGCCGGGCGTGACCGTCGTTGGCGCGGATGAGCCCGACGAGCATCCTCACGGTGGTCGTCTTGCCCGCGCCGTTGGGCCCGAGC
>JBEEFX010000228.1:0-9317 GCA_041166365.1 Acidimicrobiaceae bacterium
ACCGTTCAGACCGACACGCCACCGCCGGCATCAGGTGGCATCGCGCCGTACTACCAACTCATGCGTCTGCCGGGTGAGACCGAGCAGCGGTTCAGCATCCTGCGCCCGTTCGTGCCGACGAAGGGCACCGGGAAGCAGATGACGGCGTTCATGGTGGCGAAGAGCGACCCTGCGCACTACGGCGAGCTGCAGACGTTCATCATGCCCGGCGATCGATTGCCACCTTCGCCGACACTCGTCGCGAGCACGATGAGCTCCGACACCGCCGTGTCCTCACTGCAGACGTTGCTCGGTATCAACACCGGTGGATCGAGGTTGTTGTTCGGCAACCTGCTGATCGTGCCGATCGAGCACTCTCTGCTCTATGTGCGGCCGGTGTACGTGCAGGCGGCGGGGGACAACAACCCACCGCTGCTGCGCAAGGTCGTCGTCGAGTTCAAGGACCAGGTCGCGGTGGCGGACACGCTGGCGCAGGCGCTGAAGCAGTTCCCGCAGTTCGGGGATCTTCCGGTCGAGGGCGCGACGACCACGCCCACTACGCCCACGACACCGGAAACCCCCGCGGCCACCCTGACCGCGCAACAGCTGCTGGCCCGCGCCATCCAGGAGTTCCAGGATGCCGACGCCGCGCTGGCCAACAAGGACCTCGCCGGGTTCCAACAGAAGTACAAGCAGGCCCAAGCCGACGTCGACGAGGCCAACCGAATACTCAGCGGCAGCGGGTCCGGCAGCTCCACCACCTCAACGACCAGCACCACACTCTCCGGCGCCTCCGCGTAGCAGCGCGCCCGGTTGGCCGTCTGCCAGGCCGCTGGTAACGTGTCTCGTCCGCCGCGGGGTGGAGCAGTCTGGTAGCTCGTCGGGCTCATAACCCGAAGGTCGCGGGTTCAAATCCCGCCCCCGCCACTGAAGAAGGCCCAGGTCACAGACCTTGGCCTTCGTTGTTACCGGATCGCGTCACCGAAGTCGTCTACCGGCTCGCTCGGGTACGAGTTGCGTCGACCTCGTCCATCCCGAACTCGTCGGCGGCGTCGACTGCTGCGAGGTAGCTGATGGCGGCACGTCGAGCTCGATGCAATCCGTTTCCGATGCGGCGCTCGAACAGGAGATCCTCGAGGCGGGCAACCCCCGCCGGTGCAACAACCGCCTCCGCCGCGGCCTCCCAGGGTTCCACGGCGGCCGCAGGAGTTCGTGCGATTGGGCGAGCCCAACGGAGGAGCCCCTCGTCGACGTCACGTCCGAGTGAGCACCCTGGCCGGCCGCCGACCTCGCGCTGGAGGTCGTGGCCAACGACGTGGACGAGTTCCCACGGTCGCGTCCGAGTTCGGTCCCACCGAATGCCTACGAGGTGGGAGCACCGACTCTCTTGCTGTCGCTCGGCGCCGCGTGGCGCGTCAGCTCAAATACGAGTGCTGCGCGCCCCACCGATCTGAACCGCACGTGGGCGCAGCACTCCCCGGATGCCTAGCGCGGAGCACGCTCTCCGGGCCGACATCTTGCAGCGCGGCGAGGTGCGTGATCCCCGGCGCTAGTCAGCGTCGGTCACGTGCGCGGCGATGCGTGCGACGTCGCGGGGAACGTGGACACGGTGGCGCCAGCGGCTGATGCCGAGGATGGGCCAGGCCGCCGCGCGTGCCCAGGGCGCGGTGGGGAGAACGACGCCTTCCAAGTGGCCGTAGCGGGTGGCGGTCGGGCTGCCCTCGAGAGGTTCGGCCGCCATCCCGACGACGTAGAGGTGCGGGCGGGAGATCATCCAGCACCACCCGTCCTGCATCGTGACGTCGAGGTTCAGCGGGAGCGCGCCCAGCCATGGTGCGAGACGAATGCGGACCTTCCAGTGAGCGGCGTCGCGTTCAAGGATGCGGAGGGACCGGACGTCGGGTTCGAACGTCGTCGTCGTGCGTTCGAGGTCGGACACGAACCGCCAGACATCGTCGAAGGCGGCGTCGATCACCTCCTCGTGCAGGTGGACACCGGGAAGGCCCGCGGCGATCGCCCGAAGTCGTGCGAGGGGGCCGAGTCTGGCGGCAGGCCAGGCCTGCTCCGCGATGGTCATGACGTCCACCTCTTGAGAAATGAGTCCCGAGCTCGCGCCGTGCGGGACTTGACGGTGCCCAACGACACGCCGAGTACCTGCGCGGTCTCCGTTTCGCTGAGCCCCTCTAGCTCGCGGAGGACGAGGACAGCTCGGTGTTGCGGCGTCATGCCCGCCAAGATCTGACGCACCTCGACCTTTGTGGCCTCGCGGTCGTCACCGGCGATCAAGTCGAGCTCGCATGGGTCCACCGCGGCGGCATTGCCAGGGCGGGCGATTCGGACCGCTTCTCGCACGGCGATCGTTCGCGCCCAGCCCCACAGCGCCGCTGGTTCCCTCAACGAGCGCAAGTTGGAAACGACGGCGATCAGCGCCTCCTGCAGCGCGTCCTCACCGGCGTCGAGCGCTATGGACCCGCAGATCCGGCCCAGGTAGGGCGCGAGCTCACCGACGAGCCGTTCAAGCGCGTCAGCGTCACCCCGCTGCGCGCGCACGACGAGGGCCTCCACACCATCAAGGAGGGGCCGTCGGTCCGAAAGGTTCCGCGGAACCTTCTTCGCATCGCCGCACTCCTTCTCCGGTGAGGCCCCGCCGCCGCCGGCGACCTCGAACACGAGAAATAGGAGATTGACCATTGATCCCCAACCCCGCCTGGGCCCCCGCCGCACTCGCGGCGTTCCAGTTCGCCGACGCCGCCTTCTCGCGGCGGCCGTTGTGGTTCGTTCAGCAGTGCCTCGAGGACGTTAGGTTCCCCCGGCCCCATTGGTGGATCTTCACGCCGATCAAAGCCGCCGCAGGAGTCGGGCTCGTCGTCGGGCTGTGGGTCCCCTACATCGGCGCGGTTACAACGGGCGCTCTCGTCCTGTACTTCGTCCTGGCCGTCGGCAGCCACCTGCGCGTCGCGGACATCGGACGCAACCTGCTGTCCGCCACAGGCATGCTGCTCGCAAGCGGCTTCGTACTCACCACCTTCATCTGACGACCATGACGACTGGGGTAGCCACGAAGGGTCGAAAGGCCACGATCGACGAACTCGTCGCGAACAGGCACTACGACTACGCGGACGCCTTCGAGACCGCCATCTCAGGGGCGGACAAGCGGTCACCGGAGCAGCTCGTGCGAGCCGCACTCGAGAACCCGCCGTGGTGGGCAAAGCCGGTGATGCGGTTTGCTCATCGCGTCGTCGCCCGCTTCCAGCCCATCGACGACCGGCGCCACGTTCAGGGCTGGACCATCGTCGCCGCCGACGCCGACGTCGCTCACATCGTCGCGAAGTCTCCGATGCTCCAAGCCGAGATCGTGTTGCGCAAGCTCGAACCGACGCGGCTGCGCGTGACGACCGCGCTCTTCTATGACCAGCCGGTGGTAGCCGGCGGTTCCTGGACCGTGATCGGCCCATTCCATCGTGCGATCGCGCCTCGCCTCCTCGACCATGTCGTACGAACCGCGGGCGATGGCGACGTGAGATCAGGGAGCGGAGCCGAAGCGTCCCGTACTCCGCCGAGGAGGGCACGGCAGATCGACGTACCCTCCGGCGTTCTCGTCGACGGACAGCCCGACTATGCCGACGCGTTCGAGGTTGACCTTGGAAGCGCGTATCACGGTTCGGCGGAGCAGTTCCTTCGCTCAGCCTTCGATGACGCACCGCGGTTCCTGTACTGGCCGATTTACCTCGCCCATCGCGGACTCCTGCAGTTCGACCTCGGGCCACGGGACTCGAACGACCACGTCCTCGGATGGGCGCTGACCCACCGCGAACCTGACGCCGTCCACGTCGAGGCCGACGGGCCCATAATCCGAGGCAAAATCGTGGCGCAACTACACGACGACGGTCACCGCGCCGTCTTTGCGACATCCATCTTCTTCAAGAAGTCCGCCCTCGCAGCGCCGATCTTTCGGGTCGTCGCTCCCGGGCACCGCGCGCTCGCGACCCACCTGCTCGACCGGTTCGCTGCCCAGCAATGCAACACGTCATGGGACTGAGCCGTATGAACGCCCGAGGCCAGTCGCGAAAGCGAGTCCTGCGGCTGGACGCTCTCCCCGCGCCGGATGACAAGGGGCGTGCAGTCACGGAGATGTTCGACGCGGTCGCTCCGCGCTACGACTTCCTCAACCGGCTCCTCACAATCCGGATGGACGTCCGATGGCGCCGCGCCGCGGTGAAGCTGCTCGCGTTGCGGCCCGGAGCGTGTGTGCTGGACATGGCCTGCGGCACGGGCGACCTGTGCGTCGAACTGACCGCAGCAGGCTTGACACCGATCGGCATCGATCGGTCAGCCGGCATGCTCGCGGCCGCGCACACCAATGCGCCGCTCGCGCGTGCCGACGTCGACGATCTGCCGCTTCGCTCCGGCAGCGTTGATGGCGTCACGTGCGGCCTTGCGCTTCGGAACTTCAGCCGGATCGACACCTTCCTGGCCTCGGCGGCGCGAGTGCTCGCGCGTGGCGGGCGTCTCGCGATACTGGAGCCCTCTAGGCCGCGCACGCCGGTTTCTTGCCGGCGGGCATCGTCTCTATTTCGAACACGTCGTGCCGCTTGTCGGAGGGCTCTTCTCGGATCGAGACTCGTACCGGTAGCTTCCCCAATCGCTCAACTATCTGCCGGACCCGCCGGACATGAGCCGCAGGTCCCCGTTGCGGGCAGACGCGTCGCACCCAGCGCGTCAACAACGGGTACCTAGTTCGGCGAGGGAGTCGATCGCCTTTTGGGTCGTCGTGATCGCCACCGTCGTCGCAGCGCTCGCGGCCGTCGTTGTGTTGCTCTGACCACAAGCTGGGAGACAGTCAAGCGCACAGCCGCCACATCGCGCTCGATTGGTGCACAACCGCATGACAGGCTGGCCGGCGCGTTCCCGAGGACGGATCGATCATGGAGGAGAGTCAAGCAACATGGAGCTGATCGGACTTCGCTGTGGCGAGATCCGTGCGGACGCCGGGCTGCTGTACCGCGGTGAGCTGTCCGATGATCGCGTCGTCATACCGATCATGTGCTTCGCCATCACTCATCCAGAGGGGGTGGTGCTCTTCGACACCGGCATGAACCCGCGAGTGCGAAGCGATCCAGTCGGCTACTGGGGTCGTGTCGTCGAGCGGGACCTTCTCGTGCCGGTCTTCCCCGACGGCGCCGCAGTCACCGAGCGGCTGCAACAAGCGGGCATCGCGATGAGTGACGTCCGGTTCGTCGTGAACTCGCACCTTCACAACGACCACGCCGGCATGAATTGCTTCTTCAACGATTCGATCGTCCTGATGCGTACCCGTGAGTTCGAACACGCGACCGAGCAGATGGACAAGCCGTACAGCGGCTACATCGGCAACGACTTCCAGAGCGGCGATGCCGGTGGCCTCCGCATGATCGAATTCGACGAGACCTACGACATCTTCGACGACGGGTTGGTGGTCCTCGTGTCGACGATCGGGCACACGCCGGGGCATCAAAGTCTGCGCGTGCGCTTCCCGTCGGGCAAAGGCTTCACGCTCAGCGGCGATGCGATGTACCAGCGCTCGAGCTTGTGCACGGGCTGTCCGCCCGGAGTGGTGTGGGACCGCGATCTCGCGATCGCCAGCATCTCGAAGCTGAAGGCGATGAACGAGCACGGCGACGCCGTACTCGTCAATCACGACCCGGAGATGTGGGGGGACTGCGTCAGCACGCAGCTGTTGCACTCCGAGCGCTTGGGCTCGTAGGGGTCAGCTCCCAGCCACGGATGGGCGGGTGCGTCGTGCAGAAGGTCAGCTGCCGAGTTCGGCGGGCGACGCATCGTCGAGCACGAGAGCGGCGTCTGGCCGTCCGCAGGGACACACCTCCGTGACGGCGTGCCCCATCACTCCTGTCGCGACCGCGTCGCCTCCCAAAGCTCGTGAACCCGTTGGTCGGACGACGATTTCTCCGCCAGGTGACGACACGTCCCACGCTTCGCTGTCGAAGTGCAAGCGCCCGGCGCGGCAATCGATCGCGTACGTAGGACCGAGCGCGACCCAACGGTGCACCCCGAGGCCCAACGCCTGAAGGGCGGGCACGGCGTCCAAACGCGCGGCGAGCAGCTGCGCTCGTCCGAGTACCTCCGCGACGTCGAACGACGCGGCGCGCAGCCCTTCCACGATCGTGTTGTTGACTCCGATGGCGAGGTTCACGGTGAACCGGCGGAGAAGCATCTCGACGCGGATCGCATCGAAGAGCGTCGCGTCGGCCAGCAACCCGAGCATGCCCATCTCCACGATGGCCGCCTGCAACGGCCAGAAATGAGCGCTCTCCTCGATGGTGCTGACGAGAAGCACCGTGTCGCCTGACTTCAGCCCGAGCGCGCTGAGCGCGCGGCGGGCGGCGGCGATGTCGGCTTCGACGTCGTCATAGCTCACGGGGTAGGTGATGTCGTCGCCGTAGGTCGCGACGCAAAAGAGCGCTTCGCCGTCGAGCTTGACGGATCGCGACAGGTGCTTCATGCCTTCACGACCCGGGGGATCTTGTGCGGGGGTCCGAGCTTCAGGAGATCGGCGACGGCAACGAGTTCGACCTGCGGCAACACGCCGACCGCCTGTTCCACCGATTCGGCGATGGCGTTGGCGACCTCGTCGGCACTTCGGCTGCTGGCATCGACCCCGACGCGGAGGCGAAGCGCCTCGAGGGCACGGTCGGGCGCGACGATCTGGAACAAACCCTTGGAGCTCTCGGTGACGGCTTCGACCGCCGACCACACCTCGAGAGGCAGGACGGCACGACCACGGACGCTGAAGCTGTCCGACACTCGCCCGACCGTGCGGAGCCGGGCGTGGGTACGACCGCACCCGCAGGTGCTGCGGTCGACGGTGACGACGTCGTCGGACCGGTACCTCAGGAGTGGGAACGCAGGGTCGAGCGAGGTGACGATCAATTCAGCACGCCGTCCGTCGTCCGCCGGTTTTCGCAAGTCGACGTCGTGGTACTCGGCAAGAGCGGTGTCCTCCGCGAAGTGGGCGCCGGCATGCTCACGGCATTCGGTCGCCAGCGTGACGTCGCCGACGGACGTGTTCTCGAAGACCTCGGCCTCCCATCGGCGGAGCGCCTCCCGTGCGAGATTGCCGATCGGCTCCCCGCCCCAGATCACCGCGTGGCTCGAGAGCACGTCGCGGATGTCCACCTCTTCTTCGGACTCCAGCCGCAAGAGCTCGAGGAGCAAGGCCATGCTCATCACGTACATCAGGGCTGGTCTGAACTCCAGCGAGAGCCGGCAGAAGCGGGCCATCTGTCGAGGGTCGTGGCTGAACACCATCGGCACCGCGCCTATGCGCTGCGCGTTCGTGAACACGGGCCCGCGGGACGTGAAGTGGTTGAGGGTCACGAAGTCGCCGGGCCGGACTCCGAGCTCCCAGAAGGAGCGGGCAAAGGAGGAGAGGTACGTCGCCGGTTCCTCACGGCCACGAACCCGCCCGACGTACGGGATCACCGTCGGGTCTCCAGTCGTGCCGGATGTCGTACCGGCGGCCCACGTCTCTTGGCGGTCGACGACGAGTCCCGAGAAGGGGTCGTTGTGATCGTCGCGGTATCGACGCAGCGTGTCCTTGTCGATGATCGGTGCCCGCTCGTAGAAGTCGTCGAGCGATTTCACATCTCTCGGATGCACACCCGCCTCGGCCCACGTCGTCGCAACGAGACCCGAGCGCTCGTGGACGTACGGCAGGAGCTCGAGCAGGCGCGCTTCCTGGAGCGCCTCCAGCTCGGCTCGGGCCATGCACTCGATGTCCGGCTCGAAGTAGCGATCGTTCGCGTCGCTCACGCTCTTCACGGCGTTTCCCCCAGGATTCTCGCCCTGCTCACGGCGATTGCCTGTTTACCATAGCTGTCGGAGAATATTAAGATACCTCTTTCAATGGACGCCCGGCGATGAACGCATTGCACGGACGGGTCGCCGTCCGCCTGCTGGACAGCCCTGTCTTCGGACCAGCATTTGCGAGCGGTCGCGCCGTTGCCTCCATGGCGCGTGCCGCGGAATCCGTTGGTTTCGACGCGGTCTGGGTCACTGACCATCCGATACCACCAGGTCCTGAGGCGACCGTGCGCGTGCACGACACCCTCGATCCTTTCGTCACGCTCGGTTACGCAGCGGCCGCCACGAGCCGACTTCGACTGCTCACGTGCGCAGTTGTTGCCCCGTATCGGAGTCCCTTCCTGACGGCCAAGGCCGCCGCGACAGTCGATGTGCTCTCGGGTGGCCGGCTGATCTTGGGCGTGGCCACGGGGTACGTCGAGGCCGAGTTCGACGCGCTGGGCATCGACTTCAGCCGCCGCAACGAGCTGACCGACGAGGCGATCGAACTCATCGTGCAGACCTGGCTCGGGGAGCCAGTGCATCACCGAACCACCGCGTTCGTCGCTCGAGGAAATCGTGCCCTCCCGACACCGCTGCAGCGCCCGCGTCCGCCGATATGGGTCGGCGGCAACAGCCGGCGCGCCATCCGCCGAGCGGTGGCGCTGGGCGACGGCTGGCTGCCCTTCCCGAATCGAGCCAGCCGAGTCGCCATGCGCCGCACGCCGCTGATCGAGACGGTCGCCGACCTGCGCGACCGCATCGCCTATGCGCGCGAGTACGCGGCGGAGATCGGCCGGACGAGTCCGCTCGAGACCATCTTCCCGTTGTGCTTCGAGGAGACGTGGCGACGCGTCGTCGAGCCCGAACGGCTGCTCGCGAGCGCGGCCGAGCTCGGCGAGATCGGAGTGACCTACTTCACGATGCAGATCCCGGCCTCCTCGCCCGAGGAGTTCTGCGAACAGGCGCAGCAGTACTCGTCCCTGTTGGCGACCGCGCCGTCATCGGCGCTTGACCCTCCGCCCAATTTGCCTTAATCTATTTCTTAGATATCTATTACTAGGGTCCAGCAGCGGCAGGGAGACAATGGCGAACATCCACGAGCTGACCCTCGGTGATGTGGCGCGCGAAAACGCTCGTCGGTTCCGCAAGCGCACTGCGTTCATCGGAGAGGACGGCCGGCAAGTCACCTACGAAGAGCTCGACGTGCGCGTCACGAAGGCGGCCAACTCGCTACGCGCCGCCGGTCTCGGCCCGGGCTCACGGATCCTGTGGCTGGGCGTCAACTCTTCCGACATCTTCGAGCTGCTGCTGGCCTCGAGCAAGATCGGCGCCTGCCTGTGTGTCGGCAACTGGCGCAACGCCGTCGATGAGCTGACCTACGTGTTGGACGACTTCTCGCCGTCGCTGGTGGTGTGGCAGGACGCCGACATCGGTGAGAAGGTCGCCAAGGCGCGCGCGGCTACGAGCAGTGAGCCGGTGTGGGTCCGGCACGACAA
>JBEEFX010000229.1:0-4640 GCA_041166365.1 Acidimicrobiaceae bacterium
GGAAGGGGCCACGGTCGGGTTCGCCCATTGCCCGTTCCGTGAGCTCGCTGAGGCCAACCCCGACCTCGTGTGCAGCCTGCATCGCGGGCTCGTCGAGGGCTTCGTGGAGATGGTGGGCGGCGGCGAGGTGGTGGCCTTCCGCACCCTGGTCGACCGTGATCCCTGCCAGGTCGAGTTGATCGTCCAACCGGCATAGCGGTTGGTGGTTGAGCGGGCCGGCCGGGGTACCCTTTCGGGGTGATCACGCTGACAGACGAAGCTGCCGCCAAGGTCAAGGATCTGATCGAAGCCGAAGGTGAACCGGCGCTCGCCCTGCGGGTGGCCGTGCGTCCCGGGGGATGCTCAGGCTTCAGCTACGAGATGTTCTTCGACACCGACGTCGCCAACGACGACGTGACCGTCGAAAAGGGTGGCGTGCGTGTCGTGGTCGACCCGTCGAGCGCTCAGCTCCTGACCGACGCCGTGCTCGACTACAAGGACGGGCTGCAGCAGGCCGGGTTCTCCATCAACAACCCGAACGCTCAGCGCACCTGCGGCTGCGGCCAGAGCTTCTCGTAGCTCCGCCGTTTCTCGCAACGATCCGGCTCACGTCCGCTGTTCCGGCGGATCTCCGCCGGATCGTGTCGCGTTCAGGCCCGCGTCACCAGCACGACTTCGGCTCCCGCGGGGAGAGTGCGCAGCATCTCCTCGAGGTCGTCTTCGGGTAGCCAGTTCTCCGGCTCGACCAGGATCAGCGGTCGGTCGATCGTGGCGCCGGCGCTGGCCCATGCCTCCGCCGCCTGCAGCCGCTGGCCGACCTTCTCCGCTTCGGCGCGGGCGCCGGCACCGCCGAGACGCGTGATGTGCTCGTCGAAGTCCTCGAGCGCCGGCGGCTGGTCGTAGCCGACCGCGGCCCACGCCACCTTCCAACGGGCCATCGCCTTGCGATGCACCGCGTTCACCGTGCGCACCGTGGGCGATGTCTTCGTCGCCGCTCCGGTGATCACGAACTGCGGGTCGTGCAACCGCAGCACGCCCTCGAGGTCGTACGGGTCGGCGTCCGCGCCCGCAAGCGTGTCCCAGTGCCGGCGAGCGGAGCGCGCCTTCTCGCCGGACCGCTCCCGGGCCGCTTCGAACTGTGATCGACGTGCCAGCCATTCCTCTTCGGCCGCGCGGTCACGCGCACTCGCCTCGGAAGTCCGCTCGGCGTTACCCGTGGCCGACGCGAGCAATGCCGAGGCTTCACGCGCACCCGGGTCGTCGCGACCCTCGCTCGAGTAGCTGCGCGCCATCATCGCGCCGGCGACGATGATTCCGAGCAGGAAGACCACAACGGGGATCACGACGACGACACCGAAGCTGAGCAGCACGAGGGCGACGCCCGCGAAGATCGTTCCGATGCTCAGTGCGAACACGCGCGAGCGCCGCTGTTGTTCGAGGCTCTCGTCGTCGAACATCTGGGGCACCGCCTCGGGAACTTCGAGTCGCACCTGCTCCGGACGAGGACGGTCACCCAGTTCCGCGATTGCCTTGTTGATCTCCTCGACTTCGCCTTCGGCGGCGGTGAGCGCGAGAGCGGCCTGTTTGATGGTCTCGGGGTGAACGGCCATCCCGCTGCTGGCGGAGAGGCGGCGGTTGAGCGTCTCGGTGAACTCGACCTCGGTGTTCATCCGGATGCGGTCGGTACGGGCGAGCGCGACGGCTAGTTGCCGTAACTCGGCCACCGCCGACTCGTCGACGGTGGGGCGTTCACCCAACGAGCCCAGCTCGTCGGCTTGCGCGAGCAGCGTGTCGAACTCGTCGTCGTGCAAGACGACCGGATCGGTCCGGCCGGCCGAGGCCCGAGCCGCAAATGCGACTTCAGCGCCCTCTCGGTCGAAGACCAGCTCCCCGTTCAGCTCCTCCGCCAACGCGGCAGCCGCCACGGCCGGGTCATGGTCGACGACGACGCGCACGCCCATCAGGGGGGGGGAGTCGAACGATTCGGTCTCGCCGTGATCGTTGCTCGATTCGCCGTTGTTCCCTTGCATCACCATAAGAATCGCACGCCCGCCCGCCGAGCGACTGACCTGGTTGTCAGCCCGCTAGCTGCGTCAACGCGTCGTGGAGTTCTACCGCATCGAAGATGGTGTCGATGCGCTTCGCGATCGTCCCGTCGGCCTTGGCCAGGAACAGGACAGGCTCGAAGAAGAGGTTGTAGGCCTCCATGACGGGTGTCCGGCGCAGAACGTCGGGCTGTGCATCGGCAGTCGATGGATATACCTCGGCATGCAGCATCTTGATCTGAGGGAATTGGGCCGATGCGGCCAGGAGCACGTCGAGCACGGGCCCACAGATGGCGACCTGGCAGTACGCCGGGGTCGAGATGAGGAAGGCCACGGGGGTACCGCCGGCCAGCGCCTCACGCAGCGTGATGTCATGGAGCGGGCATGCCGGGGTCCGGGTGCAGAGGAGCTCGACGCCTCGGAGGTCGCTCTTCGTCGGGGTGTCGAAGGGGGTCATCTTCTGGCCCTCTGCGGGCACCAGGACGGGCTCGCCCGTGAGCTGGATCGGGACGGTCACCGGGGTGCCGGAGACCTGCGCGTTGAACTCATAGATGCCGGCCTTGGTGGGCGTGAACGTCACCGGGAAGTACGGGCGGGGGATCCCCTCGGCGTGACTCGTCGAGGTGACCGGTAGCCCGAACGGCTGGCCGTCGAGCGTCACCGCGAAGTCGAGCGTCGGCACCGGCGGCTTCTGGACGATCACGCCCTGGCCGTCGGCGAGACCGAACGTGACCCGGGCGGGCGCCCCCAGCGTCAACACCGACGAGTCCGAAAAGGTGACGAGCGTGAACGGGGGCGGCGGCGCGGTGGTCGGCGCCGCGGTCTTGCCTCCGCCGCAGGCGGCGAGGACGGCCGCGCTCGTCCCGCCGGCCAGGAACGAGCGGCGGCTCCAACTGCTGGGCGGCATCCGGTCGAACCTATCCTCGCCCCGATGGCGGTTGACAGTCAGGTGACCTTGCGAGTCGACGGACGCGATGTCGTCGTCGTCGACGACGGGTCGTCGCTCCTCGAGGTGTTGCGCGACCGCTTGGGCCTGCGCGGCGCAAAGGACGGGTGCAGCCCTCAGGGTCAGTGCGGCTGTTGCACCGTGCTGGTCGATGGTGCGCCGCGCGTCGCTTGCGTCACGCCGATCAAGCGCGTCGACGGCAGGACGGTCACCACCATCGACGGTCTCGCGCAGGCAGAGCAGTGGGCCGGCGCGTTCTGCTCGACCGGCGCGAGCCAGTGCGGGTTCTGCACGCCGGGGATCATCGTGCGTCTCGATGCGCTGCGGACTGCCGGCGCCGCCGCCACCGACGTCGACAAGGTCGAGCGCGCCTTGCTGGCGCACCTGTGTCGCTGCACCGGATGGCGCACGATCCTGGATGCCTGGCAGTCCTTCGACCTTCCGAACGAGCAGGACACGAGGGACCTCGACGCCGCGTCACAGCGCGCCGAGATCGAAGGGGGCGTGGCGCAACGCGTCGGGCCCGACGTGTCGCTGGGCCGTGGCGGGTTCGCCGACGACACGGCACCCGAAGGCGCGCTCGTCGCCGTGCCGGACGGGGCCGGCGGATGGGCCGTCGGTGAGACGCTCAACGAGGCGCGCCGGGCCGCCGCCAAGACGCAGGGACGGCGTACGACGGTCGAGGTCCGTCATCCCCTCGACGTCCCTGCCGGGGACTGGCCGGTCACCTTGCAGACAACGTGGGTCGAGCCTGCGTATCTCGAGACCGACGCGTCGTGGTGCGTCCCCGGGGGGGTGCCGTCGTCGCCGCTCGCCAATGGCGGCGCCTTCGGCGGCAAGACCAGCACGCCCGTGATGACCGCGGCGCGCGAGCTCGCCGACCGGCACGGGCGGGCGGTGCGCGTTCTCCTGTCGCGCGAGGACACCGTCCGGCTCGGCGCCAAGCGTCCCCCGATCGCGGCCGGTGTTCGACGCGACGGCACGGGCGTCGTGCGCGTCGCGCGCACGGCGGGCATCGCCGGCGCGATCACCGCGTATGCGCCGGGCCTCGTGGTCGAGGAGGCCGACGTCGTGGGCCCTACGACCTCGGTCGCGTTGCGGGCCGCGGGTTGGGCCGAAGCGGCGGTGCTCCTGGCGGGCGCGCGAGGCGAGGCCGGGCCGATCACCGCGCCGAACGGCTCGGTCGCGGAAGCGCACCTCGATGACCGCGGCGTGCATGTGCGGGTGTCCGCCGGCGATCCGCTCGACGAGGTGGTGCTGCGGTCCTACTGCATCGGCGCCGCGCACATGGCGCTGGGGTGGGTCTGCTCGGAGGGCGTCGCCGTCGACGACGCCGGTGAGCCGCTCGACCTGACCATCCGCTCCTTCGGAGTGCTGCGAGCGGTCGATACTCCTGCCATCACCGTGGAGATCGACCACGACGGGTCCGCCCCGCGGAACGGCAGCGACGCCGTGTTCGCCGCGGTGGCTGCGGCCGCCTGGGTCGTGCAAGGTTGCCCTGCGACGTTCCCGACCGGAAGGATGCTTCGATGAGCTCGCTGAGCAAGCCCGTGGGTCCGTACACGCCGGTCGTGCGGGCCGGCGACTGGCTGATCGTCTCCGGTCAGGTCGGTTTGGCCGACGGGAAGCTGGTGTCCGGAGGGCTCGAAGCCGAGCTCCGGCAAGCGCTC
>JBEEFX010000230.1:0-2631 GCA_041166365.1 Acidimicrobiaceae bacterium
GAACGCCTTGCCCTTCACCACCATCTTCTCGTAGATCGACCACAGGTGCTTCGGCCGGCCCGAGACGTCGGCCTCGATGCGCAGCTCGGCCAGCCGGTCGGCGAGCTTGATGATCAGGACGCGCACGTCCTTGGCCATCGCGACGAGCATCTTGCGCATCGTGGCGGCCTGCTGTGCCTCCTTCGAGTCGAACTGGATCCGTTCGAGCTTGGTGACACCGTCGACGATCCCGGCCACGTCGGGCCCGAACTCGGCGATGACGTGCTGGAGCGTGATGTGCGTGTCCTCCACGGCGTCATGGAGCAACGCGGCGGCGATCGTGATGTCGTCCAAACCGAGATCCGCGACGATCGCCCCTACGGCGAGCGGGTGGTGGATGTAGGACTCACCGGACTTGCGGACCTGCTGACGGTGGGCGTCAGCGGCGAGCTCGTACGCCCGCGTGATCATCAGCGGGCTCGATTTCGGGTGATGCGACCGGAATGCGCTGACGAGCGGCGCGACCTCCTCCGCCGGCGGGACGCTGTTGCGCCGCCAGGGAAGAACCCGCGTCACCGTTGCCATCGGTTGATTCTACGGGTGGACGCCGCTCAGTCGTAGGTGACCAGCGACAACACGTCGTACCCGCCCAGCTTGTCGCGGCCGTGCAGGAAGCCCAGCTCGATCACGAAGCCGAGGCCGACGACGGTGCCACCGAGCTTCTCGACCAGGCGGATCGTCGCGCCGGCGGTGCCTCCCGTGGCGAGCACATCGTCGATGATCACGACTCGATCGCCGGGCTCCACGGCATCACGGTGGATCTCGAGCAGGTCAGTGCCGTATTCGAGCTCGTACTCCTCACGCTCGATCTCCCACGGCAACTTGCCCGCTTTGCGCACGGGCACGAATGCCGCGCGGAACCGGTACGCGATCGGCGCAGCGATGATGAAGCCGCGGGCCTCGACGCCCAGCACCCGGTCGATGCCGGCCGCCTCGAAGTGATCCGCGATCAGATCGATCGTGGAGCGGAACGCGTCGGTGTTGGACAGCAGCGGCGTGATGTCCTTGTAGATGACACCCCGCTTCGGGAAGTCGGGGATGTCGCGCACACAGTCGCGGAGCTCGTGGGCCTGCATCCTGGCTACCTGCGCTTGCCCTTCTTGCGAGGACGCGGCGGGATGTTCGTCGCCACCCTCGCGCCTCCGGGTCGCGGCGCGGCCGCCGCGGCGCTGGGCTCGGCGACGGAACTCCGCGTGTCGGTGGTCTCCTCGGTCGAGAGCGGCCGGTCCGCGGGGCGAGCCTGCATCCGGCGGCGGATGTCGCGGTAGCGGGGCTCGCGCTCCTTGTAGATGACGAGGAGCGGCGACGCGACGAAGATCGAGGAGTACGCGCCGGATGCCAGACCGATGAGGAGGGCCAAGCCGAACTCCTCGAGGGTCGTGGCGCCGAGGATCAACGAGCCGATCACGAGCAGGGACGTGATGGGGATCAACGCGGTGATCGACGTGTTCAGCGATCGCATCAGCGTCTGGTTGAGCGACAGGTTCACCATGTCGCCGTACGACATGCGGTTCGTAGCGGACACCAGGCGCGTGTTCTCGTGCACCTTGTCGAACACGACGATGCCGTCGTAGATCGAGTAGCCGAGGATGGTCAGCAGCGCGACGACCGTCGCCGGGGTCACCTCCAAGCCGCTCAACGAGTACACCCCGATCGTCATGAGCACGTCGTGGACGAGCGCGATGAGTGTCGGGACGGCCATCTTGAACTCGAAGCGCAGCGAGATGTACAGCGTGATGACCAAGAGGAAGACGATCAGGGCGTTGCGGGCCTTGTTGCTGATCTCGTTGCCCCACGACGGACCGACCTCGTCACGGTTCACCTCCCCCACCGTGATGTGGGCGGCATCGGCCAGGGCCTGCTGCACCTGTTGCGCTTTCGTCGGATCCAGCGTCGGTGTCTGCACGCGGATCTTGCGGAGGGTCGTGCTCTGCAGCTCCTGCACCTTCGGGTCGCCGATCCCGAGCGGGTTCAGCGCATCGCGTGCCTGATTGATCGTCAGCGTCTCCGAGGGAACCTCGTAGACCGCACCGCCCTTGAAGTCGATGCCGAGGTTGAGCCCATTCGACAGCAACGACCCGAGCCCGATCAGCAGGAACGCCGCCGAGATCCCGAGCCAGAGCTTGGTGCGCCCGATGAAGTCGATGTTCGTCTCGCCGTGATAGAGCCGGCTGAACGGCCCGCGCTTCTTCGGCGACCGCAGATCCGCATCGGCGACGATCATCGACCACCACCGGCGGGCGCGGGGCTGACGGGGCGGTGCTCGGCGTCCCCCAGACCGGACCGGATGCCGATCCAGCGAGCCTCGGTGAGAAAGCGGCTGCGAGCGAGCAGTGCCACCATCGGCCGCTTGAAGAAGTAGGCCGTGATGAGGTCGAGCAGGGTGGACAACCCGAGGAAGAACGCGAAGCCCCGAACCGCGCCAACCGTCAACCAGAAGAGCAAGGCGGCGCCGATGAACGACGCGAGATCGGCGGCAACGATCGTTCGCCACGCGCGCTTGAACGCGTGGTCAACCGCGGAGCGCACGGTCTTGCCGGTGCGCACCTCGTCCTTCATGCGTTCGAAGTACACGATGTACGAGTCGGTCGT
>JBEEFX010000231.1:0-3600 GCA_041166365.1 Acidimicrobiaceae bacterium
AGATGGGATTGCGCACTTCCCCGATGAGCGAGGTGCACTTCACCGACTGCCGGGTGGGCGAGGACGCGATCCTCGGCAAGCGCGGCGCCGGGCTCGCGATCTTCAACCACTCGATGGACTGGGAGCGCAGCTTCATCCTCGCCACTGCCGTCGGCACGATGCAGCGCCAACTCGATCGATGCGTCGAATACGCGCAGGAGCGACACCAGTTCGGCAACCCGATCGGCAAGTACCAGGCGGTCTCGCACCGGCTCGTCGAGATGAAGCTCCGCCTGAAGGCGGTGCGACTGGCGCTGTACCACCTCGGCTGGCTCAAGGATCAAGGCCGGGCCACGCCCTCGGAATCCGCCGAGGTCAAGATCGCCATCAGCGAGGCGTACGTCCAGTCGAGCCTCGACGCGCTCTATGTGCACGGTGGGTATGGCTACGTCGCGGAGTCCGGGCTCGAGCGCGAGCTTCGCGATGCGATCGCTTCGAAGATCTACTCGGGAACCTCGGACGTGCTCCGCAACGTCGTCGCCAACCACATGGGCTTGTGAAGCCGCAGGTCATCCACGGCCACCTCGAGGCCGCCGCGGACGCCACCCCGCACCACATTGCGGTCGTCGACGGCGAGCGGCGTATCACCTACGGCGACCTCGACGACCTTGCGTCGCGAATCGCGACACTCCTCCAGCGCCTCGGCG
The DNA here is from genome assembly GCA_041166365.1 of Acidimicrobiaceae bacterium. Lineage (GTDB taxonomy): Bacteria > Actinomycetota > Acidimicrobiia > Acidimicrobiales > JACDCH01 > DASUCS01. The sequence goes on from JBEEFX010000231.1 coordinate 687, forward strand.
CGACGCAGGGCGAACGCGTCGGGCTCTATCTCGACAAGTCGATCGAAGCGGTCGCGGCGATCTACGGCGTGCTCAAGACCGGCGCGGCGTACGTCCCGCTCGACCCGGCCGCGCCTCCGGCACGGCTCGCCTACATCGCGCACGACTGCGGTCTGAGCATCCTCCTGACCGGAGCGGAGAAAGCCGATGCGTGGGAGCTCCTGGCGGCCGACGGCAACGCACTGTGCGATCTCGTCGTGCTGAACGACCACGCGGAAGCCACCCTCCCGACGATGTCCGCACGGGTCGACGTCCATCGACGCGCCGAGGTCGACGGCTGCGAGCCCGACGTGCGAGCCGGACTCGTCGGCGCACACGACCTGGCGTACATCCTCTACACGTCCGGCTCGACCGGGAACCCCAAGGGCGTCATGCTCACGCACGACAACTGCTTGGCGTTTGTCGACTGGGCGGTGGCCGAGCTCGACGTCGGTGCCACGGACCGCCTCAGCAGCCACGCGCCGTTTCATTTCGATCTGTCGACGTTCGATCTGTTCGCAGCAGCCGAAGCGCACGCGACGCTCGTCTTGGTTCCGGCGCAAGCCTCGGTGTTCCCGATTCAACTCGCGCGTTTCATGGCCGACGAGGCCATCACGATCTGGTACTCCGTCCCGTCGATCCTCTCGATGCTCACGCTGCGGGGAAAGCTGGCCCCGGGCTCACTGCCGGCACTGCGCACGGTGATCTTCGCCGGCGAGGTCTTCCCCACCAAGCACCTGCGCACGCTGATGCAGCTCCTCCCCGACGTTCGATTCGTCAACCTGTACGGCCCGACGGAGACGAACGTGTGCACGTGGTACGACGTCCCGCCCCTCGCCGACGACGACGAGGCTCCGATCCCCATCGGCCGAGCGATCGACGACGTCGACGTGTTCGACGTCGACGGCGAGCTCTGGGTCCGCGGCCGCACCGTGATGCAGGGCTACTGGAACGACGCGGAACGCACGGCGCGGTCGCTGGTGCCCCACGAACGAAACGGTGGCCCGGATCTCGCGTACCGCACCGGTGACGTCGTGGAGCTGGGTGACGATGGCCTGTACCGGTTCCTCGGCCGCCGCGACAACCAGATCAAGAGCCGGGGCAACCGGATCGAACTGGGGGACATCGAGGCTGCGCTCTATTCGCATCCCGACGTCGACGAGTGCGCGGTGCTCGCCATTCCCGACGACATCGTGTCGAACCGGCTGCGCGCGATCGTCGCGTCCAAGGCACCCCTCGTCGCTCGCGACCTCACGCGGTTCTGCGCCGAGCGGCTGCCGCGGTACATGATTCCGGACGCCATCGACGTCGTGGATACCCTGCCCAAGACGTCGACAGGAAAGATCGACCGCCAGGCCCTGATGAGGGCCGCGACCACGAACGAGGATCGATGACCACCGAAGACACGCTCCGCCGCTTCATCGTGGAGCAGCTCACGTACGCCGGCGACGCCGCCGCGCTCGAAGACGTGGACTATCCATTGCTCGAGAACCAGGTCATCGACTCGCTCGGCTTGTTCCACATGGTGAACTTCCTCGAGTCGACGTTCGACATCGAGGTCGACGACGAGGAGCTCGTGCCCGACAACTTCGGCTCACTCCGTTTGATCGCGCAGCTGGTCGAGCGCCTGAAGCAATGAGGGGCGGCCGTCAGAACGACGGCTCGAAGGCGTGGGAGGTCAGGTCGCCGAGCGCGTCGTGGAGGATGTGCTTCGGGTTCCGCTCCACCTTGGAGACCATCTCCTTCATCTTCGCGAGCACCGGCGGCTGGTCGTCGTCGTACACGTCGCCTTGGAGCAGCTTGAGCACGTCGTACCGGTACCGCGGGTCTTGCACGAACGCGGTGAACAACACGTTGAGCCGGTAGTAGACGCTGATGAACTCGTGCCAGTTCTTCGTGCCTCGGCGAATCGTCGTCTCGTACGTCGTGAATCGCGAGGCGGAGTAGTCGCCGGCTTCGGCGGCAGCAACGATGTCGGCGCTGGCAAAGCGTGAGCTGTTCAACGCGATGCTGACGCCCGTGGAGAAGATCGGGTCGACGAAGCGAGCGGCATCACCGACCAGCGCAACTCGGTCGTCGACGATCTTCGACATCGCGTAGCTGTAGTCACCCTCGGCCTTGAGCGGTCGTAGCTGCTCGGCTCGTTGCAGCGCCTCGTAGATGCGCGGCCGGGTCTTCAGGCACTCCCAGAAGAACTGCTCGCGCGACGCCTTCGAGGTCTTGAAGTTCCCCTTCTGCATCACGACACCGATGCTCGTGAGGTCCTCGGAGATGGGGATCTGCCACACCCAAGTGTTCGTGAGCGGCAGGAAGTGAACGAAGATGTAGTAGTCCTTGTCGGGCTGATCGGTCGCCGCGGCGCGGTCGTAGCCGCCGAACCAGGTGTGCAGCGCGTACTGATCGAAGACCGGGTCCTTGATCTTCCAACCCTGCTGGGCCCCGATGAGCGTGTTGCGTCCGCTGGCGTCGACCAGCATGTTCACGCGGGTGCTCATCTCCTTCTTGCCCATGGTGAACTGCACGTCGACACCATCGGGGTCGGAGAAGTCCGCGCCGTTCACGCGAATGCCCTCGTACACCGCGGCACCCATCTCGTGTACGTGTTGCAGCAGGAGCAGGTCGAACTTCCCGCGATCGACGTGGTACGTGTAGGGCAGATCGACGCCGGGCTGCGCGCGCTCGTCGAAGCGAACGTCGGCGTAGTCCTCGACGGCGAGGTCCTCGAAGTCATGGTCGAAGGACTTGCCGGTGGCGGACGTCCATGCGGCGCCGTACTTCCGTGGGAACTTGCTCGCCTCCATGACCGGGAGGAAGTCGAGGTCTCGGAAGGCCCTCGTCGAGGACGGCACGAGGGACTCGCCGACGTGCTGGCGAGGGAAGAGCTCGCGCTCGAAAA
>JBEEFX010000232.1:0-4934 GCA_041166365.1 Acidimicrobiaceae bacterium
ATCGGACTCGTGGTCTTCATTCTTGCACCCGGCCTACCGGCAATTCTGATCGGGTTCGCTGCAGTCGGTTCGCTGAACGCCAGCCGCATTCCCGGCAACGAGGTCGCTGTGCTCCGACTCGAGGATCGGTTGCGAGTGCCGTGGCTCGCTGTGCTCAATGGCTTCCTACTCGGTAGCCAAGCGATCGCCGCTGGCCTCGGGGGGCTGTTGGCGAAGAGCGTCGGCGTGAGGCAAACGATCGTGGTCTCGCTCGTGATTTCGGGAGTCGTTGGTCTGTGGGGCACCTTGCGTCCACCGCGCGAGATTCGGCACGGAATCCGCTCGTCTACGACGCCACGCTGAGGTTGTAGCCGACCGACGGTGTCTGCAACAGACGAACGATGTCCTCGGCCTCGACCGGATGGCTGTACAAGAAGCCTTGCGCCTGGTCGCACATGCGGTTGCGCAGGAAGATCTGCTGCTCGAGTGTCTCGACTCCCTCGGCGACGCACTCGATGTGCAGGCTGCGTGCCATCGCGATCATCGCCGAGACGATCGGAGCGTCGGTGTGGTGACTCTCGATCTCGTTCACGAACGACCGGTCGATCTTCAACCGATCGATCGGGAAGCTCCGCAGCCGGCCCAACATCGAGTATCCGGTGCCGAAGTCGTCGATGGCGAGCTTCACGCCGAGCTCTCGAATCTGATGGAGGGCTCGAGCCGTGGACTCTTCCTCGCCGATCGCAATCCCCTCGGTGACTTCGAGCTCGAGCAGCTCCGCGGGAAACCCGGTGAGGCCGAGCGCGCGTTCGACGACGTCGACGAGACGCTCCGACGAATGGAAGTGCCGACCGGAGATGTTCACGGCCATGCGAATCTCGGGCAGCCCATCGTCGAGCCAAGCCTTAGCCTGGCGGCAGGCTTCCTGCATCACCCACAGGTCGACGGCAACGATGAGACCCGACTCCTCCGCCAGGGGCACGAACTCGTGCGGGCCGATGAGGCCGAGCACGGGGTGCTCCCAGCGGACCAGTGCCTCGACACCGACGATGCGGCCGGTACGAAGGTCGACCTGCGGTTGGTACCGCAAGCGAAGCTCGTCACGCTGGATCGCGTTGTGCAGCTCGCTCTCACGGACCAGGCGGAGCTGGGCCAGGTCGTTCATGCCTGATGCGTAGGTCTGGAACGTGTCACGGCCGAGTTCCTTCGCCCGGTGCATGGCGCTGTCGGCGTTGCGGAGCAGGTGCTCCGACTTCGTGCCGTCATCCGGGAAGAAGGCGATCCCGGCGCTGGCGGTCATGAAGAGCTCGTGGCCGCCGAGGTTGATCGGCTTACGCACGGCGGCAAGAAGCTTCTCGGCGATCACGCCAGCGGTGTCGGAGTTACCGACGCCTGGAAGCAACAGGATGAAGTGATCACTTCCGAGCCGAGCAACCGTGTCGATGTCCCTGGACGCGAGCATCAGCCTCGAAGCGATGTCCTTGAGGAGCTCGTTACCCACGGAGTGCCCGAGGCTGTCGTTGATCTTCTTGAAGTGATCGAGGTCGAGCATCATCACGGCAAAACGTTCGCGGTTGCGGCGCGCGACAGCTGCCGCCTGCGCGACTCGATCCTCAAACAAGACGTGATTCGGAAGGTTGGTGAGGCCGTCGACAAGACCAGCGCGCCGAATCTCTTCGACGAGTCTGGCGTTGTCGAGCGCCGACGAGCCCACCGCGGCAAGAGCACCAAGCAATCGAATCGCTTCGGCATCAAGCGCGACTCTCGACGTTGGTCCGGCGACGATGAGCCACTTGACCGCGCCGTCTGATCCCTGCAGCGGGGCGCCCCATTCACCATCTACAGGCGCATGATCGTCAACGCGCGCGGTCGTACAGCGGAGGAGTCGCGCCGCTGCTGCGGTCAGAGCGTCCTCTACTTCGACTGCATCGACGTGACCGTGGACTTCGACTGAAGACTCGAACAATCCCTGGGTGCGCTGAAGGTCGCGGGTTGCACGCGTGTGCTCGCCGAGAACGTATTGCAGCCCGCCCAGCAGAGGCACGCCTAGGGCGACAGCCCAAGTCGCATATCCCGACGCGAGACCAGCCAGGTAGCCGATCACGATGAGGAACGGCGCCCGTCTAACGCGGAATCTCAAGAACTCCGTGACAGAGGACCAAAACGGGTCGTCGAGCACGAATCGGAATGTCGCCGCGAGCAAGGTCTCGTTTACGACCGCCATGGTGATGCTGCCAACAACTACGGCTAACAAGGACGCTGCCGGGCCTGCCCCGATCGCGTGCTCCACTGCCTGCACAAGAGACACACCACATAGCGCTGCGACGGTCAAGATCGCACCGTTCATACAGATCGAGCGCGGGTTCTCGCGTTGAAGAAGAAATCCGAGCGCTGTACCAACTCCGAGCACAGCTACCGTTCCGCCGGCGGGAAGCAGCAGGACGCTGGCAACGAAGACAGCTTCGTCAAACTGCTGAACAAACTTGCTATCGCTGGGCTGCAGCCGCGTGATGAGAGCGGAGCTGACGGCTTGAAACAGGATGAAGGAGAGCAGCAGTCCGCTCGGCCCTAACGGCGAATGATTTGCCGCGAAGCTGCCGAGGATGAGCACAGCAACACTCAGGCTGACGAGACCGACGACGCGCGCTCGGAACAGGTGCGTGAGGCGGGAGTCTCGACCTTCGTCTTGCGTGGATGCGGACGCGTCAGGTTGCGGTGTCTCCACACCGCTCTGACCGCGGTCTCCGCTCCGCACAACTTCCTCCCAGCTGGCCAATGCCCAATGGTCCTTTGTGGGTATCGGTTGCTTCGCACCGAATTTGTAGGCAGTTCTCAACGTTTTTGGTGACTCTCAGTGCCTCTCCATGCGAGCCCACCTGCCTCTTCACGAAAATTGTCCGGATCGAGCCGAATCTCAGATCGTCCGGCAATGCGAGAGTGAGGTGTGATCGACCTCGAGTCGTTGCGGCCGATGAAAGCGGTCACGGGCACACTTCCTGTCGATGAGCACGGGTGGGCATTCGAGATCAAGTGGGATGGCGTTCGCGTCCTGAGCGCGATCGAGTCGGGCAAGGTACGCCTTCGAAGCTCCAACGGCAACGACATCACCGCGCGCTACCCGGAGCTGCAAGCGCTCGCGGAGGTACTCGAGGATCACGCGGTCGTGCTCGACGGCGAGGTGGTCGCGTTCGATGACAAGGGGCGCCCGAGCTTCGGCCGCTTGCAACAACGCATGCATCTCGCGAATCCGAAGGACGTGCTGCTGCGCGCGGAGACTGTGCCGATCACGTACGTCGTGTTCGACCTGCTGCATCTCGATGGCAACGACGTGATGCCACTCGCCTATCTCGATCGCCGGCGTTTGTTGACAGAGCTGGTTCCAGACAACGGCTGCTGGACGGTGCCCGCCCACCGCGAAGGCGACGGTCAAACGCTGTTACAGGCAGTCGGGGAGCAGCGCCTCGAAGGCATCGTCGCGAAGAAGGTCGACAGCCCCTACTTGCCGGGAAAGCGTTCGTCTGCGTGGATCAAGGTGAAGGTCCGACTACGGCAGGAGTTCGTGATCGGCGGCTGGCAGCCGGGCGAGGGCGGTCGCGCCGGACAGCTGGGTTCGCTGCTCGTCGGCGTGTACGACAACGGCACGCTGCGGTATTGCGGCAAGGTCGGGACCGGCTTCACCATGCGCGAGCTCACTCGTCTCGGTGGGCTCCTCGCGCCGCTCGAGATCGATGCATCGCCGTTCGATCCCCCGCCGCCCCGTCCGATCGCCAGGATCGCGCATTGGGTGCGCCCCGAGTTGGTTGCCGAAGTCGAGTTCGGCGAGTGGACCGGCGAAGGCATTCTGCGTCACCCGGCGTATCTCGGATTGCGGGATGACAAGGCACCGACCGACGTCGTGCGCGAGGGTTAGTGCATGGCCGATCAGATCCGCTTGGTGTTGCCGGCGGATCCTCGGTACCTCGACGTCGCTGTCGCGGCCATCGAGACCCTCGCCGATCGTGCTGGCGTCGACGCCGACGACTTGGCGGCGATGCGGGCATTGGTCCATGACGCGCTCGGCGAGCGCGTGAGCCACCGCTCGTCGGATGTCGTTGCGCTCTGCTACGAGGTCGGCGACGGGTTCTTGGGTGTGCGCTTGGAAAGCGGCGACACCTCGTACGCGCACACATGACCGCCTGACAGCAGGTGCGCAACTCGCTCCACGTGAGCGTTGGGCAGGACCGTGCGGATGAACTCCAACTCCGTGCCGCACGCCGCTCCGTATCGAGTCGCCACCGCGAGGATGGCGCAGTTGTGCTCGACGATCCGGAAGGACCCGCCGTCCAGCGGCACCGCCTCGGCGAGGTAGCCGTCCTCGTCGAGGATCTGGGTCAGCACGGCCACCTGCTCGGGCAGCGCCTTGCCGGCCAGCCGCTCTTGGGCCCGTTGAACGCGCCGGTCGCGACGCCGAGCGAACATGCGCTCGATGATCGCGGGATCTTCGGCTTCGGCTTCGACGAGGAGGTCCGTGACGACCTGCGCGTACCGCCGCGGGAACAGGTTGTCGCCCACCTCACTCAAGCGGTACTTGTGGTGCGGGCGGCCGGGGCCCGCGCGCACCTCGCTGTGGGTCACCAGACCGTCGCCGTGCAAGGCCGCAAGATGCTGGCGCACCGCGCTGACCGTGATGCCGAGGATGATCGCCAGCTCGTCGGCCCGGGCCTCGCCCCGGCGCTTCAGCGCATCGAGCAACGCCCGGCGGGTGCTCGGCAGCGTGTCGAGGGTGGCCGTCTCTGACACCACATCAGCCTACGGGTTCGCACAGCCAAGACTGCGCAAACCTGGACCAACGTGCAGCCCCGACTAGCGGAGGTACTTCGACTCCTCCTCGGTGAGCGGCGCGCCGATGGCGTCGGCGGCGATGGCTTCGGACAACACGATGAAGGTGGCTTCGCTCTCGACGCAGACCCGGTCCT
>JBEEFX010000233.1:0-11865 GCA_041166365.1 Acidimicrobiaceae bacterium
GGGCTCGGCCTCCGCGGCCCGACGATCGGTGCCGACCGTTTCTCGTCGTTCGCGACGCGCCACGCGTTGTCGCATCCGATGGAGCAGATGGCGGCGATGGCGTCGTTCGTGCTCGACGGCGCCTTCGAGCGCCATCCCGAGCTGCGCGTCGCGTTCCTCGAGTCCGGCACGGGATGGTTGCCGTATTGGCTCGCCCGACTCGACGATCACGTCGAGTGGCTCACGCCCGGCCGGCCGTCCGCGACCCGGCTGTTCGATGAGCACTGCGTGATCTCGACGGAAGCCGACGACGACTGCGTCGGCATGGTCGTCGAGTGGATGGGCCCGGAGTACGTGATGTGGGCGAGCGACTTCCCGCATCCCGACGCGATCTATCCCGGTGCCGCTGACGCGTTCCTGCACGAGTGCCAAGAGCAGAACGTGTCGGAGGACGACGCGCGCGTGATCCTCTGGGACGGACCGCTCGCGTTCTACGGCTTGGAAGAGCGATTCCGCTGATCGAGGCGGACACGACGTCGCCGGTGGACGGGGCCGAGATCGCCCTTCGTGTGACGCGATTCGGACAAAGCGCCGACCGCGACTCGGATCGCGTCGATCCGGGAAGCCCTGCGGCACCCGCAGTGGGTGAGGGCTGTCTGGGAGGCAGGTGGACGTTGACGTGATTCCCGCGAACGAGGCGCAACGGCTCGCGGCCGTTCGTCGGTACGACGTTTTGGACACGCCGCCCGACGGAGCGTTCGAGCGCATCACCGCGTTGGCCGCGCGGCTGCTGGACGTTCCGATCTCGATCGTGAGCATCGTGGACACCGATCGGATCTGGTTCAAGTCGCATCACGGCCTCGATGTCGAGCAGATCGATCGGGAGCCGGGCTTGTGCGCGTCGGCGATCCTGCACGATGGGCCGTGGTTGGTCACTGACGCCAAGTCGGACCCACGGACGCTGGCCAACCCGCTCGTCGCCGGCGACTTCGGGCTCGGGTTCTATGCGGGCGTGCCGTTGACGACGCACGATGGTTACAACCTCGGGACGCTGTGTGTGATCGACCAACACGCCCGGGAGGTCAGCGAAGAGCAGGTCGCGAACCTGAGCGACCTGGCCGCACTCGTCATGGACGAACTCGAGCTACGTCTTTCGGCCCGCACCACGGTCAACCTCGAAGCCGAGCTGCGCCGCGGTGCGGAAGACGTCGCCAGCACGTTGCAGCAGAGCTTGCTGCCTCCGACGCTGCCCGACGTGAAGGGGCTCGAGTTCGCCGCGCGGTACCACGTTGCCAATCGCGAGCAGGTCGGCGGTGACTTCTACGACGTCATCCCGACCGACGCTGGTTGCGCGGTCGTTGTCGGCGACGCATGCGGCAAGGGCACCATGGCCGCCGCGCTGACAGGCACCGCCCGCTGGACCCTTCGGACCGTCGTGCTGCGCGACTGGACACCCGCGGACGCGTTGACCCGGCTCAACGACGTACTGATTCGGTCCGGGCACGATCCGGAGCGTTACGTCACGCTCGCGCTGGCCGCGATCCGCCCCACCGACGGCGATGGCGCGGAGCTCACCGTCGCGCTCGGAGGTCACCCTCGTCCGTTGATCGTGCGCGAGGACGGGCGCGTGGAGGCGATCGGATCGGTTGCTCCCATCGTGGGATGGCAAGCCGATGCGGCGTTCACTGAATCCGCGGCCAGTTTGTCGTCCGGAGATGCACTGCTCATGTTCACCGACGGCGCGCTCGAGGCGGTGGCCGGCCGCAGCGAGACCGACGACACGGCGTTACGTGCCGTCCTCGGTCCGGTCGCCGGACGCTCTGCCGACGAGATCGCCGACGCCCTCGACGCGGCGCTCGGTAGCGACATCCGCGACGACGCGGCGTTCCTCGTGGCGCGCGTCTCATGACCCAGGAACTCCCGTTCGGCGTCGCGGTGCACAACGACGACAACTGCCTGCGCCTGGACGTCTCGGGCGAGCTCGACATCGCCTTTGAACAGGACCTCGTCGAGCGCGCGCGCGACGCCATCGCCGCGACGAAGGCACCGACGGTCGTGATCGATCTCCGGCGCGTCTCCTTCATCGATTCGTCGGGTCTACGGGCGCTCTTGGTGTGTCGCGACACGGCCAAGGAGCGCGGGGTCGCGCTCCTTCTCGCAGTGGAGGACGGTCCAGTCGGTCGGCTGCTCGAGGTGGCCGGCGTCCGCGACTGGTTCGACTATGAGTGAGCCGTTCCGTCTGCGCCTCTCCCTCCCTTCCCAACCTCTCTCCGTCGCCGCCGCCCGCAACATCGTGCGATCACTGCCACGCACGTCACAGGACGTCATCGCCGAGATCGAGCTCATCGTCAGTGAGCTGGTGACGAACGCCATTCGGCACGGGAGCGACCACGCGGACGATGTGATCGAGCTGGAACTGGAGGCCTCGCCCACGCTGGTGAGCGGCTGTGTGCGCGACCACGGCGCCCCATTCACGATCCCTGACGGGCCGCCGAAGGACGGTGGGCCCGGCGGCTTCGGGCTCTTCATCAGTCGCACCCTGGCCGACACGTTGACGGTCGAACGGTCGGGCACCGGCAACGCGGTGCGATTCACCGCCACCCGGACGCCGTAAACACGGCAGCATGTAGCGATGCCGGGGGTCCAGCGGTTTGCCGTGGCGGTGGCTGGGGTGTTGCTCGACAGCGGGGGACGGGTCCTGTTGATCCGCGAGCGCCACGGTGCGCTGCAGTACGGGCTCCCCGGCGGACTGGTGCCCGACTACGAAAGCCCGGAGGAGACGCTCCTTCGGGAGATCGTCATCCAGACCGATGTCACCGCGGCGCTCGACCATGTCGTGGGTGTGCGCTACCGCGCGGGTGACCCGCAGTCCTTGATGGTCATCGTGTACCGATGCCGGTTCATCACCGGCGCGGCCCGCGTCACCGGGCACGGTGACATCAGCGAAGTCGGATGGTTCAAGACGCGCGAGCTCCCGAGCCCGATGTCGGCGACCGTCGCGCCGGCGATCGAGGCGGCCTCCCTCGGAGGCAAGGGCCTCGTCTTCGAAGAACCGCCCGGGGAGCAGGCCAAGCGCCGACGCTTCCAGGTCAAACGGGGTGGGTGAACCGCCTGCGACGTAGGGTTTTGCCATGCCGCGAATCAACATTCCCGAAGGCGATGGCGGCGACGCCGTCCAGGTGTGGATGCTGCGTCCCGAGATGGGTGCGGCTGTCGCCAAGCTGAGCGACGCGGCATACAACAAGAGCATCATCCCCACCCGCGTTCGTGAAGCGGCGCGTATGCGCATCGCGCAACTCAACGAGTGCAAGGTCTGCCTCAACTTCCGGGCCGACTCGGTCATGGAGCAGGGAATGACCGAGGACTTCTACGCCCACGTCTCCAACTTCCACGGCGACAGCCGCTACTCGCCGCAAGAGAAGATGGCCATCGACTACGCCGAACGCTTCGCCGTTGCTCACACCGCGATCGACGACGCGTTCTTCGAGCAACTGCACCAGCACTTCACCGACGCCGAGATCCTCGACCTGACGATCTGCATCGCCACGTTCGTCGCACTCGGGCGCACGCTGAACGTCCTCGGCATCGAGGACACGTCGCTCACCGACGTCAACTACGTCAAGGACTAGCGCTTCGGCATCGGTGATGGACGCGGTCGTACTGCTCATCGGAGGACCGATCCTGATCGCCCTCGGGTTGTGGACCGTGACACACCCGAATGGTGGCTACCGAGCGGCGGGCGGGGCCGGTTCAGGCGTCAGTCCGGGGACGCGTCGCTTCGCCGGATTCGTGTTCATCGCGATGGGAGCGCTGCTCATGGTCTCTGCCGTCACCGGCTGACATCGGTCGGACCGCTTCACGACGTGTCGTCTTCGGGTGGTGGTCGTGGTTGGTGGTTGCGGGCGAGGTTGTGGGTGTGGCAGTAGCAGCGGCCGTTGTCTTGGGTGGTGGGGCCGCCTTGGGCGTATTGGATGGTGTGGTCGATGTCGCAGTGGTCGGCAGGCACGTCGCAGCCGGACGGGTGTTGGCAGTGGCGGTCGCGGGCTTGGATGGCGCGGCGGAGGGCGCCGGTGAAGAACCGTTCGCGGACGCCGACGTCGATCACTCGGGAGGGGCTGGCGAAGATGATGCGTTCGATGTCGCCTTCGAGGAGGTAGGGGACGGCTTGGGCGGGGGCGATGACGGTGCCGTCGGCCAGTTCGCACATTTTGGTGAAGGTGTGGTGGCCGACGTGGATGGTGATGAGGGGGCGGGGGAGCCGGTGGACACCGTGGCGGTAGGCGGCGGACTGGCGGGCCATGATCTGAAGCGCGTCGGCGTTGCGCTGCACGGACGTGCGGGGCAGGTGCCCGGGGAGGGCGTCGGGGCCGTGTTCGGCCCGCACGGCGGCCCAGTCGGCTTCGAACAGGGTGTGTTCGATGCGGTGGAGCTCTTCGAGGATTTCGGTGCCGGCCAGCGGGTCGAGGCGGCCGCGCACGTCGACGTGGCCGTGGAAGCTGCGCACGGCTTGGAGGAAGCGGCCGTCGCGGCTGCGGTAGGGGCGGTCGCGGCCGAGTTCCTGGTAGGCCCGGTCGATCCAGTAGTCGACGGTTTTGCGGGCGTCGTGGTGGCGCAGGGTGCGTACGGCGTTGATGAGCACGAGTTCGTCGCGGGCGAACAGTTCGGCCACCGCCGGCTGGTGGGCCCAACGCAGCAGGTCGGCCTGATCCATCGACAGGCGCCCGGCCTGCAGCGCGGCGACGGTGCCGGGCATGCACCGCAGTTGTGTGGCGCGGGCCAACTCGCGTTTCGCTGATCCGCTCGACAAGTGACACTCCCGGGCCAGCCGGCTCCAGCCCGCTTTCGACCCGTCGTCGGCCCACAGCCGGCGGGCCTCCCAGGCCGAGAGCAACGCGGCGCGCACGGCGGCAAATCGGGCGTCGGCGGCCTGCAACTCGATCATCAGCTCGTGCAGCTGCACGTCAGACAGGGCGGAGGGATCAATGGCCTCCAGCGCAGAAATCGACTCTTGCAGCAGGGCAGTCATGCCTCGACCTTCGGATCGCCGTAGCGAGAAGGGAGCGACTGCTCCGAGCCACCCACCAGTCAACCGACCGGTGGAAGTGACGAACATCGTACACCAGTACGAGCACTCACACAACCAGTTTTGAACGGAAAATTTCGACCGCGCCGCGCTGTTCCCCGCAGTGCGCCGGAGCGGCTGCCCGACGGTCCGGCTGACAAGTGACGGCTCGGGGGTAACCGTCAGCATGGCCCCCCGGCACCACCCGCCCGGCTACCACTGTTCGAAGGCATTACGGAAGTTGGGCCTCGAAGCGGACGCGATTGCGCTGGCTCTCCGCCGCCAGCTTGCGCTCGACACCGGTGAGATAGCGGAGGCCTTGGCGTGCCCGGTCACGCCTCCCGAAGGAACGCTCGTCAGCCCCGCAGAGTCAGAGATGATCGACGTCACCGATGCGATCGACGCACGAGACGAGCACGGCGAGCACGGCGTCAACGCGACGTCCTGAGTGATGGCGTATCGCGCTGAGGTCGATCACACGCAGTGCGTGAGCTCAGGAGCCTGTGTGCTCGAAGCTCCTGAGGCGTTCGGCTATCAAGATGGACCGGAGGCGTTGGCGGTCGTCCTTCCCGGCGCAGCGCAGCTCTCGGACGAACGGCTTGTCGAGGTTGCCAGCGTGTGTCCGACCGGAGCGATTCGCCTGTTCGACGATGAAGGCGACGAGGTGTCGCTCACCGCAACGTAGCGACCGGGAGATTCGCCGATCAGTGACAGCCAGTCGTGCGCTTCATGGCTCACAGCTTTCCATGGGCCTTGCGCGCCGCGAGGCGAGCTCAGTGTTCTCGTCGGAAGTGGTCGAGCTCGTCTCGTAGCCGCTCGAGGTCTCGCCCGACTTCCGCGGCTCGCTCCTGGGTGCTGGGCGGTCTCGCGGGTGGTTTGGCGAGCGCCGGGTGCGCCTCCCGCTGGGCGTACCACCACACGCCGAGGTCGGGCTGGCCGACGCCTCCCGTGCTCGTGCGTTCGAGCCAACCGTCGAGCATTTCGCGGAGGAACGCGAGCTCTCGTTCAGCGTGGCGACCGGCCCGGAGGTCAGTGCGACGCGGGAATCGCACCGCGAGCGCGAGACGTGGTCGTGCGTCGCCGCGCAGGCACACCTGCAGGCAGGGTCGACGCAAGTAGTTGAACCAGGTCGCCAGGCCGCGCGCGAAAAAGACCATCAGGTAGGACGGTGGATGGTCGACGCCGAGCGCGACGACGCTTTCCCATGGCCAAGTCTCGTTGCGCCGCCCATGACCGATGAACAGACCCCTGGTGTCCGCGCGCAATCGATGTCGACCGCGCCGGATCTCGACCGGCTCCGGCTCGACCATCGAACGTCACCCGCCTTCGGGGATCGCCTCCCACCACTGGCACCACCAGTCAGCGCCGACGAGGATGCGCAGCTTCGGGTGCCAGCAGTACGAGATGTCGGCCGTGTTCTCGAGGTAGTAGCGACAGTTCTCGCACTTCTCCTCGCCGGACGGCCGGCCCTTGAGGACTGCGTTTTCAGAGAGATGCCGCAGCTCCATCGACAATTTCTCGTCGATCTCTTTGGGCTCTGGTTCAGGGATCACGTAGTCGGACACCGACGAGTCTTACCCCACGACGCGATGCGTCGACCAGCCGCGACCGAGATCGCGTCGTGCTCGGCTCAGTCGACGATCTCGCTGGTCTGCAGCACCGGTGCGATCGAGGTGTAGTTGGCGACGTCGGCGAGCACGTCGCCCGTCCCCGCGTCACCCATGGCGGTCTGCAGCGCTTCGAGCGACTCGAACTTGAAGTGCACCGCGGCGACATACGGACCGTCGACGCCTTTGTCGATCTCGGCTCCGGCGAGACCCCAGGTCTTCACCGCGAGCGGCACGTGCTTGTCGCGGTAGTAGTCGTGGTCGAATGTCGCGCCGTCGGTCGACGGGTAGTAGACGCTGAGACGGATCATCGTGAGGTCGTCCTCTCGGTTGGCGGGGTTACAACTTGTACAGCTTGGCGGCGTTTGCGCCGAGCAGCTTCGCGGTGACGTCCTCGCCGAGACCGGCGCTGAGGCGTCGCACCTCGGCGACCGTGCCGGGGAAGTCGGAGTCCCAGTGCGGATAGTCGGACGCGTAGATCAGCCAGTTGTCCCCGAGCTGCTCGACGCACGTCTCGAGCAGCGGTTCCTCCGCTTCGAAGCTGAAGTAGCACTGCCCGCGGGCCAGGAGATCGCGCGGGTCGGTCTTCATCGCCGGCAACAGCTCCGGCCGCTTCTCGAAGTGCTCGTGCACGCGGTGCACGAAGTACGGCACCCACCCCGTGCCCGACTCGAGGAACGCGACCCGAAGTGTCGGGAACCGGTCGAGCACGCCGCCCATCGCCAATGCCGTGAACGCCACCATCTGGTCGACGGGGAACGACAGGCAGTGCACCTGCGCGTAGTTGTCGAAGCGACCTGCACCCGGCAGCTCGAGGTTCATCCCGGGGGCGCTGTGCACCGCGACCGCGAGGTCGAGCGAAGCGCAACACTCGAAGAACGGCACGAGTGCGGGATCATCGAGGTTCGACGCGCCGAGCACCGGAGGGATGGCAACCGCGACGGCGCCGAGCCGTGCGACCCGGGTGATCTCCATGATCGAGCGGTCGACATCCTGGAGCGGAACGACGGCAACGCCTTTGAGCCGATCGGGGTGGTGCCCGCACACCTTGGCCAGGAGCCAGTCGTTGTACGAGCGGGCGACATCGAGTGCGAAGCCGGCGTCGGCATACGACGTGAGCCCGATGATCAGCCCGCCGTAGAGCACCTGGACGTCGATGCCCTCGCTGTCCATGTCGGCGAGTCGTTGGTCGAGGTCGGCGGCGCCGGCGGCACACGCGGGGTTCGTGGCCGAGTCGATGGGCACGCCCCGTCCGAGTCCTTCCTGCGTCGGGTAGAGCTTGTCGCCGATCTGCGCGACCCACTTCCCGGCGGACTGTCCAGCCGACAACCACCCCGGATGAATGTCCGCGAGCTCGTTCCACGAGAACGGGTCCTCGTTGACGTGCGCGTCCGCGTCGACCACCAAACCTGACACCACCGTCAGGTAGTGTGACCGACCCAGGGGGACGGATGCCACTCTCCATCAAGGTCGATCGTGAGCGCTGCATGGGGTCGGGGAACTGCGCGTTCCACGCGCCCAACACCTTCGATCTCGACGACGACATGAAGGCGATCGTCGTCGACCCGGGAGGCGACCCCGAGGACAGGATCCGTCTCGCCGTCGACGGTTGCCCGACGTTGGCGCTGTCCTTCGAAGCATGACGCTCGTCATCAGCGACGACCACGTCGCTCTCCACGAGACGGCTCGACGGTGGGTCACGAGCCACTGCCCGCCGGCGGTACCGCGTGCGCTTCTCGACGACGCGGCCGAGACCCTGCCGCCATTTTGGGACGATGTTGCCGCGCTCGGATGGCTCGGGCTGCACCTGCCCGAGGATGTCGGCGGTTCGGGGTACGGGCTGGCCGAGCTGGCCGTGGTCCTCGAGGAGCTCGGGCGGGCGTGCGCCCCCGGGCCGTTCCTGCCAACGGTCCTCGCCTCGGCCGCCATCGAACGGCTGGGCGATGACGACATCCGCAAGTCGTTGCTGCCGGGCCTCGCCGACGGGTCGGTGCGGGGCGCGGTCGCCTTCAGCACGCCCGTCCTCGGCGCGGGACTCGCCGATCTGGTGATCGTGCCGGCCGACGGCGGCTGGAACGTCGTCGACGCGCGACAACTGACGATCACTCCCCGCACCAACCTCGACGTGACCCGTCGCGTTGCTGACATCAGCGGCGACGCGCCCTCACTCGGGTTCCTGCCCGACCCGCACGGCGGCATCGTGGCCGACCTCGCCATCGTGCTCGTGGCCGCGGAGTCGACCGGTGGCGCAGCCTGGTGCGTCGAGACCGCCGCTCAGTACGCGCAGGTGCGCGAGCAGTTCGGCCGCCCGATCGGACAGTTCCAAGGCGTGAAGCACCGCTGCGCCGACATGCTCCTCGCCCTCGAGCAAGCGCGCGCCGTGGCCTGGGACGCGGCGAGGCCCGCTGACACGGAGCCCGAGCACGTCCTCACCGCGGCCGTCGCGGCTGCGCTCGTTCCCGATGCGTTCTTCAAGTGCGCGAAGGACTGTGTGCAGGTCCTCGGCGGCATCGGGTTCACGTGGGAGCACGACGCGCACCTCTACCTGAAGCGGGCCACCGCACTGCGAGCGTTGCTCGGCGGTTCGCCGCGCGCGGCACGGCGCCGCGTGACCGAGCTGGCGAAAGCCGGCGTGCGCCGATCACTCGCCGTCGACCTTCCCCCGGAAGCCGAACCGATCGCCGCCGAGGTGCGAGCGTTCCTCGACGAGCTGAAGACGCACGACAAGGACGATTGGCGGCGGATCATCGCCGACAACGGGTACGTGTCGCCGCACTGGCCCAAGCCGTGGGGCCGCGACGCGTCGCCGCTCGAGCAACTCGTCATCGATCACGAGTTCCGCGTCGCGCGCGTGCGCCGCCCGCATCTCGCCGTCGGTGCGTGGTCCTTGCCGACCCTCATCGCCCACGGTACGCCCGACCAGCAGGAACGGTGGATGGGGCCGACGTTGCGCGGCGAGATGAACTGGTGCCAGATGTTCAGCGAACCCGGCGCCGGCAGCGATCTCGCGTCATTGTCGACAAAGGCCAGCCGCGACGAGGGTGGCTGGCTGCTCACTGGGCAGAAGGTCTGGACGTCGATGGCTCGGGAAGCGGATTGGGGCATCTGCCTCGCCCGCACGGATCCCACGCTGCCGAAGCACGGTGGCATCACGTGCTTCTTCGTCGACATGCGCAGCGAGGGCCTCGACATCCGGCCGCTCCGTGAGCTGACCGGCGAGGCCATGTTCAACGAAGTGTTCCTGTCCGACGTCTTCGTGCCGGACGACTGCGTGATCGGTGAGGTGAACGACGGCTGGCGGGCGGCGCGCACCACCCTCGAGAACGAACGCGTGTCGATGGGGTCCGGCGCGTCGTTCGGCCTCGGTATCGAGATGTTGCTCGGCCTGGTTTCGGTCGATGACGACGTGGCCGTCGATCACGTAGGTGCACTGCTGGCCGAAGCGCAGAGCCTCAGCATCCTCGGTTCGCGGATGACGGCGCGTGCGCTGTCCGGCGCGCAGCCCGGTCCCGAGTCGAGTGTCCGCAAGCTGCTCGGCGTCGAGCACGACCAACGCGTGTCAGAAGCCGGCTTGAGCTTGTTGGGCGCCGCGTCCAGCGCGATCGACGGCGATGCCGCGTCGTGGCTCAGCGGCTTCCTCTCGAACCGCTGTCTCACCATTGCCGGCGGCACGAGCGAAGTGCAGCGCAACGTGATCGCCGAACGCTTGCTGGGGCTTCCGAAGGACCCATGACCTCGCCGCGATTCGATCTTCCGAACCCCGACCACGAGACGCAGGAGTACTGGGACGCGGCCCGCGAGCGACGCCTGCTCGTGAAGCGCTGCAACGCGTGCGGCCGGGCGCACTTCTACCCGCGGCCGTTCTGTCCGCACTGCTGGAGCAACGACGTCGAATGGGAGGAAGCCAGCGGCCGGGCGACGCTGTACACGTACTCCGTCGTGCACCGCAACGACCTGCCGCCGTTCAACGAGCGCGCCCCGTACATCGCGGCGATCGTCGATCTCGAGGAAGGGCCGCGCATGATGACCAACGTCGAGGGTTGCGAGCAGCGTGATTTGCAGATCGGGATGCCGTTGATCGTCGACTACCGCGTCGAGACCGACGAGGTCACCGTCCCCGTGTTCCGGCCGGACCGTTAGGGTTCGAGAGCTGATGGCCGACGGTCCTGATTTCACGTTCCGATGGGAAGCCCCCGTGCACGAGGTGTTCCCTTCGCTGCACGATGCCCAGAGCGCGTGGCTCGGTCAGATCGACTCGCTCGAGGCGCCCGACCGCAAGACGCACGAGCTCATCCGCATGGTGTGCACGGTGATCGCCCGCAATCCGGAGGGCATCGTCCGCCACGCCATGCTGGCGCGTGAGGTCGGCGCGACGTGGGCCGACGTCGTCGGGTCGATCATGTTGACGGCCCCGGCCTTCGGCATCCTCGCCGCGGTCGAGGCGCTGCCGCACGCCCGCCAGGGCTTCGACGCGGCACCGCAGATCGAGGACGATGACTGACAAGCCGTTCCGTCTGCTCCCGCGGCTCGACGACACCAACAACTACTTCTGGACCGGCGGCGAGCACGGCGAGCTGCGCTTCCTGCGGTGTCAGGACTGCGGCACGTGGATCCATCCGTGGTCCCCGCGCTGTCCGAGCTGCCTGTCGAAGCACCTCGAGCCGGAGGCGGTGTCGGGCGAGGCCACCGTGCACGCCTTCACGATCAACCACCAGGCCTGGATCCCCGGCCTCGATCCGCCGTACGTGGTCGCCATCGTCGAGTTTCCCGAACAGGTGGGCCTGCGCATCACGACGGGCATCGTCGGCATCGCGCCTGAAGACGTGCACATCGAGATGCCGGTACGCGTGGTCTTCGACAACTACGAGGACGTGTGGCTGCCGTTCTTCGAGCCCATCGAGCGCGACGCCGTGGTGAACGGGGTATCAGAAGCATGAACGTCGGCGAGCGCGGCGCGGTGATCTCCGGCATCGGCCAGTCCGATGTCGGTCGCCGACTCTTTCGCCATCCGCTCGACCTCACGCTCGACGCGTGCCTCGGCGCGATCGAGGACGCCGGCCTCACCCGCGACGACATCGACGGCCTCGCGACCTACCCGGGCAACATGGATCAGCCCCCCGGCTTCTCGGGTGTCGGCGTCACCGACGTACACGACGCGCTGCGCCTGAACCTCAACTGGTTCGCGGGCGGGCTCGAATCGCCCGGCCAGCTCGGTTC
>JBEEFX010000234.1:0-4817 GCA_041166365.1 Acidimicrobiaceae bacterium
GCCCACCACGCGAGTTTGCCCGGGCAGATCAACACGCTCTGCGTGCCGGATTGCCCGGGCAAACGGGGGTGGGCTGACGGGAGCGCTACTTGCCCGGACCGCTCTCGATGCCGGTCACGCTGAACGACGCGTCGAGCTTCACCGTCACGCGGCTGCCGTCGGCCTTGGTCACGTGCGCCTCGTAGACGGCACCCTCGGCGTCGTTCTCGACCCGGTCGATGGTGCCGTCGGGTACCGCGGCCTGCGCGGCCGACGTCACGGACGCTGCCGTGTCACCCGTGAGCAACGCCTCGGTGATGCCGTTGGCCGAGTGGCCGCCGACCTTCGGGTCGCGAGCCGCCGGTGGGGTGGCCGTGGAATCGGATGACGACGTCGAGCTGTCGGTGCTCGTTTGTGCGCTAGCCGCGCCGCCGCTGAGGAACGCGGCACCGATGGCACCGCCCGTCAAGGTCGAGGCGGCGAGCATCGCGCCGACCGCGGCTTTCTTCATGGGGTTCATCGAAGGACTCTCCTGTGGTCGTGACCCGATCGTTCGGGATCGACCACAAGATGCCGGTGCGGGATGGGCCCACCCTGAGCCGAACCTGAGCCCCAGCGTGGAATGTCGGCTCAGGTGGCGCGGACCAGGCGGCCGGGGCGCTCGCCCGTCGGCTCGCCGTCGAGGTACGTCACCCGGCCGGCGACGACGGTGGCCTTGTAGCCGTCGACCCGCTGGATGAGGCGGCGACCGCCGGCGGGCAGATCGAACACCATCTCCGGTGCGTGCAACCGCATGCCGTCGAGGTCGATCAGGTTGAGGTCGGCCCGCATGCCGGGCGCCAACACGCCCCGGTCCGCGAAGCCGTACGTCGACGCGGTACGCCCGGTTTGCAAATGCACGGCCTGCTCGATCGAAAGCCGTGCGCCGCGCGAGCGGTCGCGCACCCAGTGCGTGAGCAGTGTCGTGGGCATGCTCGCGTCGCAGATCAATCCGCAGTGCGCGCCACCGTCGGAGAGCCCGAGCACCGTGCGGGGATGCGTCATCATCTCGCGGATCGCTTCGTGATCGAAGTCGACATAGCTCGCCAACGGCGCGAACAACAGCGCCTTGCCATCGCGCTCGAGCAACCAGTCGAGCACGACTTCTTCCGGCGATCGTCCTTCGCGTTCAGCGGCAGCGGAGACACTCGTCGTCGGTGCGGGCTCGTAGTCCGGTGGATCGCCCAGCGGAAAGATCTGCGCCCAGCGCGTCATCAACGTCGTGGCGATGATGTTCTCGGTGGCCGGCGCCTCCGCCAGCAGCGCGGCGCGTACCTCCGGCTCGTGCATCCGCGCGACGCGCTCTTCGAGCGGTAGCTCGCTCAACGCGCGGTACGTCGGGTGCGTGATGAAGGGATGCAACGACGACTGCAGCCCGAACAGCATCCCGGTGGGACGGCTCGACACCTGCGGAACGATGCGCAGGCCGTCGTCGGCGCACCGCTGCGCGTCGACGAGCGAGTCCTTGTACGCCTCCGGCGCGTACGGCGCTTGCGCCAGCGCGTACGTGACCGTGCACCCCGAACGCGTGGCGAGCTCGGTGAGCCACTCCCGCTCGGGCTCACGCCCTTGATGATCCGAGACGATCTCGAACACACCGTGGCCGGCGCGGCCCATGGCGTCGCCGATGGCGAGCAGCTCGTCGGGCGTGACGTTGGTGCCGGGGATCAATCCGTGCTTCGAGCGGTGGAGGATCGTGCGCGACGTGGTGAAGCCGACCGCGCCCGAGCGCATGGCGGCCTCGACGATGTCGGCCATCTCCCCGATCTCCTCGGGGGTTGCTTCGTCGTGCGCCCGCTCGCCGAGCACGTACGCGCGCACGGCGGCGTGCGGCACTTGCGCGGCGATGTCCATCACGCGCGGCGTGGCGTCGAGCGCGTCCATGTATTCGGCGAACGATTCCCAGCTCCACTCGATGCCTTCGTGCAGCGCAGTGCCGGGGATGTCCTCGACGCCTTCCATCAGCTCGATGAGGAATGACTCGCCGCCTGGTCGCACCGGCGCGAACCCGACGCCGCAGTTGCCCATCACCACCGTGGTGACGCCGTGCCAGCTCGACGGCGTGACCTCAGGATCCCACGTGACCTGACCGTCGTAGTGCGTGTGCACGTCGACCCAGCCCGGCGCGGCGATCAGCCCGTCGCCGTCGAGCTCGCGGGTCGCTGCCCCCGCCGTGCCGCCCACCTCGGTCACGTGGTCGCCGTCGACGGCGATGTCGCCCGTGAACGCCGGCGCCCCGGTTCCGTCGACGACCGTGGCTCCCCGGATCACAAGATCATGCATGACGAGTGAAATTAGATGACGGAGTGGATCCAGGACGAATAGCGCGACGAGAACAGCGCCGGCATCCCGCCCGTGTGGAGGAACACGACCCGCTCCCGTGCCGCGTCGATTCGGCCTTCGCGCACGCCGGCGACGAGACCTGCCATCGCCTTGCCGCCGTAGACGGGATCCAGCACGATGCCTTCGAGTCGGGCCGTCATCGTCAGCGCTTCGAGGCAGGAGTCCGTTGGCTCGCCATAGCCGGCGCCGAAACGCTCGACGTCCAGGCACAGCGTGCCGGTCGGTGCGGTGCGACCGAGTTGCTGCGCGACATCGATCGCCATGCGCGGCACCGCGTCGTCGAGGTTCGGACGTGTGCCGACGTCCACACCGAGCACCTTCGTGTGATCGCCGAATCCGGCCGCGAGCCCCGCATGCGTCCCGCCGGAGCCGTCGGCCACCACGACGAGGTCGACAGCACCGATCTGTTCGATCAACTCATCGACCGCGAGCGCATACGCCGTTGCGCCGAGCGTCGACGCGCCGCCGACCGGTATCGAGTACGGCCGTCGTCCTTCCGCGGCCAAGCGGTGCGCTTCCGCGGTGATGCGTTCTTCCAACGGGCCGTAGTCGAGGTCGCCGGCCCACACGATCTCCGGTCCGAACAGCTCGTCGAGCACGACGTTGCCCGTCGGCAGATCGGGCTCGTCCGCGGCCAGCACCACCGTGCAGGCCAAACCGAGCGCGCGGGCCGCCGCCGCCGTCATCCGCACGTGGTTGCTCTGCTTGCCGCCGCCGGTCACCAAGGTGTCGCACCCGTCGGCGAGCGCCTCGGCGCAAAGGAGCTCGAGCTTGCGCGCCTTGTTGCCGCCGCCCGCGAGCCCGGTGAGGTCGTCGCGCTTCACCAGCAGGCCGCCGGGCGGAAAGCCAAGTACGCCGCCGAGGCGGTCCATCGGATCGCACGGCGTCGGAAGGTGGGCCAGGGCCATGCGAACAAGGTTGCCTCGTGGCGGCCGACTCGAGCGGCGGGAAGGTCAACTCGGGTCGCGCTCCTGGAGTTTTCCCTGGCAAAACGACACAAAACGTGTTCGTTTGCCAGGGAAAACCGTTAGCTCCCGAACATCATGAGCCACTGCTCCGCGGTCTTGGGGCGGAACACGTAGTTCATCTGGCGGGTCTCGCCCATCGACGCGGACGGCTCCATCGAATACTGGTGACCGGGGTAGAGGATCGCGTCGTCGGGCACCTTCGCCAGCTTCTGCGTGAGGCTCTCGTACATCGCCACGGGATCGCCCCCGGGGAGGTCGAGTCGTCCGCAGCCTTCGAGGAACAACGTGTCGCCGGCGACGAGCTTGCCGTCGACGAAGAAGCACTGGCTCCCGGGTGTGTGCCCAGGAGTGTGGATCAACTCGATCGGGATCTCGCCGACCATCACGGTGTCGCCCGACTCGTGCAGCACGAGATCCGTGTCCGAGGCGTCGGTCACGCGCTTCACCCATGGCGCCTCGTCGGCCTGCACGTGGATCGGCACCGGATGCAGCGTGAGCAACTCACGTACGCCCGAGATCGTGAACCCTCCCATCGATCCGCCGACGTGATCGGGGTGGTAGTGCGTGGCCAGCGCGCCGACGAGCTTCATGTCGTCGGCCGCGAGGACGTCGAGCAGACCTCGGATGTCGTACGCAGGATCGACCGCGACGGCTTCACCCGTCTCGCGATCGCCGATGAGGTACACGAAGTTGACCATCTGCCGGGCGATGTTGTCGTTCTGCGCAAAGTCGCGGCCCGACAACAGCTGACGGAAGTACACCCGATCGTCCATTGATCAGAGGATACGAACTCGAGGCAATAGGGCCCGATCAGCGGGCCTCATTGCCTCGAGAAGTAGTCGCGCAGCAGGGCCCGGTACGCGGCGTCGAAGCGGTCGTAGTCCTCGCGGAGCTCCGGGCCGGGCCACGCTCGCGGCAGCAGCTCCTCGGGCAACAAGGGATCGGCTTGGAAGTGGCGCAGAACAGCGGCGGACACCACGAAGCCGTCGGCCAGCGCGTTCGTGTCGCCCCGTTCGAGCGGCTCGACGAGCTCGAGCATGTCGGCTCGCAGCGCGTTCGCGCGGTCCGCCCACTCGGCGAGCGGCCACAGTCGTGCGACCAACGAGGGGTCCACGTCGCGGGCGTGGACGATGGTGCATTGGTCGTCGACCACGGCGGCCGATGCGACGTCGATGTTGTCCGGGCGCATCCACACGCCCTCGCGCAGCTCGGACAGCCGCGCCGATTCGAGGGCAGTCCGCAGTTCGGCCCGGGCTTCGGGTGACCGCCGGTCGCTGACCACGATCGCCATCACCCACGCACCGTGCCACCGGTGGCGCATCGCCCGCCGGCTGGCCGACTGGCGAGCCTGACGCTCGAGGAGTCGCGGGCCGCTCAACTGGTACGAGCCGTCCTCCGCCGCCAGCTCGTCGCCTGCCACCATGCGAGACAAGGCGGTGCGGATCGTGCCTTCGCTGATGCCGAAGAGCTCGCCGACCCGGACGAGCA
>JBEEFX010000235.1:0-4216 GCA_041166365.1 Acidimicrobiaceae bacterium
CGGATGGCAATCGATGCAAGTGAACGTTGCGCGTCCCTCCTGCCGTAGTGAGCGCCGTCGAAACGGCACTCGTCGCAGGTCTCGACGGTCAAGCGGTGGACGCCTTCTGCAACTCCTCGAGGGCCGCACCGAGACCATCGGCCAGCGACCACACGTCGGGGATGAGGTCTGCGCACGCGACGAGGCCGAAGTCGAGTTGGTCGAGGTAGCTCATCACCGTGATGTTGAGACCTCCGCCGTCGAAGATCGGACCCATCGGGTAGTGCGCCACCACGCGCGCTCCGTTCGAGTACAGCGGGAACGGGGGGCCGGGAACGTTCGAGATCGTGACGTTGAACAGCGGGCGGTGCCGGTCGGCCATCTTCGTGCGCGAGTAGAGCCGCGCGGCGCGGCCGGCGAGTGCCGGCGCGGCGAACTCGGCCCAGTCGGTGAGCGCGTCGGCTCCGATCGCGTTGAGCTGCCCCTTGGCCTGCTGCGTGCCCTCGTGAATGGCCTGGAGCCGCTTCACGGGATCGTCGATGTCGGTGGCGAGCGAGCACAGCATCTGCGACACCTGGTTGCCCATCGTGCCCTGCTGCTCCTCCGTGCGGACCGACACGGGCACCATGGCGACGAGCGGCGCGTCGGGCTGCTCGCCTTGGCCGTCGAGGTAGTGCCGAAGCGTTCCGGCGCACAGCGCCAGCACGACATCGTTGACCGACACGCCAAGCGCGTTCTTCACGGCCTTCACGTCGCTGAGCGACACGGACGTGAACGCGTAGTTGCGGCGCGGCGTGAGCGAGCAGTTGAACGACGTGCGCGGCGCGGCGAAGAACCCGGGCGGGGGATCGACATCGGGCTCGCGGTTGCGGTTGCGCGTGCGCAGCGCGGTCTCGGCCGTTCGCCGAAGTGTCTTGACGAGACGGAACGGTTGACGGGCGAGCGAGCTCGCGGCATATCCGAGGCGTTCGACTTCTGTCGGGATGCGATCTGGCTGCCACTCCTCGGTGGGCGGGGGCGCCTCGTCGTCCGGGCTCAACTGCAGCATCGCCACCATGATCTCGTTGCCGGACACGCCGTCGATGGCCGCGTGATGCACCTTGGTCAACACGGCGACGTGCCCGTTCTCCAGGCCCTCGATGGCCCACGACTCCCACAACGGTCGGCTGCGATCCAGCTGGATGGTCACGAGGTGGCTGACGAGGTCGGCGAGCTGGCGGGCGCCGCCGGGCTGTGGCACGGCGATGTGACGGAGGTGGTAGTCGAGGTCGAAGTCCGGATCCTCGACCCACAGCGGATGGTGCAGCCCCATGGGCACTTCGACCAGACGGCGACGGAACGGTGCGGCCAGGTGCAGGCGCGACGCGTAGAAGTCGCGCATGTCCTCCATCGAGAAGCCCCCTTCGACGCTCGACGGGTCGAGGATCATGAGGCCGGCCACGTGCATGTAGGCCGACGGCGTCTCCATGTAGAGGAACGTTGCGTCCATTCCGGTCAGGCGTTGCATGGTCCCCGAGTCTTCACAGCACGATCTCCGAGCGCAACCCCCGCGACCAGCGGTTCAGGTGTCGACGGTGAGGCGCGGCGCGCCGTCCACGACGTGAAGCGTGCCCGGCACCCCCAACAGGTCGAGCTCGTCGACACCGAGGCCGGTCGCTCGAACGGAGACGACGTCACCCTTGTGGTCGCCCCCGATGATTGTGATCTCGATCGCAAGCGCGTCGCCGTCGGCCGTCGCGTCGACCACGAGCACGTCGTACGTGCCGTCTGGCAATCGAAACATTTCTGTCATGTCACCTCTTCGTGATCCGCGGGTCCAACTGCGTTGACAGCAACTACCCCTTGGAGGATTCCATGTACGACTTCGCTGTCGTAGCCCTGCTGGCCCTCGCTGTGGTGAAGGTCGTCGACTTTCTCACGGACTCCGTCGGTCAGCTCCAACGAATGCGCTCGGTCCTGATGTTCCTGTCGGGACTAGGGGCCGTGTGGGCGTTGGACTACTCGTTGTTCGACCGGTTCGACATCACCGTGCGCAGCCATGCGACCGGTATCTGGATGACCGGTTTCATGGTGTGCGGCGCGACGGTGGCGTGGAGGGCGATGTTCGCCTGGCTCACGCACGACCGAGCTGAGGGCGACGAGACCCTCGGCGCGCACACTGGCCTGCGTCGCGCCGCCTAGGCGTCACCCGTTGGCTTCGTTGATGGCGCCGGCATCGCCGGCGCCATCGGCGCGTTCGTCGATCCGATCCGCGGGTGACTTGCCGGAGTCGACCTCGTTGTAGGTCCAGTCCGGTTGCTTGCGCAGCTGCTGTTCGTCGATGAGCACGGCTTCACCCTGCAGGTCGAGGATCTCGGTGATCGGGACGCCGTCGGCTGGTTCCGTCGTGCCGTCGGCATGCGCCCGGAACTGCCCGTGGAACGCGGCGATGATGCTGCGCACGACGGTCTGATGCTGCTGCGCGAGGAAACAACGCGCGCCGTCCGCCACCGTTTCGAGCTTCTCGAGCACGACGTCGAGGTCGTCGGGCTC
The DNA here is from genome assembly GCA_041166365.1 of Acidimicrobiaceae bacterium. Lineage (GTDB taxonomy): Bacteria > Actinomycetota > Acidimicrobiia > Acidimicrobiales > JACDCH01 > DASUCS01. The sequence continues at coordinate 2,512 of JBEEFX010000235.1, forward strand.
GGCATCCGACCGGCGCATCCGGTCGAGCCCGGCGGCGATGCTCCGACCGTCCTCCTTGCACGGGGTGCACTGTCCACACGACTCCACCGCGAGGAAGCGGGACACGCCGTGGGCCACGGCGACGAAGTCGGTCTCGTCGTCGAACACGAGGAAGCCACACGAGCCCAAGCCGCTTCCGGTGGCGGCCATGTCTTCATAGGTGAGTGGCACGTCGAGGTGCTCGGCCGTGAGGATCGCGTTCGACACGCCGCCGAGCACCGCAACGATCTCCCGCTCCTTGCGCGGTCCACCGCCGACGAGGTGAATCGCGTCGCGCAGCGTCGTGCCCATCGGGATCTCGCCTACGGCGTCGCGCTGCACAGCGCCGCTGACCGTGCACACGATCGTGCCGGGCGACTTCTCGGTGCCGACGGATCGGAACCAGTCAGGCCCTCGTGCGGCGATTCCCGGGAGGTTGGACAGCGTCTCGACGTTGTTCACCAGCGTCGGCGCGACGTCGGTCGGCTCCGCACCCTCGTCGACCCCATGACGCCACGGGGGCGCAACCCGAGGAAAGGGCTCGCGCCCGTCGATCACCTCGAGCAGCGCGGTCTCCTCGCCATAGAGATACGCCGCCGGGCCCTCGTTCACGTCGATCGTGACGCCGGCGGCCCAACCAGCGGTATTGACCTCGTCGATGGCGCGGCGCAGCCCGGCGAGCTCCTTCGCGAACGATGCCTTGAGCCCGAAGATGATCCAGTCGGCGCCCACCGCCGATGCCGCGATCAGCGCGCCCTCCACGAGTTGATAGGGGTTGTGGCGAAGGATCGTTCGATCCTTGAACGTGCCCGGCTCTCCTTCGGCCGCGTTGACCACCACCGGCGTGGTGAGGCCTCGCGTCCGGTACTCGAGGACCGTGCGCCACTTCGTCGCGGTCGGAAAGCCGGCACCCCCTCGGCCTCGCAGTCCGGCCGCCTCGACCGTGGCGACGAGCGCCTCGGAACCCATGCGGCGGGCGGCATCGAGGCCTTGACCACCGCCCTGTTCCACCCATTGCTCGAGTGAGGTCACCGGATTGCCGGCCAGCAGCCGGTCGGAGGTCATCGTGTTGGGCACGGGGGTGGGGGTTCCCCGATCACAGGTCGTCGAGCCGCTTGAAGCCCTCGCCAAAGGCGATCCCCACCGTGCGCCCGAAGGTGGCCAGCCGGTCGAGCACCCGGCGGCGGAAACGCTCGCGCTGCGCTGCCTCGTCATCGGCTCCGACGTCGATGTGCATCGTCGACCGCAGCTGCGTGCGGTGCTCGAGCAGGGCAGAGAGCTTCGAATCGACGAACGACGTGACGTCTTCGACGTGATCGACCTCATCGGCTTCCCACAGCAGCAACGTCGACGGACGCCAGTGCGCGACGTCCTGCTCGGGGAAGAAGTGCGGATCGCGGGCCGCGACGATGCCGTCGACCGCGAGCTCGCCCGCATGCCGGTGATCGGGATGCAACCGGTAGCGCCGCCACGGGTCGTGGCCCAGCACGACCTCCGGCTTCAGGTCGCGGATCACACGCGCCACTTGCTGCCGCTCGACGAGCCCGGACGGCAGCTCACCGTCCGTGTGCCCGAGGAACACGACTTCACCGGTCGCGCCGAGGGCCTTGGCGGCGGCGCGCTGCTCGTCTTGGCGTACCGCGACGAGCGCGACCGTGTCCTCGGTCGGGTCCCACGAGCCCTTCGA
>JBEEFX010000236.1:0-6204 GCA_041166365.1 Acidimicrobiaceae bacterium
CCACTCGTCCCACCGACCCCACCGCTCTATCGGTTACTGCACCCACAGCGACGTCAGGCGATTGCCTCGTCGGCGGTCGTGTGCGGCACCGGGTTCTACCCCGCGAGCTCCGGCGCGCTCCACACGATGATGTGGACCAACGGCGAAGGCGAATTGCTCGTGGACGGGTCGCCGGACGAGCCGCTGACGCTGTTGCTGTCGTTCAGCCGCAGCCGTCCGGCGGTGCTCGGTCCGGCGGAGGTCACGATCGAGGTCGACGACGTGGCCCAACAGTCGTTCACCCTCGAGCCCGCGACGTCGCGCATGGGGCGCCCGTCGACCGTCGCGGTGCCGATCCCCCCGGGGAGCCGGGAGCCGACGCGCGTGCTCATTCGAAGCGCGACGTTCGTTCCCGAGGAGCTGCTCGGGACGGACGACAGCCGCCGGCTCGGGGTGCCCTTGACGTTGATCACGACGAAGCCGCGGCATCGGGGCCCACACCAGCGACCGCGCAGCTTCGTCGACTCGTACACGAAGATCGTTGCCAACGCCGCGTTCACACAGGGCTTCATCGATCGCTGGTGGAACGTGGAATCCACGGTGGTGTACCCGCCGGTCTCCATGCGCGAGGCCGGCACCAAGAAGAACACGATCTTGTCGGTCGGTCGCTTCTTCGCCGCGGAGCATGGTCACTCCAAGAAGCAGTTGGAGATGGTGCGAGCGTTCCGACGACTCTGTGACCGCGGCCTGAAGGGGTGGGAGCTGCACCTCGTGGGTGGATGTGCCAGCGACGGACAGGCATACCTCCAAGCGGTGCAGTCGGCGGCGGCCGGCCTGCCCGTGGTGATGCATCCGAACGCGTCCGGCGCGGAGCTCCACGAGTTGTACGCATCGGCCAGCATCTTCTGGAGCTTCACCGGGCTGGGTGAGCACCCCCGCCGAGACCCGGCCCGGTTCGAGCACTTCGGCATCACCACCGTCGAGGCGATGTCGGCGGGCGCAGTGCCGATCGTCCTACGGGCCGGTGGTCAGGTCGAGATCGTGCGTCCCGAGATCGAGGGGCTGCTCTTCGACGACATCGGCAGCGTCGTCAAGGCAACCTGGCGTGTCGCGTCGAACGATGAGCTCAGGGCGCGGCTGAGCATCGGCGCGCGGGAGCGGGCGAAGCACTTCGACATGACGAGGTTCACGGAGCGATTTCAAGCGGTGGTCGAGGAGGCCGTCGCCGCCGAGCGCTAGCCCGGCACTCCGAACGGCGTCCAACCTCCCCAGGTGGTGCCGTTGCCGGACCGCTTGTAGATCGCGCCGTCCGTGCCGCGCACGAACACGACGAGGTTGCCACCGCCGGTGGCGGCGACATCCGGACGGGAGGACAACACGCCCTGCAACGGGTACCAATCGCCGAGGCCGGCGGGCGTCCACGACCGGCCCCACGCGCCGTCGTCCGTTCCTCGCACGAAGATGTCGAAGCGGTTGGGCTGCGCCACTGCCCCCGGGCTCGAGGTCAGGATGCCTCCCCACGATTCCCATGCCTGCCATTGGCCGTCGAACCATCGATGCCACACGGCATTGTCGGTACCGCGTACGAAGACATCGAGGCGGTCGCCGCCAGGCGACGCGACCGTGGGGTCGCCGATCACGACGCCGCCGAGACTCGACCATCCGCCCCAGCCGCCATTGATCGCGGCCCTGGTCCACACGCCGCCGTCGGTACCGGTCACGAAGACATCGATCCTGCTCGGCCCGGTCGACACCGCCGCGGGGCCCGCGAGGAGGAAGCCGCCGAGGCTCTCCCAGGGCCACCAGGACGCTCCGCCATCGGTCGACCATCGGTGCCACAGCGCGTTGTCGGTGCCGCGGCCGAATGCGTCGATCCGAGTGGGGCTCGACGCGGAGATGTCGGGGTCGGAGATCAACACGCCGCCCAGCGCCGTCCACGGGCCGGCACTCCCACCGGTCTGCGTGCGCCACCACAACGAGTTGTCCGCACCTCGCGCCACGACGTCAGATCGCCCGGGCGAGGGCGAGACCGCTCCGGGGCCGTTTTGGCCGTCGGTCGTGAACCAGTTCGAGTACAGCCCCCAGTCGGACTGGAACTGTGCGCCTGTCAGCGACACGGCCCGGGCGGTTCCCACGACCGTCAGCTTCAGGACCCGACCACCCCAGTCACCGAACCCGTTGCGTTCGCTGATGTTCAGACCGATGAACGACCCGATGCCGTAGTACGACGCCATCACGTCGGTCGACAGGGTCGCCTGCCAGTTGTGTCGCGAGTTCGACGAGACCGCGTCACCGTCGTCGGGAACCGCGGGGAACACGCCACCGGCGGTCCATCCGCCCGTGGACGACGAGAACTCGGTGCGCGCGAGAGCGTTGCTCCCCGTGAAGCGCCGCACGCTGTTCGCCGTCGAGCTCACGGCGAAGTCCGTCGAGCTGGCCTCGCGTCGCGCGCCGTTCAGCCCGGCACCGCCATACACCTGACACGACGTCGAGTCACAGGTCTTCGCGTAGGAGTAACGCGAGCCGGATTCTCCGCCTTCACCCATCGCATACGAGCGCGCGGCCACCGCTTGCGCCTGCAGCGCGGCCTGCGCGAAGGACGACGGCGACTCGCGTGGAACCACGCCTCGCAGGTAGTCCTCGACGCCCACGACGTTGACGGTGCGCTTGAGTCCGTCACCGATGAGGAACTGCAACGTGCCGCGGTACGTCGGGCCGCCGCAGATCGTCAGCATCTTGTTGAGATCGTCGCCGGGGTCACCCGCGAGCGACGATGCCACGACCGGGGCCGACGCGGGAACCCAGCCGTCGGTGGGACCGGCACACGAGCTGCCGCCCGCGACGAGGAAATTGCCGCCGCCGTCAACCGTGAAGAAGACGACCCGTCCGGGCTCTTGCGCGTACCCGCCCACGGTGAAGGCGGCGTTCGACGTCACCGCCAGATCGAGGCCGTCCATCGCCGTCAGGCGCACCGACATCTGTTGGCCGCCGGCGATCGTTCCGGCGGTCGTACCGCCGTAGAAGTGGTCGAGGATCGTCGCGGAGCTCCAACCGGACAGCGTGGCGTAGCCCTGGGCGCCGAACTGGCCCATGCCGCGTCCGTGACCCCAACCGTGTCCGTTGATCGTGACCGTGCTCGGCGCCGCTACGGCGTTGGACGCGGCAACGGCGCTGCCGACGCTGACCAAGGCGATCACGACGACGGCCGTGACGACTGCACGTACGCCGCCGACGCCGGCTTTGGGGGAACGAAGGGCGTGGGACAACGAGGAGGGCTCCTTCGATCGACTCCGCCTTCTCCGGAAGTTACTCGCGTCGGCCACGTCGTCAGCGGCACTCGAACCCCGCGGGTGATGACCACCCGTCCGGACTAGCTCGTCATGGTCCGAGCGGACCGAAATCGGCGTAGATGCTCACTTCGTCGATCGCTGGATCCGACGAAGCCCGGCAAAAGCGCCCGAACCCGAGGTCCGAATGCGCACCTCGAACCGGAGGGACTACCGACTCTCAAGTTCCTCGGGCCCTCCGTCGATACGCATAGCACCCCACCGGACCCCTGGAGCCCGAAAAGATGATCGCCCGCCGCCGCACACTTTCGCACGTGATCTTGACGATCATGTCCCTGCTGTTGCTCGCCGTCGCTCTCGTCGCGGCCGGCGCGTCCCCTGCCAGCGCGGCCGTCTCGGACGAGCAGGGATTCCTCGATGCAACGAATGCCTACCGCGGAGCGAACGGCCTGGCCGACCTCCAGTACGACCCCGCCGCGTCGCAGGTCGCGAGGGAATGGTCCCTCCAGATGTCGAACTCCGCGACGCTGGCCCACAACCCGGACCTCGTGAACCAGATCAACTCGCGGGTGACCTCCGAGTGGACCCGCATCGGCGAGAACGTCGGCTTCGGGCCCACGGTCATCGACATCCAGAACGCGTTCATCAACTCGCCTGCTCACCGGGCCAACATCGTCGGCGACTACAACCGGGTGGGCATCGGAACGGTGCGCGATGGCGCTGGACGGATCTGGGTGACCGTCGACTTCGTGAACGGCCCGGCGCTCGCAACACCACCGCCGCCACCGCCGCCGCCGCCCGCACCCGACTTCTACTCGACACTCACACCCGCGACGACGAGCTGGGGATCGACGCACACCGACGTGTTCAAGCGCGGTGACGACGGCGCCCTCTGGCAGAAGACGTGGGACGGGTCCAAGTGGTCAGGATGGACGTCGCTCGGCGGCATGCTGATGTCGGAACCGTCTGCGACGTCGTGGGGCACCGGGAACATCTCGGTCTTCGTCATCGGCATCGACAAAGGCGTGTGGTACCGCTCCTACAGCTCCGGCGCATGGGGCCCGTGGAACTCGCTCGGCGGTGTGCTGACCTCGGCGGTCGGCGCCGCATCATGGGGCCCGAACCGCATCGACCTCTTCGGACGCGGCACCGACGGTGGCGTCTGGACCCGATCGTTCACCGGGTCGGGATGGACCGGCTGGTCATCGCTCGGCGGCCTCGTGCTGTCCGCCCCTGACGCCGCGGCATGGAGCGCCGGCCGACTCGACGTGTTCGCTCGAGGCACGGACGGCGGTGTGTGGCACCGCTGGTTGACGAACGGCAACTGGAGCGGCTGGGAGAGCCTCGGAGGCGTGACCACGTCGAGCCCGAGCTCCATCTCGGCGGGAACGAATCGCCTCTCCATCTTCTCCCGGGGTACCGACGGCGCCCTCTGGACCCGGTCGTTCACGGGGACGGCCTGGACCGGCTGGACATCACTCGGTGGCGTGCTGACATCGGCGTCCGACGCAGCCTCGCCGGCACCGAACCAGCTGTACGTCGTGGTTCGGGGCGCAGGCAACGTCGTGTACCAGAACTCCTTCGGCGGCACGAGCTGGTCGGGGTGGAGCCCCCTCAGCTGAGGTTCGCTGATTCGATCTCGAGACCCCGGAGCTCCACGAGCTCCGGGGTCTCGATCGTTTTCAGATCGGGTGCCAGTCGTTCCAGGTCGCGCCGTTGAACCCACGTTGGTAGTACCGGCCGTCGGTGCCCTTGACCGTCACGACGAAGGAGTTCGGCCCCGTCTTCGTGATGTCCGGATCCGAGACTCCGACGCCCCCGAGCGAGAACCACCCGGTCAGCCCGCCTCCATACGAGCGATTGATCCACACCCCGCTGTCCGTGCCGAGCGTGACGGCTTGGAGCGTGTCGACCGCAGTCGCCGAGATGCCGCCGCCCGACGTCATGATCCCGCCGACCGAGGTCCACCCTCCCCACGCCCCGTTGCGGAACGAGTTCCGGTACATCCCGCGGTCGCGCCAGCGCACGACGACATCGAGGCGACCGACACCATCGGACGTCGCGTCCGGCGCCGAGTGGACAGCACCGCCGAGCGAGGTCCAGTCACCCCAACCGGCGCCATTCCATGACCGAGTCCAGATCGCACCGTCGCGGCCGCAGCCGAACACGGCGAAGTGATTCGGGCCCCACGACGTGATGCTGAGCCCAGAGCCGAGATACCCCCCGAGGGACTCCCAACCGGTCCAGGCCGTCCCGGTCCACACGTTGTGCCACGCGCCGTTGTCGGTTCCGCGGACGACCACGTCGATCCGGCCGCCGGCCGACGAGACCGCGTCAGGGTCAGAGGTGAGCACGCCGCCGATGTCGGCCCAGCCGCGGAGGGTCGGCGTCACTGCGTACCCGTGCCACAGATGGCCGTCGGCCCCTCGAATGAACACGTCGTCCTCGCCGGGCTTCCTCGACACGGCACCCGGTCCGAAGTCCGTCGGCTGGTCCCATTGGCAGGTCCACTGCGCGAGACCCTGGCTGGCGATGTCGGAGGCGACGTCGTTTCGCAGCTGGTCCATGATGCTGTAGATGAACCCGCCCGGGCACGAGGTGTAGTCGAGGTCCCCGTGGCCGTTGATCGTCGGCATGGGGATGGTCGTCCCGGGCGCCCACCGCTGGCAGTTGCAGTCGCTCTCGCCGACGGTGTGCGAGGTCCAGCCTTTCGGATCGATGTAGTGGAACGCGAGCTTCCAGTCGAGCAACTTCCGCAGCGCCTGGTACATCGGTCCGGGCACCGATGACGACGTGAAGTCGCCGATCATCGAGACGCCGGTGCTCTCCGCGTTGAAACCGCCGGCGTGTGCGCCGATCACGGGCTGATCGATGCCGCCATAGCGGCCCTCGAAGACCTGGCCATAGCGGTCGATCAGGAAGTTGTACCCGATGTCGC
>JBEEFX010000237.1:0-3684 GCA_041166365.1 Acidimicrobiaceae bacterium
CCTCACCACCTGGAGGCATCATGGCAATCCGACTCGGCGACGAGGCCCCCAACTTCACGGCGGAGAGCACCGCCGGCACGATCAACCTCCACGAGTACCTCGGCGACGGGTGGGGCGTGCTCTTCTCCCACCCGAAGGACTTCACCCCCGTGTGCACGACGGAGCTCGGCTACACGGCCAAGCTCAAGCCGGAGTTCGAGAAGCGCAACGTCAAGGTCATCGGCCTGTCTGTCGACTCCCCCGAGAACCACGAGGGCTGGGCCAACGACATCGAGGAGACCCAGGGCACCCGACCCAACTTCCCGATCATCGCCGACACGGACCGCAAGGTGTCCGACCTCTACGACATGATCCACCCGAACGCGAGCGAGACCACCACCGTGCGCTCCGTGTTCGTCATCGGACCGGACAACAAGATCAAGCTCACGATCACCTACCCCGCCTCGACCGGCCGCAACTTCGACGAGATCCTGCGCGTCATCGACTCGCTCCAACTCACGGCCAACTACAGCGTGGCCACCCCGGTGAACTGGAAGAACGGTGAAGACGTGATCATCGTGCCGGCGGTGTCCGACGAGGACGCGAAGGCGAAGTTCCCGAAGGGCTGGAAAACATTGAAGCCCTACCTGCGGGTCACGCCTCAGCCTGACAAGTAGTCAAGGGGCAACGAGGTCGACGCCGGAGGCGGCGACCGAGAACGCGACTCGCCATGCGGTGTCGCTCAGACCAAGTGCGTCGAGGTCGTCGTCGGCGCCGGACCGCACGGCGGCGGCTCGGCGGTCGCCGACGGCCTCGAGCGCGCTGCCCTCAGCGAGCTTCAACAGCGCGCGCGTGAGGACGTCGTCGGTCGCGTCAACGACGGTTCGCGCTTCTTGGAACGCGCCGGCGGAGCCGTCGGCGTCGCCCTGCTGCGCGAGCGCGAGGCCCTTTGCCTCGAGTGCGACGGTCATGTCGGAGTAGGTGCCGCTGTCCGCCGCGATCACCTGGTCGGCGCGTGCGATTGCTTCGGCGGGCCGGCCCGCCGCCGCGAGCGCGAGTGCGAGCGCCGATGTCGCGTTGGCGTTCAACGAGGGTGACTGCTGCACCACCGGCTCGAGCAGGTTCACCGCGCCGGCGGCGTCGCCCCGCTGGACGCGCATCAGCCCGAAGGCGATGATCGCGTCGGTGAAGCCGATCTGCCCGGGCTCGTGCTCCGGGTCGATGGCCTCGAGATCGATGTGATTGGCGGAATCCGGACGACCCACCTGGGCGGCGGCGACCGAGCTGAGGAGAGGAGCCCATTGGTCCGGCCGCGACTCCGGACCGAGGAGATTCATCTCCTCGAGCACGCTGAAGGCTTCGTCGATCCGTCCGGTGGCGAGAAGGGCCCGAGCGAGCACCCCGAGCGCGTTGCCGCTGCCGTACCAGTCCGCCATCGACGAGAACAGGGCGCGGGCTTCGCGAGCCGGTTCGATCGCCGACGCGGCCCGTCCGGAGAAGAGGCGCAGCGCGGCGAGCAGCACGAGCATCATGCCGACGGCCCAGCGGTCGCCCCGCTCGCGCGCTTCACCGAGCATCTGCTCGGCCAGGCGTTCGGCTTCGCCGTAGCGGCCTTGGTGGAAGCGGACCCATGCGAGCAGCCCGAGCGCCCAGCCGAGGCCGCCCGCGTCACCGATCTCGGAGAACGTCGCCGCTGACTCCTGGAGCCATGCGTCGGCGCGATCGGCGCGTCCCTGGCTGAACGCGAGCCATGCGAGGTTCTGCAGCGCCCACGCCTCGCCGCGAAGATCGCCGACGGCCTTGTACAACTCCAGCGCATCGCTGAACGCGGCCTCGGCCCGCGCGTTCTGATCCTGGAACATGAGCGTCATGCCGAGAGCCCGCAATCCGTCGGCGGTCCCGCACTCGTCGCCGAGGACCCGGAAGGTGTCGATCGCCGACTCGAGGCTGACCACCGAAGCATCGAGCTCGCCGGCCTTCTGCTCGAGATCGCCGCGCACCAGCAACACGCGGGCGCGGCCGCCCTCGTCGCTGGCCGCCTCCAGTGCGTGGTCGAGGTCGTCGCGTGCCGAGTCCAACTCACGCAGCTGGATCGTGGCGCGCGCTCGAGCAAGTAGGAAGCGCAGCCGGGCGTCGGCCAGGAGGTCGCCGAGGTCGAGGGCCTGTGTCGCCAGCTGCACGGTGACCATGTGCAACTCGCCGGCCTCGGACTGCTCCACCGCGCGCTCGAGCCACACGACCGCGCGCTCCACGAGATCATCGGCGTCGAGGCTCACGGTGTGCTCGAGGCCCCCGAACTGTGGGACCGTGCCGATCTCGGCGACGAGAGCCGCGGCCAGCGCGTAGTGGTGCGCGATGCGGTCGACATCGGCGGCGCCGTCTTTGTGGTGGACCTCCATCCACTTCGCGATGCCGGCGTGGCGCCGGACGCGATCGGCCTTCGTCAGCATCCCGTATGCGACCTCGCGGACGAGGTCGGAGCGGAACGACCAGACGCCGTCCTCGATGACGAGCACGTCCTTGGTGACCAAGCCGTCTATGGCCGCATTGACGTCGGGAATGCCGTGCGCCTCGCGCGCCATGATCCGAAGTGCTTCGGTCGGACCGCGTCGGCCGATCACCGCCGCGTCGTCGAGCGTGCGCCGCTCGTCGTGGCTGAGCCCGTCGAGCCGGGCCGCGACGAGCCCTCGCAGCGTGTCGGGCAGATCCGTGCGTCCGGTCGACCCGCCGGGACCACCCACCATTCCGGCTTCGCTCAGCAATGACACGAGCTCTTCCAGGTAGAAGGGATTGCCGCCGCTGCGATCGAGCAGCACATCGCGAAGGTCGGCAGGCAGATCTCCTTCGACGAGTGCTCCGAGCAGCGCGGTCGCGGCATCGCGATCGAGGGGATCGAGGTTGAGCACGATCGCGTTGTGGCGGCCGGGCTTCGGGTTCCAGCGCTCGAGGAGTGAGTGACGTGCGGTGGCGATCAACACGAACGGCTGATTGGCAACCCGCTCGAGCAACTCGTCCATGCGCTCGAGCACGATGTCGTCGGCCCAGTGCAGGTCGGAGAGCAAAACGATCATTGGCCGCTGACGTGTCGCCGATTCGACGAACGTGAACAGCGAGCGCACCATTTCTTCGCGTGCACGCGTCGGATCGATGTCGCGCAGCGGGCCCTCGTAGCCCATGAGGTGCAGCAGCCCGTTCGTGACGCGCTCCACCTCGACGACCAGCGAGTCACCCAACGCGGCGCGAACCGACTCGGTACAGCGCTCGTGCGCGACCTCCGTCGAGTCGTCGGCGGTGATTCCGCAGCCCGCGCGCAGCGCTTCGGCGACGGGCCACCACACGTTGGCCTCGCCGTACGGGACGCACCGGCCTTCGAGCACGAGCGCGTCGTGGTCGCAGTGGGCGGCCGTCGCGGCTTCCTCGGCAACACGGGTCTTGCCCATGCCGGCCTCGCCGATCAGCAGCAGCAAATGCGCGCGTCGACGGTTGACCGCCGTGTTGATGGCGTGCCCCATGAGGCCCAGCTCCGCGTCGCGGCCGACGAGCGGGGCACGACCTCGATTGGGCCGAGCACCCGGCGGCAACAGAACGTCCTCGGCGATGCACACTTCGATGGGCTCCTCGCGGCCCCTCACCGTGAGCGGCCCGAGCGAGGTGTATTGCACCACCTGGCGTGTCGCCGCGACGGTGGTCGGTCCGACCAGGACC
>JBEEFX010000238.1:0-2828 GCA_041166365.1 Acidimicrobiaceae bacterium
CGGCCGCCGAGGGGATCGCGTAGTCCATGAGGTTCGCGGTGAGCGGGTTGCCGTCGGCGTCGTACTGCACCCACTCGTAGAGCGCCTGCGCGGCGCCCTGCGCGATGCCTCCGTGTTGCTGGCCGCGCACGAGCAGCGGGTTGAGGATCCGACCGCAGTCGTCCACCGCGATGTGCCGCTTCATCCGCACGTCGCCTGTCTCGGTGTCGACTTCCACGACCGACACGTGCGCACCGAACGGGAACGTCGAGTTCGTGCCGTCGAAGTTGCCTTCGTGCCGCAACGGGCCCGCGTCCAGACCGTCTGGTAGACGCTCGGCGTCGCGCGAGGCGACGGCCAGCTCGGGCCAGGTCAACGTGCGGGCCGGGACACCGGCGATGCTCAGGCCGCCATCGCCGACAACGACGTCGTCGACGCTGGCCTCGAGCAGATGCGCGGCGATCTGCTTCGCGCGGGCCAGCACCTCGGTCGAAGCCACGTGCACCGCGCTACCGGCGGTCTGCAACGACCGAGAGCCGAGCGTGCCCGCGCCCGTCGGCACCAGAGCGGTGTCGGAGTTGATGAGCGAGATCTTGTCCATCGGGATGCCGAGCAGATCGCTCACGATCATGGCGAAGGCGGTGTGGTGGCCCTGCCCGTGGACGCTGGTGCCGACGGCCATCGACGCCGACCCGTCATCGTGTACCTCGACGGCGCCGTACTCGACGTGCAGGCCGAGCGGTGCCGTGACCTCGACGTACGTCGACACACCGATGCCGAGCGCAATCGGGTCGCCCGCCGCCCGGCGGCGCTCCTGCTCCGCGCGCAGCTCGTCGTAGCCAGACGCGGCGAGCGCCGCGTCGAGGGCCTTGGCGTACTCGCCCGAGTCGTACTCGCCGCCGGTGGTCGTCGTGAGCGGGAACGCCGCCGGGTCGAGGAAGTTCCGGCGGCGGATCTCGGCGGGATCGATGCCCAGTTGGTCGGCGGCGACGTCGAGGACCCGTTCGATCAGTTGGGTCGCTTCGGGCCGGCCGGCTCCGCGGTACGCACCGACGGGCGTCGTGTTGGTGGTGACCGAAGTTCCCTGGAACCGGACCTTGGGCACGTCGTACACGCCGACGGACATCGTCTGGGTGAGCAGTGGGAGCACCGCGCCGATCGCGGGATACGCGCCCGCCGAGGCGATGACGTTCGCGTCGAGCCCCACGATCTTGCCGTCGCGGGTGAGCCCGAGCTTCGCCGTCATCGTGAAGTCCCGGCCGTGAACGAGCGAGACCATGTCCTCGGAACGCGTGGGCGTCCACTTCACGGAGCGTCCGAGAGTCATCGCGGCCTTGGCCGTGATGAGGAACTCGACGTAGACCGCGGCTTTCGGTCCGAAGCCACCACCGACCCACGGGCACACGACTCGAACGGCCGCCGGATCGAGACCGACCGCGGCAGCCAGCGCCGGGTGCATCGAGTGTGGGGCCTGATGCGACACCCACGCGGTGAGCGTGCCGTCCGCCGTCTCGTTCGGCACCATGAGGCAGCCGTTCGTCTCCATGGGCACGCCCGCAAGCCGCTGGCTCACCATCGCGACCTCGGCCACGACGTCCGCTCCCTCCAGCGGGTCGGTGTCCTCTCCGAAGGCAGTGGCGAAGCACACGTTTGCACCCGCATCGGCGAACAGCACCGGTGCGCCCTCAGCCAGGGCGTCGGGCCCGCTGACGACCGCGGGCAGCGGGTCGATGTCGACGACAACAGCTTCCAGCGCGTCGACCGCCTGCGCCCGCGTCTCGGCCACCACCGCGGCCACGATGTCGCCGACGAAGCGGACCGTCTCACCTGCGAAGACCGGACGATTGAACGTCTCGGCCACCATCGGGAAGCTCTGGAACGGCGTGAGGCCGAGGGCGTTGCCGGCGTGGTACACCGCGATGACTCCGGGCATCGACTCCGCTCCGGACACGTCGACACTGCGGACCGTGCCGTGCGCAACCGTCGAACGCACGAACATGACGTGCGCGGCCTGATCGGTGGCGAGGTCGTCGACGTACTTCGCTGAACCCGTGAGCAACGCGGGATCCTCCAGTCGCTGCACCGGGTTCCCCAGGATCGAGCCAGCTGCTTTGGCCACGGTCATCCCCCTTGTTCACGTCGAGTCCTCGACTCGAGTGCGGACCCTATCCCCGGAGGCGCTCGCCCACAGTGGGCCCGACAAATCGATGAGGCGGCTCGGCCACCGGGCGATACCCCTTCAGTTGAGCGATGGCAACGGCCGATACGAACAGCAGTGCCCCCGAGAGGGGACGCCTGGTTTGAACTCAGGGCCCACAGTGGGCCTCGTCGACAGGCATGACGCGACCTCTCCGCCCTACCGGAAGAGGAAAATTCATGCTGTCCACCGACACCGTCACGTCACTCGCCGCGCCCCAACGGCAACGCCGTCTCGCCGGACGAATCGCCGCCCTCAGCATCATGGCGCTGGGTGTCGGGGCCCTCTTCCCCGGAGTCAGCAGCGCGGCGCAGGAGCCGGTCGGTCTCCGGACCGCGGACCCGTTCGCAGTGCTCGCCGGAGAAGGAATCACGAACGCCAACGCGACCACGATCACCGGCGACGTCGGCACCTACGCGAACCCGGCGGAGACGGGATTCGACTCGGTCACGCTGACGGGAACGAATCACTACGGAGACGACGTCACCGCACAGGCGAAGGTCGACCTCGTCACCGCGTACGACGAAGCGGCGGGCGCGGGGCCCCCGACGCTGGTCGAGGTGGAGCTCGGCGGAACGACCCTGAAGCCGGGCGTCTACAACGGCCCCACACTCGAGATCACCGGGGTCTTGACGCTCGACACCGAGGGCGA
>JBEEFX010000239.1:0-5361 GCA_041166365.1 Acidimicrobiaceae bacterium
GCCTGGCAGATGATCGGCCGCACGCCGGGCTACATCGTCGCCGTGCGGCCTTTGCGCGGCGGGGCCATCACGGACTTCGACATCACGCAGCGGATGATCCGCCTGCTCTTGCAACGCGTGGGTGTCAACCGCTTCAACCGACCTCGTGTCGTCATCTGCGTGCCGTCGGCGATCACCGAGGTCGAGCGCCGCGCGGTCACCGAAGCGGCGCGCCGCGCCGGCGCGGCCGACGCGCAACTCATCGAGCAGCCGATGGCTGCGGCCATCGGCGCCGGCCTGCCGATCAACGAACCGGTGGGCAACATGGTCATCGACGTCGGCGGCGGAACGTCGGAGACCGCGCTCATCTCCCTCGGCGGCATCGTGGCGTTGCAGGCGGTGCGCGTCGGCTCCTTCGACATCGACGCCGCCATCCAGACCTATGTACGCCGCGAGTACGGCATCGCCGTCGGCGAGCGCACCGCGGAGGAGATCAAGGTCGCCATCGGCTCGGCGTATCCGACGCTCGACGAGTTCAAGGCGGAGGTGCGGGGCCGCGACCTCATGAGCGGGCTGCCGAAGACCGTGATCCTGTCGCCGGAGGAGTGCCGCGAGGCCATCGACGAACAGGTGGCCGCGGTCGTCGATTCGGTGATCGCGTGCCTCGGGCAGGCGCCCCCGGAGCTGGCGCAGGATCTCATCGTCCGCGGCATGTACCTCGTCGGTGGCGGCGGGATGCTGCGCGGGTTCGACTTGCGGATCTCGGAGGAGACGGAGATCCCGGTGCACCTCGTCGACGCCCCGCTCGAATGTGTCGTGATCGGCGCCGGTCGCGTGATCGAGAACTACGACCGGCTCAAGAGCATGTTCATGGGCGCCCGCCGCTGAATCTTGCGATCGGTGCGCCCGCCGCGGAACCGTCGGACGCTATGGCGTGACGAGGACGGTCAGCGCGCCCGGATGCGACTCGTAGCGCAACGGTGATTCGATCGGTGCGATCTCACCGTCGAGTGCCACGTTCACCTCGTGGCCCAGGTCGAGTTGCACGGAGGTGCACTGCTTGCGGTCGATCAACGGCGAGTGGTCGAGCCGGCCGAAGAGCACCGCGCCGACGATCCGCAGCCGCGACAGTCGCCGGTCGGCGTGGGCGATGCGGACGTCGAGCACGCCCTCGTCCAGCCGTTCCCGTCCGGTCAGCTCGCGGAGCGATTCGCCGTAGCAGTTGTTACCGACGAACACCGCCCAGACCTTGCACGTCGTGCCGTCCACCTGGAGGCGCAGATGACGCCCGAACCGCAACTGGTGCCACGCGGCCTGGATGGCCGCGACACCTTTCGGCATGCGCGACTCGCGCGCCTCCCGATGGGCGACGAGCCGCGGATACACCCCCACGCTCGAGTTGTTGATGAACCAGGTGTCGTTCACCGTGGCGGCGTCGACGGTGGCGGTCCGGCCCGCGGATGCCGCGGCGAGCGCGTCGTCGATCGTCTCGATGCCGACATCGCGCGCGAAATGGTTACGCGTACCGGCGGGTATCGCGAGCAACGGTGTCGCCGCTGAGGTGTCGAGCAACACCTCGACCGCAGTACGGATCGTGCCGTCGCCGCCGGCCACTCCGACGAACCGCGGCGTATCGTCACCACTCAGCCGCTTGCGCAGCTGCTCGGCGAAGCCTTCCGGCTCACACTCGACGACCTCGTGGCCTTCGAACTTCTCCGTCATGTCGTCGATCTCGGTCCCGCTACCGGAGCTGGGGTTGACGAAGATCACGCCCCGCCCGGTCACGCCGTCACGCTGCCCTCGTCGTCATCAAGTCAAACGTTCGGCGAGCGTGCGCGGCGCCGTGATCACGTCGAAGCCGTCCCGGTCGGCCAGCCACGCGTGGTTCAACGCGTGCAGCTCGTCGGTCTCGTCGTAGTGGTTGAGGTAGACGAGCAGTGGCCACGGCGCCAACGCGTGTGCGGACAAACGCACCGAGTTGATGGTGCCGAGGCCGGCGTCGGCGACCAGGACGACGACGTCTGGTTCGATGGCCGCGCACAGGTCCGCGCTGTCACCGTCGAACGCGATCGGCGAGCGGACACCGCCGACGGTCTCGAGCCACCGCACGTCCGGTTCGGGTGTCGGCCAGTGCAGCTCGGCGACCAGGTCGTCGACCGTGAATGCCTCCCGCTCGAGCACGGCCGCGGCCATCGGAGGAGCCATGGCCACCGGATACCAGCGATGCGCGGGGCACACGTCGTGGGGATGCTCGCCGGTCGCCGTGGCGAGCACGTCGGCGTCAGTCGGGCCGGTCGCCGCGCTGTCGAACGACTGGGCCGGCTTCCGCGCGGCGACGCGGAGCCCGCCGGCGCGGAGCGCGGACAGCACCGTCGCCCCCAGCCAGGTCTTGCCGATCTCGGTGCCGGTGCCCGTGCACGCGACGAGCCTCACAACTCGACGAGGGCCTTGGCCAGTCGATCGACCTCGTCGTCCGTGTGCGCGGCGGACAGCGCGATTCGCAGGCGCGACGTGCCGGGCGCAACCGTGGGCGGCCGGATGGCGGGCACCAGCAGGCCGTGTTCGTCGAGCAATCGAACCGATGCGTCCAGCGCCCGCTGTTCGTCGCCGAGCACGATCGGCACGATCGGCGAAGGATGACCGGCCGCGATGCGTTCGACGTGAGCGCGGAGCCGCGCCACCAGTGCCTCGCCTTCGCTCGACCGCAATACAAGCAGCGCGGCGAGCGCGGCGGCGCTGTCCGCGGGTGTCGGCGCGGTCGTGAAGATGAACGGCCGGGCGGCGTTGATCAGGAGGTCGATGAACGGGCGCGGACCGGCGACGAACCCGCCGAGCGAGCCAAGCGTCTTCGACAACGTCCCGACTCGCAGGAGGTCGGGGTACTCGGGGATCTCTGGCCCCAGCACCGCGTGGGCTTCGTCGATCATGAGCAACGAGCGATGGCGGGCGCAGACCTCGAGCAGATCGTCGAGTTGAGCTTCGTCGCCGTCCATCGAGAAGACGGTGTCCGTGACGACGATCGACGGGCCATCGTGCGCCGTGAGCAGCGCGTCGACGTGAGCAACGTCGCGATGCCGGGCGATCTCGACCCGACCGCGGGCCAACCGGCAACCGTCGATGATCGACGCGTGGTTGAGCTCGTCGCTCACGACCAACACGCCATCAGTGGCGAAGGTCGTCAGCACCCCCAGGTTCGCCGCGAAGCCGGTGGGGAACAGGAGCGCCGCCTCCATGTCCTTCCAATCGGCGAGCTCGCGTTCGAGCTCGCGGTGCACCGGGCGCGAGCCGACGATCAAGCGCGCCGAGCCCGAGCCGCTGCCCCAACGGGCGAGCGCCTCCGCGGCGGCGTGCACCACCGTCGGGTGCTGTGACAGCCCGAGGTAGTCGTTCGACGCGAACGACACGATGGCGCGGCCGTCGTCGAGGGTGAACGCGGGGCCGGGCCCGTCGAGCGTGCGGAGCGTGCGCCACTGTCCGGCGTCGGCGATGACACGGTTGCGAGCGGCAACCCGGTCCGTCCAGCCCCCGGTCGTCACGCGCCGCTCACTTCCTCGATGGCGGCGCTGACGGCGTCGACGATGCGGTCGATCTCCTCGGCGGTGATGGTGAGCGGCGGCATGAGCACTATCACGTCGCCGAGCGGACGGATCAGCACGCCGCGCCGAACACACGCCGCGGACACCAACCGCCCCCAGCGCAGGCCGTCTGCCGGTGGGGCGAGCTCGATGCCCGTCATGAGGCCGCGCTGGCGGATCTCCTTGACGCCGGGCCGCGACGCGACATCTGCCGTGAGACGCGCGGAAAGCTGCGCGCTGCGCGCCTGCACGTTGTCGAGCACGTTCCACTCGGCGATGAGTTCGAGGTGTCTGAGCGCAACCGCGGCGGCGAGTGCGTTCCCGCTGAACGAGTGACCGTGGTACAGCGTCTTTTCCGAGAGGTCAGGGCCGAGGAACGCGTCGTACACGCGGCGGGACGCCACCGTGGCTGCCATCGCCAGATAGCCGCCCGTGAGACCCTTGCCGAGGCACAGCAGGTCGGGGCGCACGTCGCATTGCTCGACCGCGAACAGCGTGCCCGTGCGCCCGAAGCCCGTGGCGACCTCGTCACGGATGAGCAGCACGTCGTGACGCGCGCACGCGTCGGCGACGGCCCGCACGAACGACGGCTCGTTGAGCAACATCCCCGACGCGCCCTGCACGAGCGGTTCGAGCACGACCGCCGCGAGCTCGCCGGCATGTTCCTCGATGGCGGTCACCGCCGCGGAGGTGTCACCGCTCGCGACGCGGCGAACGGGGAAGCGCAGCGGATCGAACACCTCCGTGCCGAAGCCGCCGTCGCCAACGGACAGCGAGCCGAGCGTGTCTCCGTGATAGGCGCCGCCGAAGGCGAGGTACGAGGTGCGACCACTGATGCCGTGGTTCGTCCAGTACTGAAAGGCGATCTTGATGGCCTGCTCGACGGCGGCCGCCCCGTCGGATGCGAAGAGGAAGTGCGGCTCGTCGACGGGGACCACCGCGGCCAGGGCCTCGGCGAGCTCGATCGTCACGCGGTTGCCGTTGCCCAACATCGTCGAGTGGGCGACGCGATCGACCTGGGCGCGTACCGCGTCGTCGAGCTCCGCAACCCGGTGTCCGAGGGTCACGACCCACAGCGACGAGATGGCGTCGAGATAGCGGCGGCCGTCCACGTCGATCAACTCGCGGCCCTCGGCGCGCTCGATGATGATCGGCGAGTTGTCGGCGTAGACCGACATCTGCGTGAAGCCGTGCCACACGACGGCGGCGTCGCGGTCGACCCATGCCGCGTGGTGATCTGCCATCAGAGGAAGCTAGTGGCGGCGCAGCCGCTCCGAAGAGGGTGGGCGGCGGGGCGGAGCGGTGAACTCGTTTTCCCTGGCAGAACGACACCAAATTGTGTCGTTCTGCCAGGGGAAATCCGGTCGGGTCACTCAGCGAGGAGGTCTTCGGCCGCCTGGCGCACCTGCCAGTCCCTATCGGTGAGCGCCCGGTGCAAGGCGGCGTCGACCTCGGGTCCTTCGAACGGGGCGAGGGCCAGCACGGCGCGCCGGCGTACTGCGGGCTTGTCCGATGTCGCGGCGAGGATCGCCGGCAACGCAGCAGCATCGCCGATCGCGCCGAGTGCGGCGACGGCCGCCTCGCGCACGAGAGCGTCGCGGTGATCGACGGCCAGGGCGGCGAGCTCCGACACCGTGACCGGATCGGGTTCGGCGACCTCGCCGCACGCCCATGCCGCCACTTCGATCACCGTCGGATCGCGATCGAGGAGCAAGGCGCGCAGCAGCGTGTGCGCGGCCGCCGGCGCGAGGGCACCCGGCGCGACCTCGGCCACCCGGCCGCGGACGACCGCGTCCGCGTCGGCGAG
>JBEEFX010000240.1:0-4336 GCA_041166365.1 Acidimicrobiaceae bacterium
CAGCAAGCAGCTGGTGACCAGCTCCACCCGCGTCACGAAGATCCGGTACCGACGTCCGTACGCGACGGACTGGGAGGACCTCGACCTCGACACGGCGATGGAGATGATCGCCGACCGCGTGCTGGAGTCCCGGCGCAACGGCTGGCAGGAGGAGGACGGCCCGCCCGGGAACCGGCACCGGGTGAACCGGACCATGGGGATAGCGAGCCTCGGAGGGGCGACCCTCGACAACGAGGAGAACTACCTCATGAAGAAGCTCTACAGCGCCATGGGCGCGATCCAGATCGAGAACCAGGCGCGCATATGACATTCCTCGACGGTCCCCGGTCTGGGGACCTCATTCGGTCGCGGTGGCGCCACGACCTTCCAGCAGGATCTCGCCAACAGCGACTGCATCGTCATCCAGGGCTCGAACATGGCCGAGTGCCATCCGGTCGGGTTCCAGTGGGTGATGGAGGCCAAGGCGCGCGGCGCGAAGGTCATCCATGTCGATCCGCGCTTCACGCGCACTTCCGCGGTGGCCGACATCCACGTGCCCCTGCGCGCCGGCAGTGACATCGCGTTCCTCGGCGGGATCGTGAACCACATCCTCTCGGAGGAGAAGTACTTCCGGGAGTACGTCGTGGCGTACACCAACGCGTCGGCCATCCTGCGAGAGGACTTCCAGGACACCGAAGACCTCGACGGGCTGTTCAGCGACCCGACTACATGGCTGTACGAGTCGGGGAAGGACGATGACGACCGTGCCGGTGAGTCGCATGAAGGCGGAGGGCTCCACGAGGACGTCTACCGCGACCCCACGCTCACGCATCCACGATGCGTTCTCCAGGTGCTGCGACGGCACTACTCGCGCTACACGCCCTCGATTGTCGCCGAGGTGTGTGGCGTGTCGGAGGAGCAGTTCCTGTCCGTGTGCGACGCGCTGTGCTCGAACTCGGGGCGCGAGCGGACGTCGGCGTTCTGTTACGCCGTGGGGTGGACGCAACACACGGTGGGCGTGCAGATCATCCGCACCGCGGCGATCGTGCAGCTGCTGCTCGGCAACATCGGGCGGCCGGGCGGCGGCATCCTCGCGCTCCGCGGGCACGCCACCATCCAAGGCTCCACGGACGTGCCGACGCTGTACAACCTGCTGCCCGGGTACCTGCCGATGCCCAAGGCGTCCGACGACCCGACGTTCGCTTCCTATGTGTCGAATCACCAGCCGAGCTCGGGATGGTGGACGGAGTTCCCGAAGTACGCGGTGTCGCTGTTGAAGGCGTGGTGGGGGCCGGCGGCGGTCGAGGCGAACGACTGGTGTTACGACTACCTGCCGCGGTTGACCGGCGACCACTCGCACATGACCACCGTCGCGGACATGGCGGACGGGAAGGTGCGCGGCTACTTCGTCATGGGTGAGAACCCGGTGGTCGGCTCGATGCACGGCGGCTTGCAGCGCGCCGGTTTGGCGCAGCTGGACTGGCTCGTCGTGCGCGACTTCGCGGTGATCGAGACGGCGGAGTTCTGGCGTTCCGACCCGTCGTGTCAGACGGAGGTGTTCTTCTTCCCCGCCGCCGCGCACACCGAGAAAGACGGCACGTACACGAACACGCAGCGGCTGTTGCAGTTCCACCACAAGGCGATCGAGCCCGCGGGTGATCGCCGGAGCGAGCTGTGGTTCATGTACCACCTCGGCTTGCGTTTGCGCGCGTTGTACGAGGGATCCTCGGAGCCGCGGGACCGTCCTTTGCTCGACCTGACGTGGTCGTACCCGACGGTCGGTCCGCACGACGAACCCGACGTGCTCGACGTGTTGAAGGAGATCAACGGCTTCGACGTCACGTCCGGCTCGCCGGTGTCGTCGTTCGTGGAGCTGCGGGACGACGGGTCGACGGCCTGCGGATGCTGGATCTACTCCGGTGTGTTCGCAGGCGGAGCCAACAAAGGGGCGCGTCGGGTCGGAGGGGCCGAGTGGGGGTATGCCTGGCCCGCCGACCGCCGCATCATGTACAACCGGGCGTCGGCCGATCCATCGGGGACGCCGTGGTCGGAGCGCAAGAAGTACGTGTGGTGGGACGAGTCCGAGGGTCGGTGGACAGGCGAGGACGTGCCCGACTTCATCGTCGACCGTCCGCCGTCGTATCGACCGTCTGACGACGCGGTCGGCCTCGACACGATCGCCGGTGATACGCCGTTCATCATGCAGTCCGACGGGATGGGGTGGCTGTTCGCGCCCACGGGCATCGTCGACGGGCCGCTGCCGACGCACTACGAGCCGCAAGAGTCGGTGATGGCGAACCCGCTGTACGGGCAGCAGCGCAACCCGGCCCGTCTCGAGTGGACGCGGGTCGACAACCCGTATCACCGGCCGTTCGCCGACCCCGACTACCCGTTCGCGGTCACGACCTATCGGTTGACGGAGCAGCACACCGCGGGCGGGATGTCGCGGTGGCTGCCTTGGTTGGCGGAGTTGCAACCGGAGTTCTTCTGCGAGGTGTCACCGGAGCTGGCGGCCGAGCGCGGCCTGGTGAACGGCGGATGGGCCACGATCTCGACGGAGCGCACGTCGATCGAGGCACGCGTGCTGGTGACTGCCCGGATCCCGCCGTTGGTCATCGGCAAACGGCGTCGGGTCGTGCATCAGATCGGGTTGCCGTACCACTGGGGCTCGTCGGGGCTGGTACGTGGCGACTCGGCGAACGATCTGATCGCCTTCGTCGCCGATCCCAACGTGTCGATCCAGGAGTCGAAGGCGTTGACAGCGGACATCCAGCCGGGCCGGCGCGCGGCGCGGCCTTCGGAGTCGCGGCGGTCGCGCGCGTGACCGTCGGCTTCTTCACCGACACCACGGTCTGCATCGGCTGCAAGGCCTGCGAGGTCGCGTGCAAGCAATGGAACCAGTTGCCGGACGACGGCTTCTCGTTCACCGGGATGTCGTACGACAACACGGTGCAGTTGGGCGCGTCGACGTGGCGGCACGTGGCGTTCATCGAGAAGCCGGCGTCGTCGTCGGGCGACGGGGGCGACAACAAGTTCTCCTGGCTGATGATGTCGGACGTCTGCAAGCACTGCGAGACCGCCGCGTGCTTGGAGGCCTGCCCGACCGGGTCGATCATCCGAACGGAGTTCGACTCGGTGTTCGTGCAGCCGGACATCTGCAACGGTTGCGGGTACTGCGTGTCGGCGTGCCCGTTCGGGGTGATCGACCGGCGGGAGGACGACGGCCGGGCGTGGAAGTGCACGCTCTGCTACGACCGTTTGGGTTCCGGGATGACGCCCGCGTGCGCGCAGGCGTGTCCGACGGAGTCGATCGTGTTCGGCGAGCTGTCGGAGTTGCGGGCGCGTGCTGCTGATCGAGTCGGCGAGTTGCACGCGGCCGGCCACACCGAGGCGTACCTGTACGGCGCCGATGCCGCCGACCAGCCGGGGACGGACGGGCTGCACGCCTTCTTCCTGCTGACGGACGAGCCGGAGGTGTACAACCTGCCCTCCGCGCCGGTCGCACCGGCGAAGACGATCGGACGAGCGTGGCGGTCGATGGCCGCCGCGGGAGTGGCCATGGCGGCCGCCGCGATCGCCTCGAGTCGGTCGGCGTCGGCGCGTCGATGACCTACTACGAGCAGCCGCTGCTCAAGCGTCCGGTGTGGAAGTGGTACGTCCCCGCGTACTTCTTCCTTGGCGGCGTCGCCGGCGCGTCGTCGACGCTGGGGCTCGTGTTCGAGCCGTTGCGCCGGCGGTGTTCACGGCTGTCGCTCGTGGCGCTGACGCTCGGTGCCGCCTGCTTGATCGCCGACCTCGGGCGACCGGAACGGTTCGCCAACATGCTGCGGGTCTTCCGTCCGTCCTCGCCGATGAGCATGGGGTCGTGGTTGCTCGCGGTGTACGGGCCGGCGGCGGGCGCGTCGGCCGTGTTGGGCTCGTCGTTGGGGGCGGGGGTTGCCGGCGTGGCCGGCGTGCCGCTCGCCGGGTACACGGGGGTGCTGGTCGCGTCGACGGCCGTGCCGGCGTGGCAGGACGCGTCGGCGGCGTTGCCGGCACTGTTCACGGCGTCGGGTGTCACGGGCGCGGCATCGCTGCTGAAGCTCGGCGACTGCGACGACGAGACCGCGCGGGTGTTGCGCCGGTACGGCATCGCCGGGATGGTGGGTGAGCTGGCCGCGGCGCGCGCGCTCGAGCACGAGGTACGCGACGTCGGCCCGTATAAGGGGAGCCCGCTGTGGCGGGGCGCCGAGGTGTGCACGACCGTGGCGCTCGCTCTGTCGCTCCCCCGCCGTCGCAGCCGCCGCCGCGAGGTGCTCGCCGGCGTCGCAGGAACGCTGGGCAGCGCGATGGCCAAGTTCGCCGTAGCCCAAGCCGG
>JBEEFX010000241.1:0-10402 GCA_041166365.1 Acidimicrobiaceae bacterium
CGGTCGTGGTGCAGCTCGACGATCTCCCCCGAGATGTGGGGTTCGAGGGCCGAGTAGTCGTACGGCAGGTCAGGAAGCGAATAGGTCACAGGGGGGTCTCCTTCGCGGACGTCGTTCGTCTCGCTCACGCTCCCTCGGCGGTGGCCCTTCGCACATCCCTCGAGCACGTAGTCGCGACCACTACGCGCTCGCGAGAGGTTGGGTTGCCGGCTCGTCTTCATGATGCAAGCGATGACGAGAGGAGACGACATGCATCACGTTCGCTTGGGCACAACAGACCTCGTTGTGTCCACCATCGCCCTCGGCACGTGGTCGTACGGCGGCGACTGGGGATCCGTCGACGTCCGCGCCGCCACCCGAACCATCCACGGCGCCGTCGCCCTCGGCATCAACTTCTTCGACACCGCGCAGGGCTACGGCTTCGGGCAGGCGGAGCAGATCTTGGCCGACGCGCTGTGGTCGACGTCGCGACGCGAAGACGTCGTGGTCGCCACCAAGGGCGGGCTACGCCAAGCAGGCAGAGGGATCGTGCGAGACGCAAGCGCCGCCTGGCTGCGCAGGGGCGTCGAGGACAGCCTGCGCCACCTCTCCACCGACTACATCGACCTGTCCCAAGTGCACTGGCCCGATCCACGAACGCCTGCGGCCGAGACCGGCGCCGCGCTCACCGAGCTCGTCGAGGAGGGGAAGATCCGATACGTCGGCGTCTCCAACTACGACGTCGCCCAGCTCGAGCAGCTGCGGCGCTTCGTCACCGTCGACGCAGTGCAGCCGCCCTATCACCTGTTCCGTCAGGACGTCGACATCGACCTGCTTCCTTTCTGCGCAGACCACCAGATCGGTGTGCTCGTGTACGGAGCGCTGGCCCACGGCCTGCTCGGTGGCGCGATGACACCCGACACGACCTTCGCTCCGGGCGACTGGCGTTCCCACAGCCCGGACTTCGCCGGAGAAGCCTTCGCCGCCAACCTCGCGGTGGTTGCGGAGCTCGAAGCGTTTGCGGCCGCGCGTGAACTGTCGCTCGCAGAGCTTGCCGTTGCGTGGACGCTGGCCCATCCGGCGATCCACGTCGCGATCATGGGCGCCCGCACGCCCGGCCATCTGGCCGACAGCATCAGCGCGGCGGACGTGAAGCTCGAAGATGACGACCTGTGGGAGATCGACCGGATCATGACGGGCGCCGTCCCTGTCCTGGGTCCACAGCCGGAGGGGATGTAAGTGCTGCCCGTCCACGCGTTCTACATGACCGTCGCTGACCTAGCCGACAGCAGCACTGTCGTCTCGGTGCGCGGGGAGGTCGACATCGCCTCCTCACCCGTACTTCGCCGGCTGCTCGGCGCCGTCCAGGTGTGCCGCTACCGCGAGGGTTCGCGCGCTCAGATCGTGATCGACCTGTCGGGCGTGACGTTGCTCGACGCCAGTGGTCTCGGCGTTCTGGTCGACACCGCTCGACGGGCTCACCGTGACGGCTACACGCTCGTCCTGCGAAATCCGAGTCGTCCCACCATGCGTGTCCTCGAGATCACGCGCCTCGCGCCGGCGTTCCGCATCGACGCGAGCCCATCACGACGTAGCGATGGGAATGGTCACCGCGAGCGACGTGCCCGAACCCACCGCGCTCGTGATCTCGAGCCGTCCGCCCAGCGATTCCACGCGGTCCCGGAGACCGATCAGGCCCGATCCCCGCGTGGCGTCGGCACCGCCGCGGCCGTCGTCGCGGATCATGAGTTGCAGTCCGAGATCGTCGACGGCGACCTCGATGTGCACGACGGACGCGTGCGCGTGCTTCGCTGCGTTGGTGAGCGCTTCGGCGACGACGTAGTACGCAGCGACTTCGACCCGCTCTGGCAGCCGCCGATCGGCGCGTAGGTCGAGTTCGACCGGAACGGCCGACCGGCGGGCGAACGCATTCACCGCCGGCCCGAGGCCACCCTTCGCCAAAACCGCCGGGTGGATCCCGCGAGCGATCTCCTGGAGATCTTCGAGTGCTTCGGTGAGACCTTGGGCCACGCCGGCCAACTGCGCCCTGACGTCGGTCATCTCGGGGGGCACAGCCGTCTCGGCCGTACGCAGTTCGAGCGAAAGTGAGACCAGTCGCTGCTGTGTGCCGTCGTGGAGATCGCGCTCGATGCGTCGTCGGGCTTCGTCGGCGGCAGTGACGACACGGACACGTGACGCAGCGAGCTCGCTGCGACCCTCGGCATTCGCGATTGCCGTCGCGAGGAGGTCGGTGAACCGGGCGAGCTGTTCCTCCGTGTCACGTGGAAGAGGTCGTTCCTGAATCGACGCCGCGATCATGACGCCCCACAGGTGACCGGCGACGAAGATCGGCGTCCCGACGGCCGAACGCGAACCAACCGTGCGCGCGACGGTGGAGACCGCGCCGGACGACTCCTCGTAGCGGTCCATGCGCGCGGACGTTCCCGTCTGGGCCACGAGTGTGCTGAGATTGCGGCCGCCCAGTGCGATCACCGTGCCGACGGCAGGGATGGTGCCCCCGGCCCGATTCCAGCTGGCGACGACCGTCATCGTCCCGTCGGTTCCGAAGCGACCCAGGTTCGTCATGTCGACCGGCAGCAACTCCCCGACTTGCTCGGCGACCGCGGCGAAGACCTCGTCCGGCGGCGCGTCGCGCGCCACGATCGTCGCCACCCGACGCAACGCCGCCTGCTGCTCGGCGAGCTCTCCGAGCTCGTCCACGAGGAGGGCGATGCCGACCCCGACGACGACGAACGCGAGCAGCGCGGCCAGGTCGCCCTGGTACTGAACGCGCAAGCTGCCGGTCGGGGGGACATCGGCCAAGGCGGCGGCCAGAACGCCGACCGCGACGGCAGCGACGGCGGGACGGACCCCGCCGACCATCGACGTGGCGGCGACGATCAGCAGTGTGAGGAAGAGGACGCCCGCGAGGCCGAAGGACGACCGGAACGGCAACGAACCGACCACGATCAGCGTGGGGGCACCGACTCCGAGGACCCACCCCAACACGGGCCGCCGGCGAGCGTGTTGCGTCGACGAAGCGACGACCACACGCCCCAGCGCGCTCACGAGACGGACGGTATCCGCTAGCGAGCGTCGTGGTCGTCGGTCAATGCGAGGAGGTCGAGGATGGCTCTCGCCGAGAGCTGCGACTTCGGCAGGAAGCCTGCCGCCGGGCTCATCTCGATCAGATCCTCGAGGTCCTGCGCGGGGTAGGCCGATATCAGGATCACGCGACGTCCTTTGCCGCCTTCCGTCAGCTGTCGCGCCAGATCGAAGCCACTTTCTTCGCCGAGGTCGACGTCGACCAGCGCCACGTCGGGGTGAAGCTCGTTCGCGTAGCGGAGGGCGTCGGCACTCGTTGATGCGACCCCCACGACGTTCATCCCTTCACCCTCCAAAAGCCGGCGCGCCACTGCGAGGAACTGGAGGTTGTCGTCGACGATCAACAAGTCGGGCGTCATAGTGCGAACACCAGGATGGTGAACCATTCCTCCCGTCGCATTGCAGCTAGCCGCAATTCCGAAATGCCTGCTGGCGGCGCAGACGCCGAAGATGGCTTGTGCGAGGTTTGTCGCATGAGCATCGTCATGGACACGAGCCGCCCGCAGTCGCACGATCTTCGAGGCGCGCTCGACGCACTCATCGCGGGGCAAGATGACGCGCTCGCGGTGCGAGAGGAGATCGGTGCGTCATGGCAACGATCCGCGACCACCGGGCTGCGACCCGACCACTTGGACGTCCCGTACGACGCAGACGTGGACGCCGACGGTTTGCTCGTTCGGGCGGCTCGCCCGGTGCTCGATCAGCTCGCGGTCGATCTCCGCGAGGCTCCCGTGGGGGTGATCCTGACGAACGATCGAGGCCACGTCGTGGATCGCCGAGTCGCGGACGCAACGTTGCGGGTGCGTCTCGATCGGATCCTGCTCGCGCCGGGGTTCGTCTACGCCGAGCAGGTCGTCGGCACAAACGGCATCGGGACGGCGCTGGCACTCCGCGCGCCGGCCGTCGTCGAAGGCGACGAACACTTCTCCGATGCGCTCACCACCATGGCGTGCGCGGGCGCGCCGATCTTCGATCCTCGTTCCGCGCACCTGCTCGGTGTGATCGACCTGACCTCACTCACCGCTGGCGCGAGCCCTCTGATGCTTCCTCTCGCCATCCGTGCCGCACGAGAGATCGAGTTGCGTCTCGTCGACGACGTCGGCCTCTCCGAACGACTCATGCTGCATCGGTTTCTGCAGCAACGCCGCAGGGCGAAGGGTCCCGTTGTGTTCCTCACCGAGCGCACCATGATCACGAACGCAGCGGCAGGCCGGTTCGTCGAACCGACGGATGAGGCGGAGCTCCGCCGTTGCGCGGCACGCGCTCGCCGCGCACCGAACGCCGACGCGGCCCAAGTCGTGCTCACCAACGGGACTGCGGTGACCCTCAAATGGGAGCCACTGGTCGACGGGGCAACGTGCATAGGAGACCTGCTGCAGCTCAAGCCCATCAAGGACGCCGGCGCCGGTCGTGCGCAGAAGCGCGCCGGTCATCCGACGTTCGGCTGGGAGAGCATCACCGATACCGAACGCACCGTGATCGAGCTCGTCGCCGGGGGACTCACCAACCGCGAAGCGGGTGAACGGCTGTTCCTGTCACATCACACCGTCGGCTTCCATCTGCGCTCGATCTTCAACAAGCTCGGCGTTGGCTCGCGGGTGGAGCTCACCCGGGCCGCATTCCAGCACGAGGCAGGACGCAGCCAACCGACGGTGTGAATCCCACGAAGCAGCCGCCGCGCTCATGGTCGATACTCGCGCGGTGCCGGAAGGTCGCCGCACCACCCGAGTCGTGCTCGCCGACGACGATGTGCTCCTGCGCGAGGGCCTCGCCAGCCTGCTCGACCGTTCGGGGCTCGACGTCGTCGGGCAGGCGGCGGATGGGCTCGAGCTGCTCGCCCTGGTCCGTTCGACCAACCCAACCGTGGCGATCATCGACATCCGGATGCCGCCGACCTATGCGACCGAGGGCCTCGACGCGGCGCGCGTGATCCGCGAGGAACTGCCGGACACCGCGATCATCGTGCTGTCCGCACACGTCGAAGTGGACGAAGCCATGGAGTTGCTGGCAGGCGGGGAGCGCGTCGGGTACTTGTTGAAGAGCCGAGTGACCGACGTCGAGGAGTTCATCGACACCGTCGAGCGGATCGCGGCGGGCGCGTCGGTGGTGGACCCTTCGCTGGTGCAAGAGCTCGTCATGGCTCGGCGGCGACGCGATCCGCTGGATGCCTTGTCACCGCGCGAACGCGAGGTACTCACCCTGATGGCCGAGGGCGCCTCCAACGCCGGCATCGCTCGTCGCATCTTCGTGTCGGAGGGCACGGTCGAGAAACATGTCGGCAGCATCCTCTCCAAGCTCGAGCTGCCCGCGAGCGACACCGAACATCGACGCGTGCTGGCGGTGCTCAGGTTCCTCGAAACCCGCTAGCCGGTGACCGTGCCGAAGACGTGACCGACACCGGCGGTGACGGCGATGGCCAGTGTGCCGCCTACGGCGACCCGCAGCGCCGCCCGGCCGACGGGGGCGCCGCCCGCCTTCGCGCCGGCGCCTCCGAGGATGACCAACGCGACGATCGCGCTCACGACCACGATTGGGGTAGCGAGGGCAGTCGGCGCGACCACGAGCGCGACGAGCGGGAGCGCGCCGCCGAGGATGAAGCTGGCCGCGGAGGACAACGCCGCCTGCATCGGCCGCGGGCGGGTCATGTCACTCAGCCCGAGCTCATCCCGGGCGTGGGCGGCAAGTGGGTCAACCGCCATGAGCGCACTGGCGACCTCGCCGGCCAGCTCCGCCGGGAGTCCTCGCTGTCGGTAGATCGCCGCCAGCTCTCGAGCCTCGCCCGCTGGGTCGTGAGCAAGTTCGTCACGCTCTTGGGCGAGGTCGCCGAGTTCGGTGTCCCGCTGGGAGCTCACCGACACGTATTCGCCCGCCGCCATCGACATTGCGCCTGCAGTCAACGCGGCAAGCGCTGCTGCGAACACCGCATTGCTCGCCGCACCGGTGGCGATGACCCCTATTGCGACACTGGCGACCGAAACGATTCCGTCGTCGGCGCCCAACACTGCTGCCCTCAGCCACCCGGAACGCTCCCCACGATGGGGTTCCCGCGCGGCCGCGCGAGGTGCTGATGTCTCGGTGCTCGTCGCCATGTGATTCATCGTGAAGGCAAGGGTCGACACCTACCTCACGCGAGCGCGCAGACGCGCGACTGAGCTCGAAATGGCTACGCGGTCGCGAGAGGTCCGTGCCTCGCCGCGCGACTCACGATGTGGCGAACAGCACCGAAGCAGTGAGGAGAAGACCATGAACGATCAGCGGACCGAGCCAATTGCCGTGCTCGGCATCGGTGCGATGGGCCACGGCATCGCGTCCAGTGCCTTGCGCGCCGGCATCCCGACGATTGTCTGGAACCGCAACTCGAGGGCGACCCGTGATCTCGCCGAACGCGGCGCGTTGGTCGCCGGGACCGCGGCCGACGCCGCGAAACGAGCCGGGATCGTCGTCACGATGGTGACCGATGCCGACGCCGTCATTTCGATCGCCCGCGACGAAGAGATGCTCGCGTCCCTCCGCCCCGGTGCGATCTGGGTGCAGATGAGCACCATCGGCGTGACCGGGATCGATCGGGTGGCGGAGATCGTCGCCGCCGAGCGGCCAGACGTGACACTTCTCGATGCGCCCGTGTCGGGCAGCAGGGACCCGGCGGAAGCGGGCCAGCTGACGATCTTCGCGTCGGGGCCCGATGCTGCCCGCTCGCGTGTCGCGCCGCTGTTCGACGCGCTCGGCCGGCGAACCATCTGGGTCGGCCCCGCCGGCATGGGATCACGGCTGAAGCTCGTCGCCAACGCGTGGCTCGTGCTCTCGGCGGAAGCCGTTTCCTCCTCGGTGGCGCTGGCCCACCGGTTCGGCCTCCTGACGGAAACGGTGATGGACGCGCTCGACGGCGGTCCGCTGGTGTCCTCCTGGCAAGAGGCGAAGCTGCAGCGCGTATCGAAACGCGAGTTCTCGGCCCAGTTCGCTCTGTCGCTCGCGCTCAAGGATGCACGCCTCGCTCTGCAGGCGGCTGACGACGGCACGTTCGGCGCCCTGGCCGGTCTCGCGGACGAATGGCAGCACGTGGTGGATGCCGGGCTCGGCGATCTCGATCTCACGGTCGTCACCCGCGCCCTGGAGCGGCAGGCCGCAACGCCATGACGCTGATGCAGTCATCACCGCGGGGCGAGACCTTCGATGCGGTGTCGCAGCCCGCCCTCCGTACTTCGGGTTCGGCGCTGGCGTTGATCTGCACGGCCCAGTTCGTCTTGCAACTCGACTTCAGCATCGTCAACGTCGCGCTCCCGACGATCCAGAGTCAGCTCGGTTTCACGTCCGCTCATCTGCAGTGGGTCGTGACCGGGTACGCACTGACCTTTGGCTCGCTGCTGCTGTTGGGTGGCCGAGCTGGCGACCTGGTCGGCCACCGGCGCTTGTTGCTCGCCGGTCTGACACTGTTCGGCGTGTCGTCTCTGGGCGCCGGCGTCTCACCGTCACAAGCCGTGCTCATCGGGTCGCGGGTCGTGCAAGGAGCGAGTGCCGCCCTCGTAGCGCCCTCGGCCCTGGCTCTGCTCACGGCGCTCTTCCGGGAGGGCCCGCCTCGAACACGCGCCCTCGGCTTGTTCCAGGGGGCGACGGCGGCCGGGGCCATGGCGGGCATCGTGCTCGGAGGGCTGCTCACCGAGTACATCGGCTGGCGCGCGATCTTCCTGGTGAACCCTCCGATCGTCGTCGTGCTGTCCGTGCTGGCGTTTCGTCTCCTGCCGCACGACACGGGGGGTGCTCGCAGCCGCCTCGACCTCGCGGGGGCAACGTTGGCCACCGCGTCGATCGCTGCGCTGATCTTCGGCCTCAGCGAGGGTCAACAGCAGGGCTTCGGCGCAGCAGCGGCAGTCAGTGCGTTGCTGTTGGCCGTGGTGCTCGCAACGGCATTCGTCGTCGTCGAGGGCGTGGTTGCCGAACCGATGCTGCCGTTCGCCATCTTCGCGGACCGGCAGCGTCGCGCCGCTCTTGCTGTCGTGCTGACGATGGGCGCGGTCCTCGCCGGCTACATCTACTTCATCACGCTGTACCTGCAGGACGTGTTGCACTACAGCGCCGTACTCACCGGCGTCGCTCTCGTGCCGGCAACCGTGACCGTGATGATCGTCTCCACGGTGATGACCCGGCGACTGCTGCCCCGACTGGGCGTCCGGCGCATGCTGCTGCTCGGCCTGTGCTCCGTTGGGTTCGGCCAGCTGTGGCTCTCGCAGATCACCGCGGGTTCCGGCTATCTCAACGACGTCCTCCCTGGTCTGCTCTTGACCGCCTTTGGGATCGGCATCGCCTACCCGACCGCGTCGGTCGTCGTCACCTCCGGCGTCGACACCGGCCAGCAGGGCGTGGCGGGCGCCCTCTACGTCGCCGCTCAGCAGATCGGGATCGCGTCAGGGCTCGCCGCCCTCGCGACCATCGCGGCCGCCCGCAGCAATTCTGCCGGGGGCGCCGCGGTTGCCGGTTATCGGTTGTCGTTTCTGGTGGCAGCCGCGCTGGTGGCGGTCGCCGCCAGCGTCGTGATCGTGCAGTTGCGAGCGCGGAATGCGACGGCCATGGGCTCGTCGCGGCCGTCTGCTGACTACGTACTCGCGTGAAGTGGCGGGTGCCGTCGGGTGTCAGTGTCGGCGTATGCCGGATCGAGCGTTGCCTGTGCGCCATCCGCTGCCGGTCATCGCAGCAGTGGTGGTCGGGCTCGTGCTAGCGGCGTGCGGCGGTGGCACCGCCTCGAGCGCCACTCCGACCATCAACCTCTACATCTATCCGGACGGCTCGGGCGCCGTTCAGCAGGCCATCGACACCTGTAACGCCGCGAGTGGCGGCCGTTACCAGATCAGCTATCAGACGCTTCCCACCGGCGCGGACGGCCAACGGCAGCAGCTGGTCCGTCGCTTGGCGGCCCACGACAGCTCGATGGACGTTCTCGGCCTCGACGTGACGTGGGCGCCCGAGTTCGCGCAAGCGGGCTGGATCCTCGAGTGGACGGGCGCCAACCAGACCCAAGCGACCACCGGCACGTTGCAAGGCCCGCTCGCGACGGCGACATACAACGGCAAGCTCTACGCCGCGCCGTTCAACAGCAACACGCAGCTGCTGTGGTACCGCTCCGATCTCGTACCGACTCCACCGACGACGTGGGACGAGATGATCAACATGTCGATCGCGCTCGCGCAGCAGGGCAAGCCCCACTACATCGAGATCCAGGGCAACCAGTACGAGGGCATCACCGTGTGGTTCAACAGCCTGCTCGCCAGCGCCGGCGGCAGCGTGCTCACGCCCGATGGCTCCGCGCCTGCAATGGGCGCTCCGGCGATCACCGCGCTCACGACCATGCACCAGCTGGGCACGTCGGTGGCCGCGGATCCGTCGTTGTCGGTGCAGATGGAGAACGACAACCGGTTGGCGATGGAGTCAGGTACGGCCGCGTTCGAGCTGAACTACCCGTTCGTCTATCCGTCGATGAAGGCCGACCGTCCGGATCTGTTCCCGAACTTCAAGTGGGCGCCGTGGCCGGCTGTCACCGAGGGCCAACCGGCGCACGTCACCATTGGCGGCATCAACCTCGCGGTCAGCGCGTATTCGAAACACCCCGACCTCGCGTTCGAGGCGGCGTTGTGTCTCCGCAACCGCGACAACCAACTGGTCGGCGCGATCAAGGGCGGTGTGCCGCCGTCTCTCTCCGACCTCTACACCGATCCGACGTTGGTCGCGGCCTACCCGTTCGCGGCCGACATCCAGGCCTCGCTGGCCACCGCGGCGGTTCGGCCGCTCACACCGGTGTACCAGAACCTGTCCATCGTGATCTCCCATGCCGTGTCCCCACCGTCGAGCATCAACCCGCAGAGCGCGGAGTCGGCGATGGTGAGCGAGCTGAAGGACGCGCTGGCATCGAAGGGACTCGTCCCGTGACGGAGCGATCGGGATGACCGCCGTCGTGGACGTCCCGGCCGAGGGCACGGCGATGGCGGCTCCGGCGAAGCCGGCCAAGCTCTCGGCGGGCGCACGCTCCGAGCGTCGGCTCGGTTGGCTGTTGTGCGCTCCCGCCGTGCTCATCATGCTGGCCGTCACCGCCTACCCGATCGGATACGCGCTCTACCTGTCGGTGCAGCGGTACGACTTGCGCTTCCCCAGCCAGGCGAAGTTCGTCGGGCTCACGAACTACGGCGCAGTTCTGTCGTCGCCGTACTGGTGGGACGCGTTCGAGAACACGGTGATCATCGCAGTCGTCTCCGTCACCATCGAGCTCGTCCTCGGGATGGCCCTCGCCATCGTGATGCACCGCACCATCTTCGGCCGGGGCCTCGTGCGTACC
>JBEEFX010000242.1:0-9079 GCA_041166365.1 Acidimicrobiaceae bacterium
CTTCTTCGAGGCGGCCCAACCGGAGTTCAAGGAGTACGCCGCGCAGATCGTGCGCAATGCGGACGCGTTGGCCCGGGCGCTCGCCGGGCACGGCCTCCGACTCGTGTCGGGAGGCACCGACAACCACCTGATGCTGGTCGACCTGCGCACGTTCGACGCTGATCTTTCCGGCAAGAAGGCGCGACTGGCCCTCGACCGGGGAGGGATCAGCTTGAACGAGAACACGGTTCCCAACGACCCGCGCCCGCCCTACATCACGAGTGGGTTGCGCATCGGTACCCCCGCGACGACGACACAAGGCATGCGCGAAGCCGAGATGGCGACCATCGGCGCACTGATCCACCGCGTCCTCGTCGGCCGTGAGGATGCAGCCGAGATCGCCGCGGTGCGCGAAGAGGTGCTCGCGCTGTGCGATCGGTTCGTTCCGTACCAGTGATTTCGTGAGCGGCGGTTACCTCGCCGTCTTCGCGGTGGCGTTTCTCACGACGGTCGCGCTGACACCGATCGTGCGCCGGCTGGCACTACGCCGCAACCTCTTGGTGTCGCCGGGCGAGCGGAAGGTGCACGAGAAGCCGATGCCGAACCTCGGCGGCGTGGCGATGCTCGCCGGTGTCATGACCGGCATGCTTGCCGCCGCGCTCATGGGGGACTTCGAAGACGTCTTTCAATCGAGCACCGGGCCGATCGGCATCGCGGTTGCGGCCGCCGTCATCTTCAGCGTCGGTCTCCTCGACGACGTGCGCAAAGTCCACGGCGAGGGCGTCTCGGCGCCGGCGAAGCTCGCGGGGATCGTGCTCGCCGGAAGCATCCTGTCCCTCGCCGGCGTCAGCACGATCTTCTTCCGCGTGCCGTTCCTCGGGATCTTCTCGCTCACACCCGACCTCTCCGCGTTCCTCACCGTGTTGTGGGTTGCGGGCATGGCCAACGCGATCAACTTCATCGACGGCCTCGACGGCCTGGCCGCCGGCATCACCGCGATCGCCGCGGGCTCGTTCTTCCTGTACGGCATGCGGCTCGACGACGTCGGCGTGCTCGCGTCGGGCAACATCGGCCCGCTCATCGCGATCATCACGTTGGCCGTGTGTCTCGGCTTCCTGCCGTTCAACTTCCGCGAGTCGCACATCATGATGGGGGATGGCGGCGCGTTGTTGCTCGGGCTGCTGATGGCCGCGTCGACGATCTCCGTCGGAGGTTCGACGGACACGGAGTTCAGCGGCCAGTCGTTCTTCTTCTTCGCTCCGCTGTTCATCCCACTCGTGATCCTGGGCGTGCCGATGATCGACACCGCATTCGCGATCGTGCGTCGCGCGAGTCGACGAGCTGGTGTCGCGACGGCGGACAAGGAGCACCTGCACCATCGGTTGATGCGGCTCGGCCACGGTCGCCGCCGCAGCGTGCTGATCCTCTGGGCATGGACGGCGTTGCTGTCCGGGCTCGTGCTGTATCCGACGTACACGGGCCGCGGCGACGCCGTCGTGCCGCTCGGGATCGCCGGCCTCGGGCTCGCGCTGTTCACCGTCTTCCACCCGGGCGCGCGCCAGGCGCGCACGAATGGCGACGACAAGCTGCCGCCCGCCGAGCCCCCTCTGGCGGGGGGAGAGGGCGAGCCGAGAGGCGAGCCCTCCGGCAGCACAGTGCCGAAGGTCGGCGCGTAGCGCCGACCCGGCTCGGAGGGAGCGCTCTGCAACAGACGTGTAGGCACAAATCTGCGCGACCGCAGAGCCGACCACTAAGGTCCGCCCACCTGCGGGGTACCAGGGGGCCTTCCGTCTGCTTTCGCGTGTGCGCTAGGTATTTTTCGCTGACGCCGCAGATCGGATTTGCACCCGCGAAACCCTGTCTTCTAGATTGCGAAAACATTCACAAGCGTCAAAGGCGACCGCAAGTGGACCTGCGTGACCGGCGTGAACTGAACAACGGGTTTGGCAACGCGCTCTCTCGTGCCATCGACCTGACGGTGACCCCGATGATCTTCGGGTTCTTCGGCTACCTGCTCGACGGCCGGTTCGGCACCCGCCCCCTCTTCATGCTCGGGCTCTTCGCGTTCACCATCGGCTACCTGTTCTGGAAGCAGTACCTGCGGTACAGCGCCGACATGGACGAAGAGCAGCGCAAGCTCACCGGTCCCCGCCCGGAGGCCGAGTCGTGAGCGCCGCCGTGCATGCCCTCCCCGTTCCGGACGTCGAGACCCAGATCGCGGGCGACATGGTCAAGCGGGCGGTTCCCGCGGCGCCGGTCATCGTCCTCGTTGCCGGCCTGCTCGGCGGCTCGGCCGGCGCGTGGTCCGCCCTGCTGGCGGTCGGCGTCGTCGCCGCCAACTTCCTGCTCGCGGCCGTCTCGCTCTCGTGGGCCGCCCGCATCTCGCCCGTCGCGCTCATGGCCACCGCGTTCGGCGGCTTTCTCGCGCGCATGGGCCTCGTCACCGCCGTGATCCTCGCCGTGCGTCACACGTCGTGGATCAACCTCACGGCGTTCGCCATCACGATCCTCGCGACGCACCTCGGTCTTCTCTTCTGGGAGATGAAGTACGTGGGTGCGACGCTGGCCTTCCCGGGAGTGAAGCCCAAATGAACGTTCTCGCGATCGACTTTCCACCGATCAGTCACGCCGTCGAGTGGCGCATCTTGTTCGGTGGCGACACCTTTGGTGTCAACAAGATCGTCCTGTTGATGTGGGCATCTGTCGTGCTGGTCTTCGGCTTCTACCTCATCGCCGGCCGCAAGCAGCAGCTCGTGCCATCTGGCATCCAGAACGTGGCGGAATCGGCGGTCGACTTCATCCAGAACGGCATCATCCTGCAGACGATCGGTGAGGACGGCATGAGCTGGACCCCGTTCCTGCTCACGATCTTCAGCTTCGTGTTCGTCTGCAACATCTGGGAGATCATCCCGTTCGTCCAGATGCCGGTGAACGCGCGGATCGCGCTCCCGGCGTTCCTCGCGATCCTCGTCTACATCCTGTACCACCTGATCGGATTCCGGCGGCAGGGCTTCTTCGCCTACTGGAAGGGAATCCTGTTCCCCCCGGGCGTGCCCAAGGCGCTCTACATCCTCGTGTCGCCGATCGAGCTCGTCACCGACCTGTTCTCACAGCCACTGTCGCTGGCGGTGCGGCTCTTCGCCAACATGCTCGCCGGTCACCTGCTGCTGATCACGTTCTCGGTGATCTCCGCCACCCTGTTCGCGCTGCAGGTACAGGTCGTGATCCTGCCGTTCTCGTTCTTCCTACTGATCGCGCTCACCGGGTTCGAAGTCCTGGTGGCGTTCCTGCAGGCCTTCATCTTCACCATCCTCACTGCCGTCTACGTCGGCAGAGCAATGCACCCCGAGCACTGAACCAAGGAGAAACAGAGTGCTTTCAGTACTTGCCCAAGCGGCGTCTTCCACGCCGGACATCACCCCCGGCCTGACCGCGATCGGTCGAGGCATCGTGTACGGCGGCGCGGCCATCGGTCCGGGTATCGGCATCGGCCTCGTCGTGGGCAACGCGATCTCGGCGATGGCCCGTCAGCCCGAGTCCGCGGGCATGGTCCGCACGACCATGTTCCTCGGCATCGCCTTCACCGAAGCCCTCGCGTTGTTCGGCTTCGTCCTCGCGTTCATCATCTCGGGTTAGGAGCCCTCAATGCGCATGCGAAAGCTGCTGGTCGCGACGGTGTTCGCGGGCGGCGCGCTCTTCCTGATGCCGGGCATCGCCGCGGCTCAAGAAGCGCCTACCGCCACGACCGCGCCTCTGCCGGAGGCCAACGAGGAGTGCATCAAGCTGCTCGAACAGCCGAACAAGAAGATCGACGACTGCCAGAAGGCGCCGAGCCCGATCTTGCCGGCGACGAACGAGATCATCTGGGGTTCGATCTCCTTCGTGATCCTGCTCGGTCTGCTCTACAAGCTCGCGTGGCCGGCGCTCGTGTCCGGGATGAACGCGCGAGCCGAGCGGATCCGTTCCGACCTCGACGCCGCGGAGTCAGCGAAGTCCGAAGCTGATCACGTCCTCTCGGACTACAAGGCCCAGCTGGCCGACGCCCGCAACGAGTCGGCTCGCATCATCGAGGAGGCCCGTCAGGCTGCGGACGCGCTGCGCAAGGATCAGGAGCAGCGGTTGCAGGCCGAGCTCGCGCAGCTACGGGAGCGGGCCGCCGCCGACATCGAGTCGGCAAAGCGTCAGGCCGTCGGTGACCTTCGTGACGAAGTGGCGCAGCTCGCCATCGGGGCGGCCGAGGTCATCGTGCAGAACAACCTCGACCGTGACACGCAGGTGCGGCTCGTCGAGAGCTACATCGAGCAGGTCTTGAGCCGGAGCAACTGAGATGCGAGCGAAGCGAGTAGCTGAGCACCGCACGAGCGCCAGCTCGCCGGGTGTCGATGGGCACGGGGCGCAGCCCCGGAGCAAGTAATGGCGAACGAGGTCCGCATCGAGGCGTACGCCGACGCGATGTTCGAGGTCGCGCGCGCTGAGGGCAC
This sequence comes from Acidimicrobiaceae bacterium, assembly GCA_041166365.1. Classification (GTDB taxonomy): domain Bacteria; phylum Actinomycetota; class Acidimicrobiia; order Acidimicrobiales; family JACDCH01; genus DASUCS01. The sequence continues at coordinate 4,461 of JBEEFX010000242.1, forward strand.
GATCGACGAGGTCGAGGACGAGCTCTTCCGCTTCGCCCGGGCCCTCGAAGGGTCCGACGAGCTGCGCGACGCCCTGACCGATCCGCACATCCCGGCCAGCCGGCGCCAGCAGATCGTGGAAGACCTGCTGGGCCCGCGGGCCACGTCGGTCACGACCGCGCTGGTCTCGATGGTCGTCGGTATCGGGCGCGGTCGCGATCTGCCGGAGATCATCGATGCGCTCGTCAAGATGTCGGCCGAGTCGCACAACTTGGCGGTCGCCGAGGTGCGCACGACGGTCGAGCTCACCGACGAGCAGCGTCAGCGGTTGGCCCAGGCGATCGAGAAGGCCACCGGCAAGAAGGTCGAGGTCAAGGTCATCATCGACGAGACGATCCTCGGCGGGGTCGTCACCACCATCGGCGACACCGTCATCGACGGTTCCGTCCGCACGCGTCTCGAACAACTGAAGAACGCGATCTAGAAGGAACCCATGGCTGAACTCACGATCAACACCTCCGACATCGCTGAGGTCCTCAAGCGGAACCTCGAGGGCTTCAAGCCCGACATGTCGATCTCCCAGGTCGGGCGCATCCTCGAGGTGGGCGACGGCATCGCCCGCGTCTCGGGGCTGCCCGATGCCGCGGTCAACGAGCTGCTCGAGTTCGAGGACGGCACGTTGGGCCTCGCGTTGAACCTCGACGAGGAGTCGATCGGCGCGGTGGTCCTCGGCGAGAGCTCCGAGATCCAGGAGGGCCAGTCGGTCAAGGCCACCGGTCGGATCCTGTCGGTTCCTGTCGGTGACGGCATGCTCGGCCGGGTCGTCAACGGACTGGGTGAGCCGATCGACGGCAAGGGTGCGTTGCAGAACACCGAGATTCGCCGCATGGAGATCCAGGCACCCGGCATCACCGGGCGCAAGCCGGTGCACGAGCCGTTGCAGACGGGCATCAAGTCGATCGACTCGATGACACCCATCGGTCGCGGTCAGCGCGAGCTGGTGATCGGAGACCGCAAGACGGGCAAGACGACGATCTGCGTCGACACGATCCTGAACCAAAAGGGTCTCGGCGTGAAGTGCATCTACGTGGCCATCGGTCTGAAGGGCTCGACCGTCGCCAACACCGTCGACGTCCTCCGCGCCCACGGCGCGCTCGACTACACGGTGGTGGTCTCGGCGCCCGCGTCCGATCCGGCACCGTTCAAGTACCTCGCCCCCTACGCCGGCTGCGCCATGGGCCAGCACTGGATGGAGAACGGTGAGCACGCGCTGATCGTGTACGACGACCTGTCGAAGCAGGCCGAGGCCTACCGTCAGATGTCCTTGCTGCTCCGCCGCCCGCCCGGTCGCGAGGCCTACCCCGGCGACGTGTTCTACCTGCACAGCCGGCTGCTCGAGCGTGCCGCGAAGCTCAGCGACGAGCGGGGCGCGGGGTCGCTCACCGCGCTGCCGATCATCGAGACGAAGGCGGGCGACGTGTCGGCGTACATCCCGACGAACGTCATCTCCATCACCGACGGTCAGGTGTACCTGCAGGACGACCTCTTCAAGTCCGGTGTGCGGCCCGCAGTCGACGTGGGCATCTCGGTGTCGCGCGTCGGTGGCGCCGCGCAGATCAAGGCGATGCGCGCCGTCGCCGGCACGCTCAAGCTCGATCTCGCGCAGTTCCGTGAGCTCGAGGCCTTTGCCACCTTCGGTTCCGAGCTCGACAAGATCTCGGCCGCGCAGCTCGAGCGGGGCTACCGCCTCACCGAGTTGCTCAAGCAGAACCTGAACTCCCCGATGCCGGTCGAGGAGCAGGTGGTGTCGATCTTCGCCGGCACGGGTGGCTATCTCGACGACATTCCGGTCAGCGATGTGAAGCGGTTCGAGAGCGAGCTGCTCGACTGGTTCCGGACGCGCCACCGGGAGGTGCTCGACAGCATCCGCGAGACAGGCGCGCTGCCCGAGGGCGACAAGCTGGCCGAGATCACGCAGGCATTCAAGGAGCAGTTCCAGGCGACCGAAATCACGGAGACGGCGGCCCAGTAGTCATGCCTGAGGGGATCGAGTGCGTGAGGTTTGAGACGCGGCGCCGGGAAGCGCCAGCGTCGGCGGCGCACGCCGAACGTAGGGCGCAGCCCGAAGTGAGGCCATAAACATGGCGGGAGGGCAGGAGCGGATTCTTCGCCGGCGGATCAAGACCGTCGAGTCGACGAAGAAGATCACCAAGGCGATGGAGCTCATTGCCGCGTCGCGCATCGTGAAGGCGCAGGCCCGAGTCAAGGCCGCTCGTCCCTACAGCGAGAAGATCACGGAGGTGATCCGCAACCTCGCCTCGGGTGGTGCCGGCCTCGACCATCCGTTGCTCAAGCCGCGCGATCAGATCTCGACCGTCGCCTACGTCGTCGTCACCGCCGACCGCGGCCTCGCCGGCGGCTACAACAACAACGTCATCCGCGCCGCCGAACGAGCGATGCGAGCCGACCGCGCCCAAGGGCGCGACGTGAAGCTGTACGTGGTCGGCAAGAAGGCGAACACCTATTTCCGATTCCGGCACATCCCGATCGAGGAAGCGTTCCTCGGCGTCACCGACCAACCGCGCTACGAGCAAGCTCGCGAGATCGCTCGGGCCTTCGCCCAGTCGTTCAACGACGGCGCGGTCGACGCCGTGCACATCGTCTACACGCAGTTCCTCTCCGTCGGAACGCAGCGAGTCGTGCAACGGCAGCTCATGCCGCTCGACAGCGAAACCCTCGAAGAGGCCCGTTCGGCCGAGGGCGGGAGCGCCAGCTACGAGTTCGAGCCCAGCCCCGACCTGATCCTCGGGGAGCTGCTGCCGCGCTACGCAGAAGCACGGTTGTTCGCGGCGCTGCTCGACGCCTCCGCATCGGAGCACGCCGCCCGTCAGCGGGCCATGAAGGCCGCGACCGACAACGCCGAGGAGTTGATCAAGACCCTCGCTCGTGTGATGAACCGCGCCCGCCAGGACGCGATCACCACCGAGATCATGGAGATCGTCGGCGGGGCCGAGGCCCTGCGGCAGTCGTCCGGTGATCCCGAGGACCTGCTCCTCGACCACATGAACCCGACCGACCTGCTCGGCGCCAAGCCGGCCTGAGCTCAGGAGAGAATCGCATGACCGTCACCGAAGCCAATCCCTCGACCGAATCCACCGAACTGAAAGACGGCAAGGTCGTCGCCATCGCCGGGCCCGTGGTCGACGTCGAGTTCCCGCGGGGCCACCTTCCGGAGATCAACCACGCGGTGCAGTTCACCGTCAACATCGAAGGCACCGAGACGGTCATCACCGCCGAGGTCGCGCAGCAGATCGGCGATGGACGCGTTCGTGCCATCTGCCTGAAGCCGACCGACGGCCTCACGCGCGGTACCGACGTCCGGAACCTCGGGCGCGGCCTGTCGATGCCCGTGGGCGACGGCGTGCTGGGCCACGTGCTCAACGTGCTCGGTGAGCCGCTCGACGTTCCCTCGCTCGAGAACATCGACGACCGCTGGGACATCCACCGCCCCGCACCGGACTTCGACACGCTCGAGCCCAAGCGACTCATGTTCGAGACCGGCATCAAGGTCATCGACCTGCTCACCCCGTACCTCCAAGGCGGCAAGATCGGATTGTTCGGTGGTGCCGGCGTCGGCAAGACCGTGCTCATCACCGAGATGATCAACCGGGTCGCCACCCAGCACGGTGGTGTGTCGGTGTTCGCGGGAGTGGGGGAGCGCACCCGCGAGGGCACCGACCTCTTCATCGAGATGGGTGAGTCGGGCGTGCTCGACAAGGCGTCGCTCGTCTTCGGCCAGATGGACGAGCCGCCGGGTGTGCGACTGCGCATCGCGCTCGCGGCCTTGACGATCGCCGAGTACTTCCGCGACGCCCGCGGCCAAGACGTGCTGCTCTTCGTCGACAACATCTTCCGCTTCGTGCAAGCCGGCTCTGAGGTGTCGACGCTGCTCGGCCGGATGCCGTCGGCCGTGGGCTATCAGCCGACGCTGGCCGACGAGATGGGCGAGCTGCAAGAGCGCATCACGTCGACTCGTGGTCGATCGATCACGTCGCTGCAGGCCGTGTACGTGCCCGCGGACGACTACACCGACCCGGCGCCGTTCACGACCTTCACGCACCTCGACGCCACGACCGAGCTCTCGCGTCAGATCGCCGCGCTGGGCATCTACCCGGCGGTCGACCCGCTGGCCTCGACGTCGACGATCCTCGCACCAGAGGTCGTCGGCGAACGCCACTATGCCGTCGCCCGCCGGACGCAGGAGATCCTCCAGCGCTACAAGGAGCTGCAGGACATCATCGCCATCCTCGGTCTCGACGAGCTCTCGGAAGAAGACCGCATCACGGTCAACCGGGCCCGGAAGATCCAGCGGTTCCTGTCGCAGCCCTTCAACGTCGGCGAGGTGTTCACCGGCCTGAAGGGTGTGAACGTGCCGGTCGAGGAGACGGTCGAGTCCTTCGAGCAGCTCTGCAACGGTGAGCTCGACGACCTCCCGGAGCAGGCGTTCCTCAACGTCGGCAACGCGGACTCCGCTCGGGCCAAGGCCAAGCAGCTCGGAGAGCAGTAGTGCTCGACGTCGAGCTCGTGTCGCCCGAGAAGATCCTCTTCTCCGGACAGGCGTCGTTCGTGCGCGTGCGCAC
>JBEEFX010000243.1:0-10314 GCA_041166365.1 Acidimicrobiaceae bacterium
ACCTTGCCCCCCGGCAGCATCGTGACGCCGATCCCGACGAGCTGCTCGGCTTCGAGGTACGTCGTGTTCGCTCCGAAGATGCGAATGGTCCCTCGCGAAGGATGCTGGAGGCCGGCGACCGCGCGTAGGAGCGTCGACTTGCCGGCGCCGTTCGTGCCGAGCAGGGCGAACACCTCGCCCTCGTCCACGTTGACGCTGACGTCGAAGAGCACTTGTTGTGTCCCGTACGCGACGTCGAGGTGGTGGACCTGCAGGGCGTGCTGGCGTCCCCCCGCACGCTGGCGTTGCTCTTCCTGGTGCGCCTCGAGAATCTCCTCGACGGTCCGGGTGATGTCGCCCTTCACGTGACGCGAGCCGAGTGCCAGCAGCGCGCCCCCGATGATCGTGACCGGCCCCATGAGCGTCAGCGCGAACTGGGGGCCGCGAGCGTCGCTGATGGCGCCGAGGATCACCCCTCCGGCGAAGCCGCCGAAGACAAGGGAGTAGATCCCGAACAGTGCGAAGGCCAGGCTGCGCAGGACCGGTGGCGCGCAGGCGGCGACCGTCTGGGTCATCGCGGTGGCCAATGGCGCGAGACAGGCCTCCGCGAGCACGAACCCGGCGATCACCATCCAGAGGCTGGGGAGATGCAGCGCGGCGGCGTAGATCACGCCGAAGGCGGCGAGCGACCCTGCGGCCAACAACAGAGGTAACTCGGGGCTCCGGCGAAAGAGACGGTCGCCCACGAGTCCGGCCACCGGTAGGCCGAGGAACGCGGCGCCGCCGACGAGCACGGAGACCGCTGCACGCGCGCCGATGTCGAGACCCCACTCCTGGTCGAGGTACAACGAGCCGAACAACGGAATGCCGACAGCCGCGAACCCGAGCACGGCGATTGCGACGAACTGGAAGTACAGCGTGCGGATCCGCAACAGGCGTTGCACCGCCGTGCCGAGCAACACGCGCGGCGGCGGGGAGTTGTCGCGCGACGGTGCGTCCGCCAACCCCGCGCCGTCGAGCACGTGCGCTTGTTCGCGCTCGCCCTTGGCCGGCTCTGGCACCCGAGTCAGCGCGTACGCCACCGGGAATCCGAGCAGCCCGACGACCATCGCCCAGCGCCACCCTTCAGCGCCGCCGGCGATTGCGGCGACTGCGCCGACGATGCCGGCACCCAACGTCCGGGCCATGGGTTCGTGAGCGCGGTGGAAGGCCATCACCCGGGCACGGGCTTCGATGGGATACGCGTCGGCGAGATAGGAGAGGTGCACGGAGTTCGGAGCGGCCCGCCCCAGACCGCTGACGACCAAGAGCGCGGTGAACGCCCAGACGTTCGGCGCCAGCGCGAGCAGCGGGACCGCCAACGCCCAGATCAACAGGGCAAAGGCGGCCGCTTGCCGCCGCTGCCCGCGATCACCCCACAGGGCAAGCGGGATGCCGAGACCGAGGAACGATGCGGACGAGACGAAGGCCACGGCTCCGAGGCCGGCATCGTTGAGACCGAAGGTGCGCTGGATGTCCGGCCCCAGGATTCCGATGCCGGAGTCGACCATCTGCACGAGGAACCCGGCCAGGCCCAGCACGACGAGAGGGGCGATTCCCCACGTGCGCAATAGGGGCAGGAGGGCCGGGGGCGCGCCGTGGCCCACGCCGGGCATGAGCTCGACATCGACCAGTGCTGCCTCCGTACCGGCGCGCGCCATCGCCGTCCGGAGCAACTCGTCCGGTACGACCACGTCGAGCAGGGTCTGCTCGGCCATCCCCCTCCCAGGTCAGGACTTGCCCAATCATGACATGACACGCGTGTCAGCTATAGGGGAGGTTCGGGACGGAATGCCCTTTGGCCTGCTCAGGAATCGGGAAGCCCGATGAGGGCGCCGCGCCCGAAGGGACCCGGATGGTCGAGCTCGCAGGAGAGCCCGGCGCTCCGAAACCCCGCCTCGTACTCGTCGAGCGTGAACAGCGTCATGCGGTGCGTGTCGACGAGGTGTTCGACGCCCGACGCTGTGCCTACGAGGTGATGCATCTCCATCGTCGCGATGTTGCCGTCGATCCCGCTGTGGCTCATTCGGATCAGGCGAACGCCATCGGCTTCGTGGTCGAGCACGTGGAGATGACCCGGGAGCCACTCATCCGGAGTGAACCAAGGCTCGATGATGAGCACGCCGCCGGGGGAGACGTGACGGGCCATCGATGCGATCGCTGCAGGGAGGTCGCGGGAGTAGCCGATCGCCGAGAACAAACAGATCACGGCGTCGAAGCGTTCGCCGAGATCGAACTCGTCCATGTCGGCGACGTGGATCGGTACCTTGCTTCGATTCGCGGCGATCGCGACGAACCGGGCGTCGATGTCCAAGCCCTGGCACACGAAGTCGTTTCGAAGCTGTTCGAGGTGCTTGCCCGTCCCGCAGGCAACGTCGAGCAGTGTTCGCGCCTCAGGCACTCGGGCTCGCACCGCGTCGCGAACCCACGCCGACTCTTGCGCGTAGTCCTTGTGCGCGTACGTGAGGTCGTACAGATCGGTCGTTCGATCGAACACAGCGAGGCTGTGTCTAGTCGCTGAGCCTCGCTGAGGCTGTCGACTTACGCGGCGCTTCGTCGACCCGGTCCGGCCAGTAGGGGGGCGGGAACACGAGGCGCTCGTCGCCCATCGGCTCGGCGTAGAACTGCGCGCACCACTTGCGGAACTTCATGAAGGGTCCGTCGGTGTCGGCCAGGGCCGGTCGCACGAGGTGGGCTTTGTGCTCCCAGATCGGCTTGTCCTCGAGCAGTTGCTTGTGTACCTCGTTGACGAACGCCTTGCCCACGTTCTCGGTCGTCGTGAGGTCGCCCATCGTCTTGAACCGGAAGTTGAACCGGATGATGCACTTGTCGCGCTCGATCGGCGTCGTGGCCGCGAGGTTCAGCGTGTCGACGATCCCGGCGAACGACACGAGGGAGATGCCCGGGCCCCACGACTGCGTGTCGATGCGTCCTTCCATCACGCCGCGCGGCGTCGGGAACTTCTGCGACGACCGCATGTGCGAGTGCGGGAACTCGGTCTCATAAGACTCGAGCATCGGTACGGTGGCGGTGTCGTGCACGTAACGAAAGTGCGCGGAGTCGACGCCGTTCTCCGCCATCTCCTGCCACGTGGTCTCGATCTCGTAGTGCTTCCGGATGTCGGTCGACCAGTCGGGGTCGTCATTGAACTCCGGAAAGAGCGGCACCTCCCACATCGGCTCGACGGCCTCGTCGGGGTGATACCACGCGTACACGAGCCCGTTGCGCTCGAGCGCGGGGAAGGCACGGATCTTCGCCTTGCCGTTCGTGCGTTCGCTGTAGGGGATCTCGGTGTTGCGGCCGTCGGCGTCGTACTTCCAGCCGTGGAACGGGCACACGATCTCGCAACCGTCGACCGTTCCTCCGTGCCCGAGATGGGCACCGAGGTGAGGGCAGAACGCGTCCATCACATGGGCATCGCCGGCGTCATCGCGCCAGCCCACGAGATGGCGACCCCAGTAGTACAGCGGCCGTGGACGGTCGGTGAACTCGTCGGGGTAGCCGACGCAGAACCAACCGAACGGGATCGGGAACGGAAAGCGATCCTGCGCGGTCACAGCTTGAACACCCGCCGCGCGTTCTCGCGGAGGAACTTGGGCCAGACGTGATCGCGGAACGGGACGTCCTGCATGTCCTTGAAGATGCGTTCGAGCGAGAGACCCATCGGGAAGTAGCCGGCGTACATCACCTTGTCCGCGCCGCGGGTGTTCGCGAAGTCGATGATCGTCTTCGGGTAGTACTTCGGCGAGAACGCGCTGGTCGAGTAGTAGAGGTTCGGCCACTTGAGCATCAGCTTCACGGCAAGCGCGTCCCACGGCTCGGCTCCGTGACGCATCACGATCCGCAGCTCGGGAAAGAACCAGCACACCTCGTCGAGAAGTTCGGTCTTCTGGCACAGCATCGGCAGCCGCGGACCCGGCACGCCGGTCGTGATCGTGATGGGAATGTCGAGCTCGATGCACTTCGCGTACAGCGGATAGAACTTCTTGTCGTTGATCGGGACCTGCGGCAGCATCCCCGCCGGAAACGCCGTGGCCGCTTTGATCCCGAACTCCTCGTGCGCTCGCACGAGGTCGCGCACACCCTGCATGCCGCGGTTCGGGTCGACCTCGTAGCTGGCGAAGAAGCGGTCCGGGTGTTCCTTGAGCGCGCGCGCGGTCTCGCTGCGATCGACATCGGCGCGGCCGCCGATGCCGAGCATGGCCTTCTCGATGTTGAAGTGATCCATCTCGTCGAGCACGACGCTGATCGCATCGGCGTTCTCGTCGATGTCCTTGGGCACCGTCTTGAACATGTATTGCGCCGGGAACTCCATGTCCTTGGACTCCTCGTCCATGAACCCCTTGCGCATGAAGCCGTACCAGTCCTTCTTGTGCCCCTCCGGCAGCCCCATCATGAGATCGATGACGGGCACGTCGGTGGGCATCGGCATGCCCCAAGAATAGAACGTGTTCTAGTTCTGTGCCAGAACCCGGACCGAGGCAATCGCCGTGTGTCCAGACTCCTGCAGTAGAACGAGCGCCATGAAATTGGGTCTGGTGATCGGGTACTGGAACAACGCCGGTCCTCCCGTCGGGGTGATCGAGTCGATCAAGGAAGCCGAGAAGCTCGGTTTCGACTCGATGTGGACGGCGGAGGCCTACGGCTCCGACGCTCTCACCCCGCTGGCGTGGTGGGGGGCCGAGACGTCGCGCATCAAGCTCGGCACGTCGGTGGTGCAGCTCTCGGCGCGCACGCCGGCCGCGACCGCGATGAGCGCGATCACGCTCGACCACCTCTCCAACGGACGACTGATCCTCGGCCTCGGAGCGTCAGGGCCCCAAGTCGTCGAGGGTTGGTACGGGCAGCCGTACCCGAAGCCGTTGGCGCGCACGCGCGAGTACGTCGAGATCTTGCGCCGCATCTTTCGTCGCGAGGAGATCGACTTCGCGGGCGAGCACTACCAGATGCCGTACCGAGGGGGGAGTGGGCTCGGAAAACCGTTGAAGTCGATCGTGAAGCCGCTGCGCGCGGACATCCCGATCGTGCTCGGAGCCGAAGGGCCGAAGAACGTGGCCATGGCCGCGGAGATCGCCGACGGTTGGCTGCCGATCTTCTTCGGCCCGAAGAGCGACTCGTTCTACCGTGCCGCGCTACAGGAGGGCTTCGACCGCCCGAACGCGTTGCACTCGTGGGAGGATTTCGAGATCGCATCGACGGTGCCCGTGATCATCGGCGACGATGTCGAAGCCTGCGCCGACTTCATGAAGCCGATGATGGCGTTGTACATCGGGGGCATGGGCGCACGCGACGTGAACTTCCACTTCGATGTCTTCGCTCGGCTGGGCCACGAAGCGGCGTGCCACAAGATCCAGGACGCGTACCTCGACGGCCGCAAGCCCGATGCGATCGCCGCGGTACCCACGGAGCTCATCGAGGACATCGCGCTCGTTGGGCCCAAGGCCAAGGTGCTCGACGAACTCGAACAATGGAAGGAGACGGTGCTCACGACCATGCTCGTCTCCGGCCCCCCGGATCTGCTGGGCGAAATCGCGGAGCTCGTCGGCTGACGAGCTCCGCAACCTCAGATCAGCCCTTGGCGGCGGCCTTCAGCTTGGAGCCCACCGTGACCTTGGCCACGTGCGTGGCCGGGATGTCGACGGGGGCACCCGTCTGAGGGTTGCGCCCAGTGCGGGCATTGCGGTGGGCACGCTCGAACGTGAGAAAGCCCGGGATCGTGAGCTTCTCGTCGCCCTTCGCGACCACTTGCGAAACCTCGTCGAGGAAGGCACTCAGCACCTTGTCGACGTCGGTCTGCGACATCCCTGTGCTGTCGGCCATGGACTTCACCAGGTCTGCACGCGTCATCGAGTTCTCCCTTCGCAGCAGCTGCTGACGGGCCACACCGTAGAGAGCCCATCGCCGTAGATGGTGGATGGTTGCGGGTTCTCCCCTTGGGGGACCAGGGATCCGTTCCTTGCAATCGCCGAGAATCCCCGTTACGTCAAGCTGATGGTTATGTTGTCTCAACCGGAGACAGTGACGACCAGCGCGAACAGGGCCCAGTTCGGCGGGCTCGCTACGAGTTCTTAGCGTCGATGCGGACCAGTGCCGGCGAGAGTTCGATTTCGGCTGGAGAACCGTCGCCGGCTGTCGCTACATTCGACGTAGATCGACCGGAGGCACCCGGTGTCGGCGCTGTCCTGACTTTGCTCACGGCAGCGGACATTCGGAGGCCGGAGTTGGACGAGGCGGTGCAAGAGGCGTTGGATCGCTTCTACCGCGACGTCATGTATGCGCTTGACGTGCACATGCAGCGCAAGAGTGCGACCGCCCAGGGTTCTGCGGCCGTGGTGAAGCACGTAGCGCAAGCGCACGGCCTCGAGGTGGCCGACCGCCTGCCGCTGCCGCGCCTGTGCCGCGCCGAGCTCGAGGACCGGAGGCCGTGGTGAGCGGTCGTCAGGTGAGCAAGCGTCCGCGCACGCTTGGGCTCAGCACGGCGGAACTCCGCGCGCTGCGGCTCGCGTCGGAGGCAATCGAAGACCAGGCGCTGAGGCTGGCGGGCGAGTTGTTGGCGCACGGCGCGTCGGCGTCGTCAGTAGCTGGCGCGCTTGGTGTGTCGAGGGCCCAGGTGTACCGCTTGATCAACTCAGGCCGGCTGGTGGTGCCTGAGGGCGACGAGGAGGCTTCGTGAGCGGGAGGCGCGGGGTCAAGGGTGGGGTCCCCTCTGGGGTGCCCTTGACGCTGCGCTGCCGCACCCGGCGTCAGATCAGACTCGTCGTTGCCCTCCGCACAAGCGGAGGGCGCAACCGCGCTGTTGGTCTTTGCCGCCGTGACCCGCTCCCCTTGGTACTACTAGAGAACGGTTTCCACATGTGCGAGTGCGCGCGGAAAGCCGCAGCTCAGCGCGACAGCGTTTGCTGTCGTCGGCGCGGGCAAAGTGACAGGTGTTGTTGTCAGACGCTGACAAGGATTGCTGCCACGCGATGACACCGAATCGGCAGCAGCGGCGCAAGGCTGCGCGCTCGAACGCGCGCCGAGAGGGTCGCTCGCGCGCGCCGGTCCCGGCGCGGCGTGGCGACGACGAGATGGAGTCCCTCACAGAGCCGCCGGAGGGGAGCCGGCCCCGCAGGGGTGGCGACCCGGGGGGCGCAGGAGGCGGCGAAGGCGCTCCCCCGGCGGACGAGTCCGTCCTGCTGCGGCAGCTCGCGGCGATCCATCGTGAGCGTGTGGCCTTCGAGAGGCGCGAGGCCGAGCTGGCGCGTGCAGCGAGGTCCGCTGGGGCCAGCTGGGGCGCGATCGGGAAGGCGCTCGATTGCAGCCGCCAGTGGGCTCGTGAGCGCCATGGCAAGGGAGCGCTGTAACCGGCAATACCGTGCGGTTAGCTGACCGCGAGTGTGGCGCTGGGGCTGCGTTGGCGAGACTGGGAGAACGATGACTGAAGAGCCGATCCTGACGAGGGCGGTGGTGGTGCGTCCGTCTGTCGTCCGAGCGATTGTGTACGGCATCGCGGGGTTTCAGGTGTTGCAAGCCGCAACGATCCCGGTTTCGGGGTTTCTCAAGTCGTATTGGGTCGTTGATTACGACCACGGCTTTGTGCGGCGGGGTTTGCTGGGAGCGATGTTGAGGGCGATCAGTGGATCGCCCACGGATCGCACGCTCGTTGTTGCGACCTGTGTTCTCGCAGGTCTTGGTGTGGTGGCGCTGATGTGTGTCGCTGAAGTGCTGATCAGGGCTGGTTCGCCCCGGAGCTGTGCGCTTGCGATCTTGTTGGTGTCGAGTCCGTTCGGCGTCGATTACGTGGTGTTCCAGCGCCGACCCGACCAACTCGGACTGGTGATGCTCGTCGCCTTGGGCATGGGACTACGCCGCTTTCGAGAACAGTCGTTCCGGCTGTGTCTGGTCGTCGGGGTCTGTTTCGCGGTGCTGATGTTTGCGCATGAAGGGATTCTCTTCGAGGCTTTGCCGTTCGCGATGTTGCTGGTCGTCGTGGTGGCTCGGGACGCAGGCGAAGGTGGCGGGAACCCAGTCATGTCGAGCGTGCTTGCGCTTGCGGTCCCCGCCGTTGCCGCTGGGGTGTTTATCGCCATCTTCGGCACGGCGAGCAGCCAAACCGTTGCAGCTCTGAAGGCCAGTGCGAACGGTGTTCCACTGGGCCCGACGAACGCCTTGGACTACTTGGATGACTCAGTTGGTACGTCTCTACGACTGGTTGCTGATCAATCTCGCGGCACACAGTTGGCGTGCATTGTTGTCGGCACCGTGCTGGCGGCCGTCCACCTGTCGTGGTTGCGAGCCGCCGATGTTGTCGCACGGGTTCGGCTCCGCGCAGCGGCGATAGCGGTTCGCCGAGCGGTCATTGTCATCGCGGTGAGCGCGGTCGCGATCTTGTTCGCGGTGGGGATCGATTGGATGCGGTGGTTCGCTTGCGTTGGCTGTGCTCTGCTGGTGGTGGTCAGCTTCGGCCTCCTGGCGCAGGAAAACGCGACGGACGCGGTGCCGTCAAGGGAGCTCTCCATGCGGCCGCTCGTGCTGCTAGGCGGGTTGTATCTCGCGGCGCTGACTCCGCTTCCGGACAGTGTGTTGTCAGGCGAGATCCTGCGCGCGCTTCTTCCGTGGTGATCGGTGTGTCACATCATCACGGGAAATGACTAGCGAGCCCGATGAAGGCGTAAACCCACTGACCACCACGCTTGAAGTCCCGGCCCAAGCGCGACCCGAGTGGGCTGGACGGTGCGACCCGCGTCTGTCGCGGTAGCGCAGAAGTGCGTGTCCGAGTGCCCCACCGGCGCGAAGATCCGTAACGCCAACCGTCACGAATGCGTCACTGATGCGTCACGCTCTCGCTGATCGTGCGTACCATCCGAGACATGCGAACCAATCGCAAGCTCGGCGGAATGCGCCTGTGCCCTTCGTGCGGGATGAGCGAGCGGATGGACGCGCGAGCGACGTACTGCTCCCCCGCGTGCCGACAAGCTGCATACCGTCGCCGCCGTAGACAGACTGAAGTCGCCCGGCCTTCCCCGTTACGTCAAGTGATGGTGCTGCGGCCCACTTCCGCTAGTGACGGAGCAGTCGGCCAACGGCCCGACGGAAACGTGCGGACCACGACGAGTCCACGACCCGTTCGAGTGGGATGTCACCGATGCCCGCGGCGAGGCTGCTGAACGTGCTGCCGAGGTTCCCCAGTATCCGCTGCGTCCGCGACAGCGCGAACAGGTCGACGACCGCGTCGTGCTGGTTCTGCTTGGGCTCACGCCAGATGCTCGGTACGAAGCGTTTGGCCGGGTTGGTGCGCACCGCGTCGCCGTACCGCTCGACGAACCGCTCCTCCGTCTCGGCATCGTCGGTCGCCAGGAAGAAGGTGGTGCGCGGCTCGGCTCGGAGCAGCCCGTCCATGCGCCGAAAGAATGCGGCATCGGAGGAGATCCGGAACTTCCATCCCCGCACGGGGTCGACGATTGCGTCGCCACGGCGCACGTGAACCCCGATGGTGTGTGCATCGAACTCGCTCGCCACAGCGTCGACCTCCCCGCCCACCGCCGGCGCCGGGCGCCATCCGGTGAGCTCGGCCTTGTACGCCTCGAGGAAGCCAGCAGGCAGCGAGGCCGGAGCACGAGCACCGACTAGGGCATCGACCGTCTTGTGGCCGCGGTACGCAATCACGTGCTGTCTCGCCTCGAAGAGATCGTGAGCGGATACCTCGCCCGCCTCCTCGAGGCGGAGGGCGCCCGAGCGCAGAGCGTCGAACTCGGCTTCATCGATCCGAACGAACGCGTTCTCGACGAGGGCGGACAGATCCTCGTCGGAGAAGCCCTGGCTGGGCACCCAGCTGAGCCGGAAGTCGCGGCCCGTCCGCAGGGCGAGCACGTGGAAGGACGAGATGGCGCGCAAGCGGTTGCTCAACCCGAGCAGCGGTTGGAGCGCGACGACACGCGAGCTCGTCACGGGACCGCCCGTTGCCACCGCACGCCCTCACATTGCCCGGTCTGGCATGATCCGCGCACCAATGCGTTGCCTCGGACGACTCGGGCTGGTGGGCCTCGTGGTGCTCGCGGCATGTTCGGGATCGAGCACCTCCAGCGGCACGACGACGACATCGGCGTCGACGGGCGCTCCCTCCCCCGCCTCGAAGGAAGCGGCCGTCGGCGCGTTCACGCTCACCGGAGACCCCGCGTTGACCGGCGCCGCGAGCGATGTGTCGATCCGCTGCGAGTTCCCCGACATCGAAGGTCCGTCGATCGCCGTGTTGGCCAAGGCGAGCGACGGCTCGACCTCGCTGCGGTTGGGGATCCGCGCCGACAAGGTGACCGTCCG
>JBEEFX010000244.1:0-18838 GCA_041166365.1 Acidimicrobiaceae bacterium
TTCGGCTCGGCGCTGCTGGTCGTGCCGTGGAATCTGCTGTGCGTCAAGATCGCGGGATCCAACCGCGCGCAGGGCGAGCGACGAGACCGAGTCGTCGTCGTGGCTCCGCCATCAGAGGCCGTCACCCTCAGAGGCGAGCTCGATGCGGAGCCGGAGCGACCGGCCGTACTGGTGAGCGCGCTCGAGCCCGCGGCCGCTGTCAGTCCCGACGGCCGGCACAAGCCGCTGCTCGACGAGGTCCTACGGGTACGCGCCACGGTGGTCGTCCTCGACCGCATGGCGTTGGCCGAGCCGTCCGTGGTGTCGCAGGCCGCGGCCCTGCACGAGGCCGGGTTGCGGGTCCGGTCGTTGTCGTCGTTCTACGAAGACTGGTTGGGCAAGCTCCCGGTCTCGGAGCTCGAACGGGCTTCGTTGTTCTTCGACATCCGGGAGCTGCACGGCGACCGCTACCTCCGTGTGAAGCGGATGCTCGACGCCGCCTTCGCCGCGGTGGGATGTGTTGCGCTGGTGCTGTCGCTGCCGTTCGTGATCGTCGGTGACCTCATCGCGAACCGAGGCTCGCTGTTCTACCGCCAGAAGCGGGTGGGAAAGAACGGCAACGAGTTCTCGATCTTGAAGTTCCGGACGATGCGAGCTGGCGACGACGTGCCTTCGAACGAATGGACGCAGGAGAACGATCCCCGCATCACGGCGTTCGGACGAGTGCTCCGGCGAACGCATGTCGACGAACTCCCGCAGCTCGTCAACATCGTGCGTGGCGATCTCTCGTTCGTCGGTCCGCGTCCCGAGCAACCGCAGTACGTCTACGAGTTGAGCCAGAAGCTGCCGTTCTACGGCCTGCGCCATCTGGTTCGCCCGGGCCTCACCGGTTGGGCGCAGGTGAAGTACGGCTACGCGGGCGACGAGCGTGACGCGCTGGAGAAGCTTCAGTACGAGTTCTGGTACTTGCGGAACCAGAGCCTCAGTTTGGATGCGCGGGTGATCGGTCGGACGGTGCGGAGCGTGCTCGGTGGGGGTGGTCGCTGACCGGATCGGCTCGGCGCGCCGCTCGCACCAGGCTCCACAGCAGGGCCGACACCACGGCTTGCGAGCCGAGCGTCGTCCACGCGGCACCCGCCATGCCGAGCCACGGAATGACGACGAGGTTGGCGAAGATGTTGGTGATCGCGCCGCCGACGAGGATCAACGCGTAGGGCCGGTCCTTGCCCATCGAGAGCGCAAACGGATGCAACGGGGCGGCGAGCGTGATCAGTGCGGTCGCCGCCATCAGGATGGCGAGCGGTCCGCGCCCCGACTCGTACGCCGTGCCGAAGAGCACCGGTGTGAGCACCCAGGACACCGGGATGAGGAGCACGATGAGCAGGGCTCCGGCGGAGCTCACGAGCAACGACCTACGACGCAGCCGGTCGTGCCCTTCGCGATCGTCCGAGTGGCTGCTCGTCGCCATCGGCAGCAAGCTGCCGAGCAGCAGCGTCAGTACGGCCAGCCAGGCGTTGGGTATCCGGTAGACGGCGGCGTAGATGCCGGCGGCGGACGCCGACTGCAGTATGCGCAGGAGCACGGTGTCCGTGGACGACGTGATCTGGTTGGCGAGCACCGCGGCGAGCACCCATCCGTGCGCAGCCCCGAGGCTGTCGTCGCCCGCGTCCGCACCGCGGCGGTTGAGGAGGATCGACGCGAGTGCGGCAACCGCGTAACCGATGCCGACGGCGAGCGCGCCGGAGGTGCTCGTCGATGCCGCCAGGCTGAGCCCGAGGATCACGATGCCCTGCAGCGCGATCGGCGCACCGGCGCGCGCGCCCTGCTCGCGACCGACCGCGATCCAGTCGCGCGAGAGCCCGAGGCTCAACACGACGAGGGCCATGGGTGCGAGGCCCGGACGGTGCAACCCCACGGCGACCACCACGGCGGCGACCGAGAGCACGATCGCGGTTCGGCGACGCTTCTGGACGAACGCGGCGACCGAGCCGTGCCTTCCGGCGGCGGCGACATCTCGCGCCCCGCGGAACGATGCCCCCCAGTCGGCGATCAGGCCGGCGTAGCGCGCGAGCAGGAACGCCACCGCGAGATCGCCGAACGCACTCGTTCCGAGCCGCCGCGCGAGCAGCGCCCAACCGGCGAACTCGAACGCCTGCCCGGTCAGCCGGAGCAACGCCATGGGGAGTGCCACCGACCGCCAGCGCTCGCCGAGGCTACGGACGGCCACTCGACCCCACTCGCCCGAGTAGCCCACGGGCCCAGGGGGCCCAGCGGGTGGCGCTGTACGTGTCGTTGACGTGATCGCGAGCGGCGTCTCCGAGCTCGCGTCGAGCATGTTGATCGTCGAGCAGGTCGGCGGTCGCTTCGACGAACGCGTCGTTGCCTTCGGCGAGGCGAAGCGGGAAGCCGGGCGCGAAGCCGGCGGTCGCGACGGGGTCGACCACTTGCGCAAGGCCGCGCGCGGCCGCGGTGAGGATCTTGGTCTGGATGCCGCTCGCGTGCACCAAGGGGACGGCGCCGAGGCGCGCGGACGCGATGACGCGATCGAGATCTTCGAAGTCCGCTTGGACCGACCAACCGAGCTTGCGAGCGAGCGCGAGCTCGGCCGGGCGCGGATTCGCTCCCGCGAGAAGCGCGGTCGTTCCGGGCCGTCGACGTTGCAGCGCCGGCCACATGGCTGCCAGCCGCTCGATCGCTTCGACGTTGGGTGGGTAGGAGAGCTTGCCGAGGAACAACACGTCGTGCTCGGGCGCCGTGTCCGCGATCGGCGGGGCCAGGTGCTCGGTGATCGGTATCCATTCGGCGCCGAGTGCTTTCGCGTCGGACCATCCGGCCGCGATGGCGGTCACCTCCGTGCGCGACCTGCTGCGCTCGAATCGCCGAGCGGTCGCCGCGAGCGCGGCGAACGCGGTGGCCTTCGGGGTTCGTCCGAGGATGCGGGCGCGGTCCCGGTAGCTGTCGGAAAGGCGGTCGACGTAATCGAGCACGACGTGCCACGGCCCCCGGCGCAGCTCGGGGTGGTACGCCCGCGCCGTCATGCACAGCACGACGTCCGGGTGCACGGAATCCAGGTGAGCCATGACGGAACGGTGGCTCCACGCCATCGCTTCGGGGACGGTTTCGCCGGCGAGGACTGCAGAGAGTCCGGGCCGAAGCACGTCGACCGCCCGCACCCGGTGGTCCTCGAGCAAGCGGACCTGCATCACGCTCGCCCCCGCGGTCTCGAACACCTCGGTCAACCCCGCGAGCCTCGCCTTGGCCCCGAAGCTGCCGGCGCGCGCAAGGTGCACGATGGCGACGAGAGGAGGCTCCGGTGGCACGCGGTCATCATGCCCGCCCGTTCTGCGCCGTGACGCGATGATGCAGCGTGGCCGACCGTCCCGCTGATGCCCCGCTCGTGAGCGTCGGCATCCCCACCTACAACCGCGTCGACCTCCTGCGACGAGCGGTTGCTTCGGTGCTCCACCAAGACCATCCCGCCATCGAATTGGTGATCTCCGACAACGGCTCCACCGATGGCACCGCGACGTTCTGCCGCGAGTTGGCCGCGCAACATCCGAACGTCGTCGTCCTGGTGAACGACACCAATCTCGGTGCCACCGAGAACTTCAACCGTGTTCGGGCCGCGTCGACAGGCTCCATGTTCATGTGGCTGGGTGACGACGACCGGCTCGATACCAACTACGTGGCCGCCTGTGTGACGGCGTTGCAGATCCGTCCCGACGCGGCGCTCGTCGCTGGGAAGGTGCTGTACGAATCCGACGGGATGGTGACGCACCTGGGACGCCGGGTGGTGTGCGACGCTCCGACTGGACCGAACCGGGTGCGCGCGTACTACCGGCAGGTCAAGGACAACGGCACGTTCTACGGTCTGGCCCGTGGGTCCGTCGCTCGCGATGTCCCGCCGATGGCGAATCGGATGGGCAACGACTGGCTGCTCCTCGCGGCGTGTGCGTTTCGCGGTCCCATCCTCGCTCTGGACGACGTCGCCGTGACGCGAGCCGTCGGTGGCGCCACTCGCTCGTTACGGCACGTGGCCGAGGGCGCGCAGCTGTCCCGGTTCGAGGCCGAGATGCCGCAGCTGGCGATCGCCGCGTTCGTGCTTCGCGACATCGCGTGGGCGTCGCCTGTCTACGCCGAGATGGGACGGGTCCGGCGTGTCTGGCTCGGCGTCGTGTGCTCGGCGACGGTCTTCGGCCGCTTCGTCATTCCGTCGATTCCGAAGTACCTGGCGCTCACCGGCTCTCGGTTGCGCCGCCGCGCCTCGCGCCGACGCTCCCGGTAGGCATGCGGTCGGCGGTCGTCGGCAGCGGCTACGTTCGATTCGTGAAGCTCGTGCTCTTGGCCGGCGGGCGTGGCACGCGCATCGCCGAGGAGTCGCATCTTCGACCGAAGCCCTTGATCGAGATCGGCGGCAAGCCGATCCTCTGGCACATCATGAAGTCCTACGCCAGCCACGGGATCACCGACTTCGTCGTGTGCCTCGGCTACCGCGGCTACATGATCAAGGAGTACTTCGCGAACTACGTGCTGCACAGCTCGGACATGACCGTCGACATGGCGACGAACACCGTCGAGTTCCACGACAGCCGCTCCGAACCGTGGCGCGTCACGCTCGTCGACACGGGAGAGGCGACGCTCACTGGAGGGCGCGTGAAGCGCGTGGCCGCCTACCTCGACGCGGTCGACGACTTCTGCATGACCTACGGCGACGGCCTGGCCGACATCGATGTCACCGCCGAGATCGCCTTCCACCGCGCGCACGGGCTGCTCGCGACTATGGCGGTGGTCCGGCCCCCCGCGAGGTTTGGCACGTCGGTTGTCGAAGCGGATCGGGTGACGGCGTTCGAGGAGAAGCCGCAGGCGTCCTCCGGACTCATCAACGGCGGCTTCTTCGTGCTCAAGCCAGACGTGCTCGAGTTGATCGACGGCGACGAGACACCGTTCGAGACGATCCCGCTCCAGCGGCTCGTCGAGCGGGGCCAACTCGCCGCGTGGAACCACGAGGGCTTCTGGCAACCGATGGACACGCTGCGGGAGAAGGAGCTGCTCGAGGATCTCTGGGCGCGCGGCGAGGCGCCGTGGAAGACCTGGACCTGAGCCGCACCCGCTTCTGGGCGGGGCGCCGCGTGCTCGTCACCGGACACACCGGCTTCAAGGGAGCGTGGCTGGCCCTCTGGCTCGAGGCGATGGGCGCCGAGGTGCGTGGCCTTGCATTGGCGCCCGAGGACAATGCCGGCGCGTACGCATCGCTCGGACCATGGGTGCACGCTCCCGAAGCCCCGATCGACCTTCGCGATGGGGCCGCAGTCCGAGACCACGTGGCCGATTCGGGGGCCGAGGTGGTGTTCCACTTGGCGGCGCAGGCGCTCGTCCGGCAGGGCTATGCCGACCCGGTCGGTACCTACGCGACCAATGTCGTCGGCACCGCGAACGTGCTCGAGGCCTGCACGGAGCTGCCCGGCCTGCGGGCGGCCGTCGTGGTGACGAGCGACAAGGTCTACGCCAACGGCCTGTCCGCGGCGCCGTTCCGTGAAGGCGATCGGTTGGGTGGCGACGACCCGTACAGCGCTTCGAAGGCTTGTGCGGAGATCGTCGTCGGGGCATGGCGCAGTGCCGGTGCGAACGGACGCGCTCCGGTGGCAACGGCGCGGGCCGGCAACGTCATCGGGGGCGGCGACACGGCCGTCGACCGGCTGCTGCCTGACGTGCGGCGAGCGATCGCGGCGGGGGAGCCGTTGCTGCTGCGCTACCCCGCAGCGGTCAGGCCGTGGCAGCACGTGCTCGAACCGGTGGCCGGCTATCTCCTGCTCGCCCAACGGCTGATCACGGACCCGGCATCGTGTCCGCCGGCGCTCAACTTCGGGCCAGGCGCGGAGGCGTGCCGTTCGGTCGCCGCCGTCGCGGAGCTGGCGTTCGCCGCCGCCGAGGCCGGCACGTGGGAGCCGGACCCCGTTCCGCAACCGCCGGAGCACCACATCCTCACGCTCGACTCGTCCCTCGCCGCCGCGACCCTCGGATGGCATCCGCGCCTCACGATCGACGAGGCGGTGGGGTGGACCGTCGACTGGTGGAGCGCGCAACGCGACGGGCTCGACACACGCGACACGTCCCTCGAGCAGATCCGCGGCTACGTCGCCCGGGCGGGGTCGTGACCGCGCCCGCCAGAGGTCGGACCGAATGCCGCTCCTGCGGCGCGACCCTCACGCGCACCGTCGTCGACCTGGGCACCACGCCACTCGCCAATTCGTACGCGACCACCGCGGAGGCGGCGACGAACGCGCCCCGGTACCCGCTGCATGCACGCGTCTGCGACCGCTGCTTGCTCGTACAGGTCGAGGACGCGGTTCCCGCGGACGAGATCTTCTCCGAGTACGCGTACTTCTCGTCCTACTCCGAGACGTGGTTGGAACACGGCCGTCGGTACGCCGACTGGGCGGTCGATGCGCTGCACCTCGGACCGCAGAGCCTCGTCGTGGAGGTCGCGAGCAACGATGGGTACCTGTTGCGGCACTTTCGAGATCGGGGCGTACCTGTTCTGGGGGTCGAACCGGCAGCCAACGTCGCCCAAGCGGCAATCGACTGCGGCATCGAAACCCGCGTGTGCTTCTTCGGTGATGAGGTCGGACGCGAGCTCGCGCTCGAACGCCGCGCCGATCTGGTGGTCGCCAACAACGTCCTCGCGCACGTGCCCGATCTCAACGACTTCGTCGCCGGGCTCGCGTCGGTCCTTGCACCGAGCGGGGTGCTGTCTGTAGAAGTGCCGCACGTGTTGCGCCTCATCCAGAACGCGCAGTTCGACACGATCTACCACGAGCACTTCTCGTACTTCTCGCTGCTCTCGGTCGATCACGTTTTCCGCCGACACGGCCTCGAGCTCTTCGAGGTCGTCGAGCTCCCGACGCACGGTGGCAGCCTGCGCTTGCTCGCGCAGCACCGCGGTGCTGGTCGACCACAAGGCACGGGGCTCCCGGCGGTCCGCGGCCTCGAGGAGTACGCGGAGCTCGACGATCCGTCCACGTACGAGGGATTCGCCATCAAGGCCGTGATGTGCCGCCAGTCGCTACTCGACTTCCTCGCGCAGGCGCGCGTCGAGGACCGTCGCGTCGCGGCCTATGGGGCGGCGGCGAAGGGCAACACGCTGCTCAACTACAGCGGAGTCACCGCGGCCGATGTCCCGTTCGTCGTCGATCGAAGCCCGCACAAGCAGGGCCTCTTCATGCCCGGGAGCGCGATCCCGATCGTCACGCCCGATCACCTCGACGAGGTGGAGCCCGACTACGTCCTCGTGCTGCCGTGGAACATCCTCGACGAGATCATGGACCAGATGGCGCACATCCGATCCTGGGGCGGGCAGTTCGTGACGCCGGTTCCGGTCGTGCAGGTGATCGCGTGAGGTTCGAACCCACGCGGGTCGAGGGAGCGTTCGTCGTAGAGCGCGACGTGGTCGCGGATGAGCGGGGGCACTTTGCCACGATCTTCCGGGTGGACGAGTTCCGCGCCCACGGCCTGGCAACGGAATTCGCGCAGTCCAGTACGTCGGGCAACGCGGTGAAGGGCACGGTGCGCGGGATGCACTACTCGGATCCTCCGGAGGTCAAGCTCGTGTGCTGCACCGCCGGTCGGGTCTTCGACGTCGTACTCGACCTGCGCCCGGACTCGCCGTCGTACCGAGAGTGGGCGGCGGCCGAGCTCTCGCCCGGGAACGGACGCGCCATGTACGTCCCGGCCGGTGTCGCCCACGGCTTCTACACACTCGAGGACGAAAGCGAAGTGCTGTACCAGATCTCGTTGCTGTACGACCCCGGCACGGGCCGCGGGGTTCGCTGGGACGATCCCGCGTTCGGCATCGAGTGGCCGGGTGTCCCGAGCGTGATCTCCGATCGAGACCGCAACTTCCCTGACGTCGACCGGTGAGGGGCGGTCCCGTGCTCGTCACGGGCGCGGCGGGATTCATCGGGGCCCGGGTGAAGGCACTGCTCGCTGAGCGAGGTGCCGACGTGATTGCCGTGGACCACGCGTGGAACTCGCAGGAGGAGTTGACCGACCTGGTCGGCGGACAGCCGCTCGGCGCCTGCATCCACCTCGGCTGGTACGCGAACCCACGCGACTACCTCACGGCCGAGGAGCCGAACCTCCGAAGCCTCGCCGACTCGACGGCCCTGGTCGAGCGGTTGGCGGCGATCGGGTGTGGGCATCTGGTCGTCGCCGGATCCTGTGCGGAGTACGCCGACGCCTCGGAGCCGTTGCGGGAAGGCAGCCCGATCGGTCCTTGGTCCGCCTACGGGACGTCGAAGGTGGCGTTGCGAGAGATGCTCGAAAGGTCCTGGCGAGCGAACGGCCTCGGACTCACCTGGGCACGTCTGTTCAACCTCACCGGGCCAGGCGAGAGCGCGGCGCGGTTGGTGCCGACGGTGACGCGCGCGTTGCTGGCTGGTACCCCCGTCGACCTGTCGCCCGGTCAACAGGTCCGCGACTACTTGGACGTGGACGACGTCGCCTCCGCGCTGGTCCAGCTCGCTGACTGCCGCTACGACGGCGTCGTCAACGTGTGTTCCGGCGAGCCGGTCTCGCTTCGACGCCTACTCGGCGCGCTCGCCGATCGAATCGGTCGCGCTGACCTGTTGCGCTTCGGCGCACGGGAGTACGCGGAGCATGACGCGATGATCCTCGTCGGCGACAACAGCCGCCTGCGAGAGACCGGTTGGATCCGCTCCTACCCCTTCTCCGAAATGACCGACCGCGTGGTCGCGCACTGGAAGGAACAATCGTCCCGATGAAGCTGCAGATCGACACCGACGCGCAGACGTTGACTCGCACCGACGACGAGGGGGAGCGCTCGATGCCGCTCTACTCGACTGACGCGTTCCACGAGCTGTCGCGGGTGTGGGTCACCACCGGATGGGAGCTCAAGTACCCGTACGGCTTCAGCTGGATGGGCCGTCCCGTCATCCAGCTGCCCGAGGACATGATCACGGTGCAGGAGGTGATCTATCGGGTGAAGCCCGATGCGATCATCGAGACGGGAGTGGCGCACGGTGGTTCGCTCGTGTTCTCGGCCAGCTTGTGCCGGGCGATGGGACGCGGACGGGTGATCGGCGTCGACATCGAGATCCGACCGCACAACCGCGCGGCCATCGAGGCGCACGAGCTGTTCGACCTCATCGACCTCGTCGAAGGCAGCTCGGTCGATGCCACCGTCGTCGAGCAGATACGCAGCCTCGTTGACCCGACTGATGTCGTTCTCGTGATCCTCGACTCGAATCATTCACGCGATCACGTGCTGGCAGAACTGGATGCCTACGCGCCGATGGTGACCGCCGGCTCGTACGTCATCGCCACCGACGGCGTCATGGAGTGGCTCACCGACGTGCCGCGCGGGGACGCGACGTGGGATCGCGACAATCCGAAAGCTGCCGTCGAGCAATGGCTGCCGAACCACCCCGAGTTCGTCCTCGAGGATCCGCCGCCGTTCGTGTTCAGTGAGACGCCGATCACCGAGCGCATCACGCATTGGCCGAGCGCGTATCTCCGGCGGACCTGAGCGTCAGTCGCGGACGCCGGCCTCGGTGATGTCGAGCATGCGTTGCAACGCGACGCGTGCCCACTCCGCCGTCTCCTTGTCGACCGTGATGCGGTTCACCACGTTGCCCTCGACGAGGTTCTCGAGCACCCAGCAGAGGTGGGCACCGTCGATGCGGAACATGGTGGAGCACGGGCAGATGAGGGGGTCGAGCGACACGATCGTCTTGTCGCCGGGCGTCTCGTTGGCCAAGCGTTGCACGAGATGGATCTCGGTGCCCACCGCGATCGTCGAGCCCGCAGGGGCGCTCTCGACGGCCTTGATGATGAAGTCGGTCGACCCCACCTGGTCGGCCAGCTCGCACAGCTCCGCCGAGCACTCGGGGTGCACGATCACGATGCCGTCGGGATGCTCGGCGCGGAACGCCTCGATGTGTTGCGGCTGGAAGCGCTGGTGAACCGAGCAGTGGCCTTTCCACAGCAGGAAGGTGGCTTCCTTGCACTCGGCTTCGGTGAGCCCGCCGCGCTCGTGTCGCGGATCCCACACGCGCATGTCGTCGCGCGTGTAGCCCATCGCCAACCCGGTGTTGCGGCCGAGATGCTGATCGGGGAAGAAGAGGACCTTGTCACCCCGGTCGAGCGCCCACTCCAAGACGCTTCGCGCGTTGGTGGAGGTGCACACGGCGCCGCCGTGCCGTCCGACGAACGCCTTCAGCGCCGCCGACGAGTTCATGTAGGTGATGGGGACGAGCCGGTCGATGTCGGTCACCTGCGCGAGGGCGTCCCATGCCTCCTCGACCTCGTCGAGATCGGCCATGTCGGCCATCGAGCAACCGGCGTTGAGGTCGGGGAGGATCACCTGCTGGTGGTCCGCCGTCAGCACGTCGGCCGATTCGGCCATGAAGTGCACGCCACAGAAGACGATGTAGTCCGCCTCGGGCCGCTGCTGCGCGAGGACGGACAGCCGATAGGAGTCGCCTCGGGCGTCCGCCCAGCGCATCACTTCGTCACGCTGGTAGTGGTGGCCGAGGATGAAGACACGGTCGCCGAGCAGCGCTCGGGCCGATCCGATCCACGTAGTGAGCTCCTCGGGCGTTGCCGAGGTGTAGCGGTCAGGAAGCGGTGATTGGAGCCGCAACATCGTTGAACCCCCGAGGGTTTGGCGTTCCGATTGGCGGACGGTGCGGACAGCCAGGTCGCCCTGCACGGGGTTGTCGTCCTCGGAACGGATATGTCGCCGGATACCTGGCCGGCGTGGGTTGCAACTGTAGACCGCAGCGTCTCATTCCCGCCTGATGTCCAAGAGCCGGCCCGTACGATGGATCGGAGCATGATCCAGCGTCCCCCCGCCGGCACGATCCCGGACACGCCGGGCTCCTACCAGTTCAAAGACGTCCACGGCCGCGTGATCTACGTGGGCAAGGCCAAGTCGCTGCGGTCGAGGCTCTCGAACTACTTCGCCAGCCCGGCCACGCTGCCCCCGCGTACCGCCCAGATGGTGGCCAACGCGGAGACGGTCGAGTGGATCCAGGTGCGCAACGACGTCGAAGCGCTGATGCTCGAGTACTCGCTGATCAAGCAGCACAAGCCCCGGTTCAACGTTCGGCTCAGGGACGACAAGAGCTACCCGTTCATGGCCGTGACGATGGACGACAAGTGGCCTCGGCCGATGGTGATGCGGGGCAAGCGGCGCAAGGGGGTGCGTTACTTCGGGCCGTACGCCCACGCGTATGCCATCCGGGAGACGCTGGATCTGCTCCTCAAGATCTTTCCGGTGCGCACGTGCAGCGACAACAAGTTCGCGCATCACGAACGTCAAGGCCGGCCGTGCCTGCTGTTCCACATCGAGAAGTGCTCCGGGCCGTGTGTCGGCGAGATCGACAAGCCGGCCTACGACGAGTTGGTGAACGACCTGCTCGAGTTCCTCGATGGTGACACCGACACGATCGTCAAGAAGCTCGAAGTCGCGATGCGCGAGGCATCCGACGCGCTCGAGTTCGAGCGGGCGGCGCGCGTGCGCGACCGGCTCACGTCGGTGCGCAAGGTCATCGAACGCCAGCAGATGGTGGCGGACAGCAACGAGGACCTCGACGTGATCGGCATCGCCGACGACGACCTCGAAGCGGCCATGCAGGTGTTCTTCGTACGCAAGGGTCGCGTCGTCGGGCGCAAGGGCTTCATCCTCGACAAGGCCGAGGACCTGACCGACGCCGAGCTCGTGAGCAAGATCCTCGAGGGCCTCTACTACGAGGACCATCCTCTCGGCCCGCCGAAGCAGGTGCTCGTTCCCGTCGAGCCCGACGACATCGACTTGTACCAACGGTGGCTCACCGAGTGTCGCGGTTCGGCGGTGACGATCCGCGTTCCACAGCGGGGCGACAAGCGGTCGTTGCAGGAGACCGTGACGCAGAACGCGAAGGAGGAGTTCGTCCGCCACCGGCTCCGCCGCTCGTCCGATCACAACAGCCGCGCGCGCGCGCTGAACGAGCTGCAGGATCATCTCGGGTTGCCGACGGCGCCCTTGCGTATCGAGTGTTACGACATGAGCCACATCCAGGGCTCGGACTACGTCGGCTCGATGGTCGTGATGGAGGACGCGCTCCCGAAGAAGTCCGACTACCGGCGCTTCAAGATCAGAGAGGTGCCGGGGAACGACGACTTCGCCGCGATGGAAGAGGTGCTGACTCGCCGCCTCACCGCGTACCTCATCGACCGCGACAAGCCTGCGGCCGAGAAGACCGGACGGTTCTCGTATCCGCCGCAGCTGCTGCTCGTCGACGGCGGCAAGGGCCAGCTCGCGGTGGCCATGCGGGTCGTCGAGGAGCTCGGGCTCGCCGAGGAGATCCCGGTGGCGTCGCTGGCCAAGCGCTTCGAGGAGGTGTTCGTGCCCGGCCAGCCCGATGCCATCCGCATCCCGCGTCAGTCCGAGGCGCTGTACCTGCTGCAGCGCGTCCGCGACGAGGCCCATCGCTTCGCGATCACGTATCACCGCGAGTTGCGCGGCAAACGGATGACGAAGTCGGTGCTCGACGAGATTCCGGGGCTCGGCCCCACGCGTCGCAAGCGGTTGATCAAGGAGCTCGGCGGTGTGAAGGCCGTGAAGGACGCGTCACTCGAAGAGCTGCACGCGTTGACGTGGCTCCCCAACGCGGTCGGCGCGGCCGTCTACGACAAGGTCCACGGCATCCCGGCCCGCCGCTGAGCCGACGACCGTGCGAGTCCCTCGCTGTCGGGAGAGCGGACAGACTGCGGTCGTGAGCGATCCGTGGGAGGTGAACGCCGGTTGGTGGCAGGAGGGGTTCACCGAAGGCGCCGACCCGGAGTACGAGGAGCAGATCCTGCCCCTGGCGCGCGAGTGGCTCGCCGGTGCCGCGAGTGTGCTCGACATCGGTTGCGGTGAAGGACAGATCAGCCGGCTCGTGCACGCCAGTCGGATGGTCGGCGTCGACCCGACGTCGGCGCAGCTGGAGGTCGCGAGGGCACGCGGGGGAGGGCCCTCCTACGCGCGCGCCGGTGCGGCCGCGTTGCCCGTCGCGACGGCATCGTTCGACGCCGCGGTTGCCTGCCTCGTCTTCGAGCACATCCGTGACGTCGACGACGCGATCGCTGAGGTCGCGCGCGTCCTGAGGCCAGGCGGGCGGTTCGTCTTCTTCCTCAACCATCCGTTGCTGCAGACGCCGAACAGCGGGTGGATCGACGATCACGTCCTCGATCCGCCCGAGCAGTACTGGCGTATCGGTGCCTACCTCGTCGAGGACGAGACCCTCGAGGAGGTGGAGAAGGACGTCTTCATCCCCTTCATCCATCGCCCGCTGAGCCGTTATGTCAATGCGCTGACGGCCAACGGACTTACCATCGTGCACATGGAGGAACCGGCACCGCCGCCCGGCTTCCTCGCCCGGGCCGGCGAGTACGCGGATGCCGCGACCATCCCGCGGCTTCTGTTGCTCGTCACGGAAAGGCGCTCGTGAGCGAGTTCGTCGTCATCACCGGGTTGTCGGGCGCCGGGCGGTCGCAGGCGGCCGACCACCTCGAAGACCTCGGGTGGTTCGTCATCGACAACGTGCCGGCGGCACTGATCCCGAAGCTCGCCGAGCTCGTGGCCGATCCGGGGAGCACGCACGAGCGGGCCGCACTCGTCGTGCGCAGTGGCGACTACGAGGAGGAGATCCGCCCTGCGCTCGACGCACTGCGGGACACGGCGCAGCGCGTGCGCATCCTCTTTCTCGACGCCGACACGGACATTCTCGTGCGCCGCTACGAGGGCAGTCGCCGCCGTCACCCGCTTGGCGGATCGAGCCTGTCCGACAGCATCGAGCGTGAGCGCCGCATGCTCGAGCCGTTGAAGGAGCAGGCCGACGTCGTCGTCGACACCAGCGATCTCAACGTCCACCAGCTACGGGCGTGGATCGTCGAGCTGTTCGCGGCCGACGCGCTCGATGCCGGGCTCCAAGTGAGCGTGGTGTCGTTCGGGTACAAGCACGGCCTGCCGCTCGACGTCGACATGGTGTTCGACTGCCGCTTCCTCCCGAACCCGCACTGGGTGGAAGACCTCCGCCCGCTCACCGGACGCGACGAACCCGTCCGCGACTACGTGCTCGGCCAACCCGAGGCCCAGGAGTTCCTGGCTCGACTCGAATCGCTCTTCGAACTGCTGCTGCCGGCATTCGTGCGTGAAGGCAAGTCGTATCTGCGCATCGCGTTCGGTTGCACGGGCGGCCGCCATCGTTCCGTCGTGATCGCCGAGGAGCTCGCCGGAGCATTGCGAGCCCACGAGCTCGACCCGACGGTCTTGCACCGGGACGTCGACCGGTGAGCGCGATGAGGGTCGTCGCGATCGGCGGCGGCCACGGCCTGTCCGTCACGTTGCGAGCCGCGGCCACGTACGCGACCTCGTTGACGGCAGTGGTGACGGTGGCCGACGACGGTGGGTCGAGTGGTCGGTTGCGAGAGACGACGGGACTTCCGGCGATGGGCGACATTCGCCGGTGCCTGTCGGCGCTTGCCGATCCGCCGGAGCTCGGCGAGATGTTCGAGCATCGCTTCGACGACGAGCTGCACGGGCACGCGCTCGGCAACCTGGTGATCGCCGCGCTCGCGCAGCGAGTGGGGTTCCGCGCGGCCATCGACGAACTCGGCCGCATCCTCGCGGTGCCCGCGCGGGTCCTGCCGGCGACCGAGGAACCTGTGGCGCTCATCGCCACAACCGACCATGGCGTGGTGCGCGGCCAGGTGGCCATCCAACAGTCAAACGGGATCACGAGCGTCGGTCTCGAGCCGGCCGATCCGAAGGCCGATGTCGACGCCGTCTCGGCGATCGAGGTCGCCGATCAGATCGTGATCGGTCCCGGCTCGCTCTTCACCAGCGTGCTGGCCGCGCTGGCCGTCCCGGGAATTCGCGACGCGGTGGCGGAGAGCGCCGCGCCAGTGGTCTATGTCTGCAACCTCCGGCCGCAGATTCCCGAGACAGGCGGTTACGCAGCCGAGGCTCACGTGCAGGCGCTCCACGACCACGGGATCGATCCCGACGTCGTGATCGCCGACCCCGGCCTCGCACGACCCGACGGCCGTGCGCACGATCCGCTGCTGCTCGCGCAGGCGCTGTTGGGGAGTCGATCGCCTTCTTAGGTAGGGTCGAGGCCAGGCATCGAGGAGGCAAGAAAACACATGACGATCCGCGTCGGCATCAACGGTTTCGGGCGCATCGGGCGCAACTTCTTCCGGGCGGCCCGCGCCGCGGGCGCAGACGTCGAGGTCGTTGCCGTCAACGACCTCACGTCGCCAGAGATCAACGCTCACCTGCTCAAGTACGACTCGACGCACGGTCGGCTGGCCGATGAAGTGAAGGTCACCGGTGACGGCATCTCCATCGGTTCGACCACCATCAAGGTCTTCGCCGAGCGCGATCCCAAGGCATTGCCATGGGGCGATGTCGGCGTCGACGTCGTCATCGAGTCGACCGGAATCTTCACCGACCGGGCGTCGGCGGCTGCCCACCTCGAGGCTGGTGCACCGCGCGTGATCATCTCGGCGCCGGCCTCCGACGTCGACGCGACCTTCGTGATCGGTGTCAACGACGACACGTTCGACGCGGAGAAACACAAGGTCGTGTCCAACGCCTCCTGCACGACCAACTGCTTCGTGCCGATGATCAAGGTGCTCGACGACGCCTTCGGCGTCGAGCGCGGGCTCATGACGACGGTGCACGCGTACACCAACGACCAGAACCTGCTCGACCTCGTGCACAAGGATCTACGCCGCGCTCGCGCTGCCGCGGTGAACATCGTTCCGGCGTCAACGGGCGCGGCGCGCGCCACGAGCCTCGTGCTCGAATCGATGAAAGGCCGGCTCGACGGTCAGGCGCTGCGCGTTCCCGTGCAAGACGGCTCGATCACCGACTTCACCGGCATCATGTCGCGCGACGTCACCGTCGACGAGGTGAACGAAGCGTTCCGGGCTGCCGCCGGATCCGGCCCCTTGGCGAAGGTCCTGGTGTACAACGAGGATCCGATCGTCTCCTCCGACATCGTTGGCTCGCCGGCGTCGTGCACGTTCGATTCGCCGCTCACCCAGGTGCTGGGCAACCTCGTGAAGGTCATGGGCTGGTACGACAACGAGTGGGGCTACTCGAACCGCCTCGTCGACCTGTCGATCATCATCGGCCGCGCGAACCAGTCTTGAACAGCGTTCCCACCCTCGAGGACCTTCCGGCCCTCGACGGGAAGCGGGTGCTCCTCCGCGCCGACTTCAACGTCCCGATCGAGTACGACGCCGTGGTGAACGGCGTGCCGACGACCGGGGAGATCACCGACGACCTGCGCATCCGCGCCGCCCTGCCCACGATCGAATGGCTCCAGGATCACGGCGCCCACGTCACGGTCGGCACCCATCTGGGCCGCCCGAAGGGCAAGCCGGACCCGAAGTACTCGCTCGATCCGGTCCGCGCTCGGCTGGCCGAGCTCGCCCCCGGCGTCGACCTGCTGGAGAACCTGCGCTTCGATCCGGGCGAGGAGGCCAACGACCCGGCTTTCGTCCAGAAGCTCATCCAGGGGTTCGACGCCTACGTGAACGACGCGTTCGGCGCCTCGCATCGGGCCCACGCGTCCGTCGTCGGCCCGCCGGCCTTCCTTCCGAGCGCCGCCGGTCGGCTGCTGGCCCGGGAGGTCGACGTGTTGCTCGGGCTGCGCGACGAGCCGCGCCGACCGTTCGTCGCCGTCCTCGGCGGGTCGAAGGTCTCCGACAAGCTCGGCGTGATCGACGCACTGCTCGAGATCGTCGACGAGCTCGTCATCGGCGGTGGCATGTGCTTCACATTCCTCGCGGCGCAGGGGCACCAGATCGGTGACTCGCTGTGCGAGCAGGATCAGATCGACACCTGTGCACGGCTGCTCGCCCAGCGCAAGCCGATCCATTTGCCGACCGACGTCACCGCGCTCGGCCCCGGCGACGAGATCCGCCAGGCCGGCGTCGATCTCCCGGCCGGGTGGAAGGGTCTCGACATCGGCCCGGGCTCGGCTGCGGCGTTCAGCGATGTGATCCTCGATGCCAGGACGGTGTTCTGGAACGGCCCGATGGGCGTGTTCGAGGACGAACGCTTCGCCGCCGGCACGCGCACCGTGGCGCAGGCCGTCGTCGACACGAAGGCGTTCACGGTGGTCGGGGGTGGCGACAGCGCCGCCGCGTTGGCGCAGTTCGGCATGGCCGATGGCGTCGACTGGATCTCCACCGGTGGCGGCGCGTCGCTCGAGCTGCTGGAGCTCGGCGATCTGCCGGGACTAGAGGCTCTACGCAAGGGGCGAAATTGACCGCACCGAAAGAACGCAACCGGCGAGGGAAGCGTCAGCGACGAGCCGGACGTCGAGCGAGCGAACGCGCTCGTGAGCGAGCGAGACCATGAGCCAGCGCAAGCCGCTTATCAGCGGCAACTGGAAGATGCACCACAATAACTTCGAGGCCATCCAGACCGTCCAGAAGCTTGCGTTCCTGTTGTCGAAGGACGACTACGACGTCGTCGACGTGTCCGTGCATCCGCCGTTCACCGACCTCCGGTCGGTGCAGATCACCTTGGCGGACCAGAAGGCCACGGACGTCAACCTCGGCGCGCAGCACTGCCACTGGGAGGACAAAGGCGCGTTCACGGGCGAGATCAGCCCGGCATTCCTGGCCAAGCTCGACTGCACCTATGTCATCGCCGGCCACTCGGAGCGGCGCGAGCTGTTCGGAGAGACCGACGAGATGGTGCACAAGAAGGTGCAGGCGATCCTGCGCCACGAGATGACCCCGATCCTGTGTGTGGGGGAGACGCTCGAGGAACGAGAGGCCGGCATCACCGAGGAGAAGGTCGTCGGCCAGGTCGAGCGCGGCATCGCGGGGCTCAAGGCCGAGCAGGTCGCGGGTCTTGTCGTCGCCTACGAACCGATCTGGGCCATCGGAACCGGCCGCACCGCCACCCCCGACGATGCCCAGGCCGTGTGCTCGCTGATCCGGTCGACGATCGCCCGCCGCCCGGGCGCCGAGCCCGCCGCTCGCGTGCGGATCCAGTACGGCGGTTCGGTGAAGGCGGACAACATCGCCGAGCTCATGGCTCAACCCGACATCGACGGGGCGCTTGTCGGCGGGGCCAGCCTGGATGCCGACGAGTTCGCCCGCATCGTCCAGTACCGTCTGCGCTGACTCCCGGCTCGTTGGGCAGATTGTCCTGCAGTTTCCCCAGCCACTGAGCAATCCGTCGAACTGTCAGTCATCCGTCGGTATGTTGCGACTTCTTTAAGGTCCGGGGGAAGCGCCCCCGAATCCTCGACGGGTCCGCGGGATGTGGCTAGGGTCACCACCCGCAACACGGACAACGAGTGCACGGTCACTCCGCGTTCGCCAGGGTGGTCTGGGCCATTCCCGGGAGTTGTGCGAGGGGGAGGCGCTGTGCCGACCCAGTACTGCCGTGAGAACGGCATCACTGTCAACCAATCAGGAGGTCGGCTTTCGTGAGACGACAGCGCCGGGGCATTTCGCTCCTCTGTCTGCTGTTTGCTTTTGCTCTGTTCGCAGCTGCGTGCAGCGATGACAAGAAGACCGGAGCGGGTGTGAGCAGCTCGAGCGCTGCACCCACCCAGAAGAAGGGTGGCACGCTCATTCTCGGCGCCGAACAATGGCCCGACTGCCTGAACCCGATCACCCAGTGTGCGAACTCGTCCTGGATGCACTGGGCTGTCGCAGGCCACGTGATGCCGCGTCTCATGGAGCTCGACGAGAAGGGCAACTTCGTGCCCTCACCCGTGCTCGCCGGTGACCCCAAGCTCTCGGGCGAAGGCACGTCGAGCGGCACCGGCAAGTTCACGAT
>JBEEFX010000245.1:0-4278 GCA_041166365.1 Acidimicrobiaceae bacterium
AGCGGATGCTCTTCGGAGCTTCGAGATGTCATTGCCATGCCCTCGTGCGAACACCGTCGCGATGATGGCGCCCGCCGGAATCGCAGCCGCGAGAAGGCCACTCGTGCCAGCCTCGTTGTGGAGAACCTGAAGGGCGTAAAGAACAACCAGCGATTCCGCCACAACGGCACATGCCCCCACGTACATGTAGCCCACGAAGAATCTGCGAATGAGCGGATCATCGACCAGGGCGTGCCAGCCGTCGCGAACTTTCACCGGGGGGCCCTCGACTGGCGTCCTCGCAGCCGGAATTCTGCTGAGCAGAGCAGCGGAGATCAGAAACGAGCACGCGTTGAGTAACAAAGCTGGTCGCGCACCTACCACGGTGAGAAGCCCGCCGCCCACGGCATAGCCAAACAACACCGACATGTCGAACGTGATGCTGGCCAGTGCGACGGCATCGCCGTAACGCGCTTCGGGAACGGTGAGCACTGTCAGCGAGCCCCGAGCACCCTCGAACGGCGGCGTCAGACAGCCCGCCGCAAAGGCCAGCGCCAATCTCAGCCAGACAGGCATATGAATGGCGAGCGCGGAGAACAGCACTGCCCTGCCAATGTCTGTGACGATGATGACTCGCCGCCGCGAGAAACGGTTCGCGTAGGTCGCTGCGACCTGACCGACTCCAACCCAGGGCAAGACGCTGACGGTTGTGACGAGAGCGGTGAGAAGAGCTGAGTGCGTTTGCTCCGCGACGAGCAACGCGAGCGCGAGACGACTAGCCCAGTCACCGAGTTCACTGAAAACCTGCGCCCACCAGAGAAGCCGGAAGTCGCGGAAGCTCAGCGGAGTGAAGAGATCGCCCAGGCGTTTCTTCAAGCGGGCGCCGTCTCTGTCTCGCGATGTTGCGTTGTTGTTACGCCGAGCTGACCATCTAGCGCCCTAACCAGGGCTTTCAGCCGGGCAGCGGGATGCGTCCATTTTGTCCCTCTATACACAGTCACCGACTTTCGGTACTGTCGGCCGCAATCCGGTGTGGCGACATCGGAGGCGATGCAGTTGCACAACATAGAGGGAGTTACGCCATGCGTGGCACCGGCCGCATTTAGTGGCTGCGCGCATGGGGGCGATTGTTAGGCAGTAGTTGGGGCAGTCGGAGGCACCTGGAACGGCATCCGGCGGTGGAGAGCTGACTTTGCGTAACACGCGCGCCCTGCGCGTCAACACACACATACACAACTGAACCTGCCCACACCACTGAGTCGCACCCTTGCGGGGCACAGCTCGGAGGTGTGGGCGCGTTCTGTCTATGAGCGGAGTTCTACCCGGTTGGTTCGAGCGCGACGGTGATGTCGATCTCGTCGGTCCCGCGCACCACCGTCACCTGAAGCTCGCCGGTCGCGGCTTCCATCGCATCGAACAGATCGTCGGCGTTGCTCACGGCCGAGCCGCTGACCGCGACGATCAGGTCTCCCTGCTGTATCCCTGCGGTTTCAGCGGGCGAAGCCTCTTCCACCACGCGCACGAGCAGTCCGTCGCGCTCTTCGAGGCCGACCGAACGCCGTAGTGACCGGGCCACGTGGGCCGGCGCAAGGCCGACACCGAGCCGCGGACGTGTGCGCGATTCGCCGGCCGACAACGCGGCGAGGCGAGCCTGGAGTTCCGCATCGGCGGGCAGTGCCAGGTAGAAGCCGTCGCCGAGCCGGTTGGTGTTGATGCCCACGACGGTGCCGTCAGCCGTCACGACCGGGCTACCGGACGAACCTCGCGGCAAGGGCGCCGTGTGCTCGAGGCTTCCCTTGATGCGCCGGCCTCTCGGGCCGCGGAACGCTCGCTCGGTCCCGCTCACCATCCCGAACGACACTCGCTCTCCGCCGGCGCCGGAGCGAGTCACGACGAAGACCACTTGGCCGACGCCCGGCCCACCGGCCGACCACGTGATGCCCGGCGCGTCGCCCGTGTCGACGCGGAGCACGGCGAGATCACCGTCGACGTCCGTTGCCGCGACGGTGCCGATCGCCTGACGGCCGTCGGCGAAGGTCACGAGCGCCTCATCGCCCCGCAGGTTGTGGGCGTTCGTGGCCACGATGCCTGGACTCAGGACCACCCCGCATCCCCGTCCACCACCGCGGCCGATGCGGACGACCGCCGGCCCGACCCGAGCGACCACGTCAGCAGCGGCGTTCGAGAGCTCTTCCATCACGGTCATCGGGACCCCCTAGTAGATTGCTATCTGCAAGTGACTCGGAGTGTAACCATGACACGGCGAATGGCAAGCGGCCAGGATGAGGCGATGACACGGGACCCGGGATCGGCCAGCGCCCTCGAGGAGGCGGTCGCCCGAGTGGGCGATCGGTGGACCCTGCTCCTGGTCAACTCGCTGCTGGAGGGCCCTCGCCGGTTCAACGAGTTGCTGGACGGCCTCGACGGCCTCGCGCCGAACGTCCTGTCGAAACGGCTGCGGCACCTCGAGCACGAAGGCGTGATCGTCGCGACGGTGTACTCCCAGCGGCCGCCGCGGTTCGACTACCGCCTCACCGCCGCGGGCTCGGAGCTGGCCGGCGCGCTCCGGCTGCTCGCACACTGGGGCGCGTCCCGCGACCCGGACGCGGTGGCCGTGCAACACGTGGCCTGCGGAACACCGGTGGAAGCGCGTTGGTACTGCCCGACGTGCGCTCGTCTGATCGAGGTGGAAGAGATCGACGAGCTGCGCTTCGTCTGACCCGCGGCGTGGTCAGAGGATGATCGTTCCCGAGGGTCCCGCGGATTACCGTTCCTGCTCTGGAACCACTGCGGAAGACGTTCCACCAAGAGTTGGAAGACATCGACTCGAAGGTCGTCCAACTGTTCGCGCTCGTGACCGAGAGCCTGGCGGCCGCGACCGAGACGCTCTTGGCCGGCGACCGCGACAACGCGATGGCGATCAAGCAACGTGATCAGATCATCGACGACCTCAACGAGGACTTGCAGTCGGTGGTCGAGCGCAACCTGCTGCTGCAGGCGCCGGTCGCTTCCGAGCTGCGCTTCCTGTTGTCCGTGCTGCGCATCGTTCCCGAGCTGGAGCGCAGCGGTGATCTCGCGGAGCACATCGCCAGCCGCGCCGCGAAGGGACTCGGCAGTGAACTCACGCCACCGGTGCGGGGCCTGATCGATCGCATGGGAACCCTCGGGGTGGCGATGTGGCGCGCGGCCGCTGATGCCTACGTCGACCGGGACGGGAACGCGTCGATCGCCATCGACGAGCTCGACGACGAGCTCGATGCTCTGCACGACGAGCTGGCCACCCTGCTCGCCAACGGCGCTCTACCGCTCAAGCCGGCCCTGGAAATGGCGCTGGTCGCCCGCTTCTACGAGCGGCTGGGCGACCACGCATTGCACATCTCGGAGCGAATCCAGTATCTAGCGGGTGCTCGCTGACCGGAAGCTGAGGCCAGATGCGGTTCCGACTTCTCCCGACCGACGACAGGTTCTTCGATCTCTTCAACGAGGCCGCGCGCAATGCGGCTGAGTGCGCGCAGCATCTGCGCGACCTGATCGACGACGACACCGGCGTCCGTTCCAACGACGGCGTGGTCAAGTGTGAGCACCGGGGCGACGAGCTGACGAGCGAGATCCTGCGTCGCCTCAACACCAGCTTCGTCACACCGTTCGATCGGGAGGACATCCACGCGCTCGCCGAGGAGCTCGACGACGTGGTCGATGACATGTTGGCCGTCGCGGCGCGGCTACGACTCACCGTGCACGGTCCGGCGTTTCCGGAGCTGAAGGAGCAAGCGGCGATCCTCGTGAAGATGGCGGACGAGACGGTTGCCTTGGTGAGCCGCCTGTCGTCGATGAAGCAGACGGAGCAACACCTCGCCGGAATCGACCGCCTCGAGTCCGAGGGTGACGCGGTCTATCGAGAGGGCCTGGCGCGTTTGTTCTCGGGTGAGTACGACGCCCTCGACGTGCTGCGATGGAAAGACATCATCGAAGCGATGGAGGCAGCGCTCAACACGATCGAGGACGTTTCCAACGTGGTCGAGTCGATCGTCCTCAAGCACGCCTGAGTCTGAGTCATGAGCTTCGCGTTGCTCGCCGTCATCGCAGTCGCGCTCGCGTTCGACTTCGTCAACGGCTTCCACGACGCCGCCAACTCGATTGCCACTGTCGTGTCGACTCGGGTCCTGTCGCCGCGGATGGCCGTGGCGTGGGCGGCGTTCTTCAACTTCGTCGCCTTCCTCGTGTTCGGGACAACAGTGGCGACGACGATCGCCAAAGGCATCGTGATCCCGGAGTCGATCTCGCTCGGCGTGGTGTTCG
>JBEEFX010000246.1:0-8653 GCA_041166365.1 Acidimicrobiaceae bacterium
GTCTGATCCGCCGCATGTCGAGAGAACGGGGTGGCGTCAGCCGAGCTTGCCGGCCTCGGCCACCGGATCGAGGCTCACCGTGGTGAGGTTGGCGGACGCGCAGTCCATGGTGCCCTTCTCGGTGGGGAACACCCTGGCCCACTTGCCGTTCTGCACCTGCAAGACGACGACGCAACTCGAGGTGCCGCGGAGGGTCTTCTTGCCCATCCAGCCTCCGGCGTCGACCTCGCCAGCGTTCTTCAGGGCGTCGAGCAGCGACGCGCGGGTGATCCCGTTGACGCCGTTCTTCTCGACGATGTGGTCGATCAACTGCTTGAAGACCGTCGCTGCCTGCCACGACTGGGCGGCCCACGAGTCCGGCTTTTTCACGCTCTCGAGGAACGCGTCGAGCTCAGCGTTCGAGCCCTTGTCCTCGAAGGGCAGGAACTGCATCGACGCGTACGTGCCCTCGACGTCCGCGCCTCCAGAGGTGAGAAACGCGTCCGTGTAGCACGCGAGCGAGCACATCCAGTACTTGACCGAGTCGACGCCCTGGGCCTTGGCCTCCTTGCGCGCGTTCACCATCGCCTTGTCGTTCGAACCGTCGTACAAGTAGTTCGACTGGTCAGCTCGAAGCTGCTGGACAATGGGCGTGTAGGCCGACTGCTCCGAGAAGCCGGAGACCTTGGTGATCTGGTTCAGCTTGATCCCCGCGTTCGTCTGTGCGACGACCTGTGTCATCGACGCCTGGACCGTCGTCGGGAGGTCGCCGGGGACGAGGAATGCCCCGTGCAGGTTGCTCTCCTGCTTCAACAGGTAGGTAGTGGCGCCCATGGCGGCAGGGATCTCCCGCACACCGTCCGGATGTTCGCAGTTGTCGTTCGCGGCCTGGATCAAGAACGTCGTCGGGTTGCACGCTTGGTTCTTGTCGGCCGCGAGGGCCGCGAGATCGGGAAGCCCGGTTGCCTGGCCGGGGAGGTCCTTGCAGCTCACCATGGTGGAGTTGTCCGGGTTGAACAACGCGTTGCTCCCGACCATCGCCAGCGCGTTCTGACACGCGTCGATCTGGCCGTTCTTGGACTCGTTGGAGTCGAGCTTCGTGTCCCACTGCTTCACGACGAGCTTGCGGCAGCCGATGCCCCCGTGGGCGTTGACGAAATCGGCGAAGCCGTTGACGCCATCGAGGTTCCCTTGGAAGAGGCCCGGCGCGAGTGAGGATCCCACGTCCGCCATCACCTCGACGGTGATCGAGTCGGCGGTGACCCCGACTTCTGTCGCCTTCGGGGCCTCTTTCGTGCAGTCAGGACCGGAGGATGAGGAGGCCTGCGGCGCAGCACTCGAACCGCCCGGACCGGCACTGGTTTTCGTGTCGGAGCGGCTGCACGACGCCGCGACCAAAACGGACAGAGCAACCAGCACGACGAGCCGTCGATAGCGCATCATCATCTCCTCACCCTTGAGTGGCCGAAACTTAGCCCCCGTTTCGCGCCGCTATCTCGGTCAATCAGTACAAGCAGGGCGCGAAGGACTGAACTCCACCTGCATTTCTTTGATGCCGTTGATGAAGTTCGAGCGCAGCCGGCGCGCCGGCGACTTCAACTGCATGTCGGGGATGCGCTTCATGATCTCTTCGAACATCACCTTGATCTCGGCGCGAGCGAGGTTGGCGCCGAGGCAGAAATGAGGGCCACCGCCGCCGAACGCGACATGCATCGTGTGCAGGTTGGGATTGCGGGTGATGTCGAACGCGAAGGGATCGTCGATCACGGACTCGTCGCGGTTCGCCGACATGTGCCAGAACACGACCGGCTCTCCGGCGGGAATGTCCACGCCGGCGAGCTGCGTGTCGACGGTGGTCGTGCGCCGGAAGTTCATGACCGGCGTCGACCAGCGCAGGATCTCTTCGACCGCACTGTCGATCAACGACGGGTCGTCGACCAGCTTCTTGTACTGGTCGGGGTGCTCGATGAAGGCCAGCATCCCGTGTGAGATGGCGTTGCGGGTGGTCTCGTTCCCGGCCACGGAGAGCAGCAGGAAGAAGAGGTTGAACTCGAGGTCGGACAAGTGCTCGCCGTCGACATCAGCGTGCAGTAGGGCGCTCACGATGTCGTCCTTCGGGTTCTTGCGGCGATCGGCGGCCAGCCCTTCGGCAAACGCGTAGAGCTCCATCGCCGCGCCGAAGGCATCGTCACGCGACGTCTGGAACTCGGGATCGTCGAAGCCGATCAACTGGTTCGAAAGGTCGTAGATGACCTTGCGGTCCTCGCGAGGTACTCCGAGGAACTCGGCGATGGCGATGAGCGGGAGCTCGGAGGCGACCTCGGGAACGAAATCGCACTCGCCGCGCTCGATGATCGCGTCGACGATGCCCTTCGCCTCCTCTTCGAGGTGCTGCTGCAGTTCACGAATCATGCGCGGGGTGAAGCCCTTGTTCACGATCTTGCGGAGCTTCGTGTGCTCCGGCGGATCCATGTTGAGCATCATCATCCGCTGTGTCTCGAGGTTGTCCTCGGTCATGTCGAGGGTCGCGCCGCCGAGCCATGACGAGAACGTCTTGGCATCGCGGTTCACGGCGACGAGGTCTTCGTGGCGGGTCACGCACCAGAACGGGCGGCCGTCCGGCTTGGGGTGCAGGTAGACCGGTGCCTCGCGCCGCAGCGTGGCGAACATCTCGTGGGGAACGCCGTCGACGAAGTTCTCCGGGTCGTAGATGTCGACCTCGCTGAGCTGCATGTGCGCCTCTCCAAAACTAGAACACGTTTCAGTTCCGACAGTACACTCGCCCGCCGTGAGCGACCAGCCTGAGGAACCGCATCTGCTGTACGAGCGTGACGGACACGTGGCCATCGTCACCATGAATCGACCGGCGGCGAAGAACGCGCTGTCGGGCGAGATGCTCGTTCGGATGTACGACGCGTGGGTCGAGATCGATGAAGATCCCGAGTTGCGGGTCGCGATCCTCGCCGGCGCCGGCGGCACGTTCTGCTCGGGGATGGACCTCAAGGCGTTCGCCGGCGACACGCAAGCGGACAATCCCTTCCAGAAGCGATTCGAGGAGGACTCGGATCTGCACTGGAAAGCGTTGTTGCGACACTTCCGGCCGCGCAAACCGCTGATCGCCGCGGTCGAAGGATTCGCGTTGGCGGGCGGCACGGAGATCCTGCAGGGCACCGACATCCGAGTGGCGGGGGAGAGCGCGGTCTTCGGCATCACGGAAGTGGCGCGTGGACTCTTTCCGCTCGGTGGGTCGACCGTGCGGTTGCGGCGGCAGATCCCGTACACGATCGCGGCCGAGATGCTGCTGACGGCGCGGCGGGTGCCCGCCGCCGAGGCGAAGGAGATCGGCTTGATCGGTCACGTCGTGCCGGACGGCACGGCGATGGAGAAGGCGCGCGAGATCGCCGATCAGATCGCGGCGAACGCGCCGCTGTCCGTGCAGGCCGTGCTGCGGTCGTTGCGCGAGGGCGCGGAGATGTCGGAGGCCGACGCGCTCGCCAACGAGCTCGAGCTCGGCTGGCCGATCTTCGCCACCAAGGACGCCAAGGAAGGCGCCACCGCCTTCAAGGAAAAGCGCCCCGCGAACTTCATCGGCGAGTAACCCTCCCGCCGGCTCGAAAAGCGCCGCCTGTCAGGTGTTCGCGGCGGCGACCAGCTTCTGTGCCCAGGGGTAGTCGGGCTTGCCACTGGGTGAACGTGAGATCGCGTCGACGAGGTGCAGCTCGCGCGGCACCTTGTAGCCGGCGATCTTCGTGCGGCAGTGCGCGGCGAGGTCGTCGAGCGTCGGCGTCAGACCGGGGCGGGGCTGCACGACGGCGGTGACGCGCTGACCCCAGCGATCGTCGGCCGCGCCCACCACGAGCGCGTCGAACACGTCCGGGTGCGACTTGAGTGCGGACTCGACTTCCTCCGGGAAGATCTTCTCGCCGCCGGAGTTGATGCACATCGAGCCGCGGCCGAGGAGCGTGATCGTGCCGTCCGCCTCCCATTGGGCAAAGTCACCGGCGACCACGTAGCGGCGCCCGTCCTTGGCGGTGACGAACGTGGCGCGCGTCTTCTCTTCGTCCTTGTAGTAGCCGACGGGGATGTTGCCCCCGCGGGCGACCTTCCCCACGATGTTGCTCCCCGGCGCGAGCACGTTGAGCTCCTCATCGACGACCACCGTGTCGGGGCCGGGCACGACCGTCGGCCCGCCCTTCATTGCGGTGCCGTCCTTTGGAACCTGAGCCAGTCCGTTGAACCCGCCTTCGGACGAGCCGATCGAGTCGGTGATCACGAGGTTCGGGAACTGTTGGAAGAACCGATCCTTCACCGGCGCGGAGAACAACGCGGCGCTGGAGCTCACCGCGAGCAGCGAGCTCGTGTCCCATCGGTTCGGGTTGGCGTCGAGGGTCTCGATCAGCGGCCGGCCCATCGCGTCGCCGGTGATCATGATCGCGTTGGCCTTCTCGCTCTCGATCGTTGCCCAGACGTCCTCGGCATCGAACCGCGGCGTGAGCACCACGGTGTTGCCCTTGAACATCATGCCGAGCATTCCCCATTGACACGCGCCGTGCATGAGCGGCGGCAGCATGAACGAGACCAGCGGGAAGCCGTCGACCGCCGCGTCAGCGAGCTCGGTGTCGGATTCGACCTTGTGGCCGGTCACGGCGTCGATGCCCTGCCCCAGCGCCATGAACACGTCTTCCTGGCGCCACACGACCCCCTTCGGCATGCCGGTGGTACCGCCCGTGTACAGCATGTAGTGGTCGTCGGGCGACCGCTCGCCGAAGTCGCGAGCGGCGCTCTGCACATCGCGCTCGGACGCCCAGGTCTTGTCGATCGGCACGATGTGCTTCACGACCGGGATGCTGGCCCGCACGGACTCGAGCCGGTCGGCGAATTCCGGGTCGTAGACGACGACCGTGCAGTCCGCGTTGTCGAGGAGGTACGCGAGCTCCTCCTCCACGTACCGGAAGTTGATGTTGATCGGCACCGCCCGCAGCTTGAACGCTGCGAGCATCGCCTCGACCCACGCCACGCAGTTGTAGGCGTAGATGCCGACGTGGTCACCCGGGCCGACGCCCAAGCCCGAGAGGCGGTGGGCCACCTGGTTGGCGCGGCCGTCGAGCTCGCGGAACGTGAGGTGGTCGTCTCCGACGATGAGTCCCATCCGCTCGGGGACGCGATCGGCCGTGTACTCGAAGAGATCGGCGATGTTGTACGCCATTCGCTCACACTAGAACAGGTTCCAGTTTTGTCGCACGGCCACCACGGGGAAGACTGGACGGGTGACCACTGCGTTCCTGATCGCGGCAATCGTCTGCTCCCTCGCGACCCTCAATGCGTTCGTGCCCACGAGGAACCGGCTGCTCATGCTGCCGAGCTTCTTCGCCACCTGGATCACCATCGAGCTGGCCCCGTGGCTCCTGTTCTGGGACATCGTCGCGGTGATCGCGTTCGGGGCTGCGGGCGCCATCGAGGGGACCACCGGCTGGATCGCGCTCGGGCTCGCGCTGACCAACGCCGTAGGGCTCACCTTCCTGATCCTCCGCGCTCGTCGCACCGTCGTCACGATGCGCGATGCCATCGCCGATCTCGAGATCGACGAGGACGCACCGTCCTTCCCGCGGTGGCACGTCGTCTTCCCGATCCTCATGCGGCACCGCAAGGGCGTCACGCACGTCCGCAACATCACGTTCGCGGAGTACGGCAAGAAGAAGGTCCGCCTCGACGTGTACAAGCCCGCCGATGCGAAGCCTGGTGACCGGCGCCCCGGTGTGCTCCAGATCCACGGTGGCGGCTGGGTGTTCGGCGACAAGCGCGAGCAGGGCGTGCCGCTGCTCAACCATCTCTCGGCCAATGGCTGGGTTGGCGTCAATGCCAACTACCGGCTGAGCCCTCGGGCCAAGTTCCCCGATCACCTCATCGACCTGAAGAAAGCGATCGCGTGGTACCGCGAGCACGCCGAGGAGCACGGCGCCGATCCAGACTTCCTGTGCGTCACCGGTGGGTCCGCCGGCGGGCACCTGGCCGCACTCGTCGGTCTCACGGCGAACGACGCCGAGTACCAGGCGGGCTTCGAGAACGTCGACACGGAGATGCGCGCCGCCGTCCCGTTCTACGGCGTCTACGACATGACGAACCGGCACGGCCGCTGGCACAAGGACACGGTGAAGCGCTTCTTCGGACCATGGGTGCTCGGCAAGAAGCTCGAGGAAGACCCGGAGGCGTTCCGCAAGGCGTCGCCCATGGACCTCGTGCGCAACGATGCGCCGCCGTTCTTCGTGATCCACGGGTCGCACGACACGCTCGTGCCGGTCGAGGACGCGCGCGAGTTCGTCGAGCTGTTGCGAGCTGCGTCCGAGAGCCCCGTGCTGTACGCCGAGATGCTCGGCGCACAACACGCCTTCGAGGTGTTCCCGTCGTTCCGGACGGCCCGGGTGATCGAAGGCGTCGAGCGCTTCCTGCACTCGGTGCACCAGCAGTACCTGCGGGGACGGACGGAAGAAG
This sequence comes from Acidimicrobiaceae bacterium, assembly GCA_041166365.1. GTDB lineage: Bacteria > Actinomycetota > Acidimicrobiia > Acidimicrobiales > JACDCH01 > DASUCS01. The sequence continues at coordinate 6,469 of JBEEFX010000246.1, forward strand.
ACGTGTCCGAGCACGAGGTCGCCGAGGAGCTCGTCGACAACTAGCGCCGGCGTCGAAACGAGAACGTGTTCTAATCCTGTTCTAGTCTTGTTGCCGGTGGACTTCGACGACACTCCCGAGGAAGCGGCGTTCCGCGCGCAGGCGCGCGACTGGCTCGCGTCCAACGCCATCCCGAAGGGCTCGCCGGACGACTTCTCCGCCGGTCACTTCTCCGGCGACATCGGGGGGAACGAGTACACGAAGCGCTGTCGTTGGTGGCAGGGCCAATTGCACGACGGCGGATGGGCAGGCATCTCGTGGCCGAAGGCATTCGGTGGCCGCGGCGGCAAGCCGATCGAAGAAGCGATCTTCGCCGAGGAGCAGGGCAAGTGGGGCGTGTCGGCGGGCGTCTTCATGGTCGCGCACGGCATGGTGGCGCCCACGCTGATGCAGCACGGCTCGCGTGAGCAACAGACGCGGTATCTCGCGCCGATGCTGCGAGGAGAAGAGCTGTGGTGCCAGCTCTTCAGTGAGCCGGACGCGGGTTCCGACCTTGCTTCGCTGAAGACGCGCGCCGATCGGGACGGTGACGAGTTCGTCGTCAACGGTCAGAAGGTGTGGACGTCGAACGCGCACGCCAGCGAGTGGGGGATCCTCATCGCCCGTACCGATCCTGATGCGCCGCGCCATGCGGGCATCACCTTCTTCGTGGTCGACATGGCCACCGCGGGCATCGACATCCGGCCGCTGCGCCAGATGAACGGCGAGGCCCACTTCAACGAGGTGTTCCTCAACGACGTTCGCATTCCCGCTGAGAACGTCGTCGGAGAGGTGAACGACGGGTGGAAGGTCGCAGTCACCACGCTGTCCAACGAACGAGCATCCATCGCCGGCGGCTCGGGCATCTCTGACCCGGAACGCATCCTCCAGCTCGCCCGATCATTGGGCATCACCGCGGATCCGGTGTTCCGCCAGAAGTTCGTCACCATGTGGATCCGCAACGAGACGATCCGGTACCTGCGCATGCGCAGCCGTACCGCGCTGTCGCAAGGCCGCCGACCGGGGCCGGAGGCGTCGGTCATGAAGCTGGCTTATGCCCGCTACGTGAAGCAGCTCGGCAACCTCGCCATCGAGATGCAGGGGCCGTACGGCGCCCTCGAGCATCCGGACGCGTACGCCGACGGCGTACTCCAGCAGAAGTTCATCAATGCGGTGCAGTCGTCGATCGGCGGGGGAACCGACGAGATCCAACGCAACATCGTCGGCGAGCGGGTGCTCGGACTTCCAAGGGAGCCCCGATGAGAACTGCACCCGCGTGCCGGCCGATCGGGCGAGCGCCAGCGAGCCGAGCGGCGATGGGGTCCGGGGGCGCAGCCCCCGAGAAGCGCGGCGAGCGGGTGCTCGGACTACCGAGGGAGCCCCGTTAGCGCGATGACGGCCACCAGTCTCACGAAGAGTCAGGCGGCGCGGCGCGGACGCGTGATCGAAGCGGCGCTGTCGCTCGGCGCTGACGGTGGGTACGACGCCGTGCAGATGCGCGACGTGGCAACCACCGCAGGGGTTGCGCTCGGCACGATCTACCGCTACTTCAGCTCGAAGGACCACTTGCTGGCCGAGACGCTCGTTGAGTGGGCCAGCGACCTCGGGCGGAAGGTGTCCCGTAGGCCTCCGAAGGGCGATGCCCTGAGCGATCGGGTGGTCGACGTGCTGCGGCGGGCGACGCGCGGGATGGAGCTCGAGCCCAAGCTGTCCGAGGCGGTGGTCACGGCGCTCTCGTCGACCGACCCCCACGCCGCTCGCTGCCAGCGCGAGGTGGGCGACGTGATGAACAGCATCATCGCCAGCGCGTTCCCTGACGACTTCGACGGGCCTACGCGCGACGACATCTGCCGCGTGCTCGGGCACGTCTGGTTCTCGTCGCTCGTCGGCTGGGTCAACCGGTGGTACGGCATCAACCACGTCGGCGATGAAGTCGAGATCGCCGCCCACCTCCTCCTCGACCAGTACGCCTGACTCGACGGCGGTGGTCAGCTTGCGGTGGTGCGGCCTTGCCAGTCCGGGTCGCGGAGCTTGCGCTTGAAGAGCTTGCCGCTCGGGTCGCGCGGCATCTCGGCGATGAAGTCGTAGCTCTTCGGCCGCTTGTACGAGGCGAGGTTGGCATCGGCGAAGGCACGCAGTTGCGCCTCCAGCTCGTCGCCCGCCACGG
>JBEEFX010000247.1:0-14113 GCA_041166365.1 Acidimicrobiaceae bacterium
GGTCAAGGCCGGTAAGAACCCGAACCCGTACGAGGGAATGCTGAGCGCCAGCGGCGAATCGTCGTCAGAGCATTTCAAGACGGCAGGCGTGCAGAAGTGCGTGAAGACCTACGAGCAGGCCACCGGCGAGCGCGTCATCCCGCCGGAGGAGCTCGGAGCCGGTGAAGTCGGTGTCGGCGCTCCGAAGCGGGTCGAGGTCTTCATCGGCATCCAGGACCGTTGCGGCGAGCTCGACCTGTTCAAGCAGATCGCCGAGAAGGCCGGTGCCAACCTCACGAACGACACGTGGACCGCGGCGGTCAACGGCTTCGGCAAGATCACGCTGGTGTCCACCCCGTTCGCCTCGCTCCACGAGGGCAAGTACGACGCCGACGACGCGCTGCGGCTGGTGGCATTCGACTCCACCATCCCGGCCAGCGGCGACTTCAAGCCGCTCACGCAGCTGAAGGACGTCGGCGCCGGCTAGGTGTCAGCGTCAGTCAGCGAGGGCGGTGTTCGAACGCATCGTGGCCCGCTCGTCGGTGCCCAAGTACGAGGCAACGACGAGCGGGTTGGTGCGCATCTCGCCCGGCGCGCCATGCGCGATCACCGATCCGGCTTCGAGGCAGTACACGTGGTCGGTGATCGCCAGGATGAGCGGCAGGTCGTGCTCGACGACAACCAGCGTCGCCGACAGTTCCGCTTGTAGACGCTTGATCAGCGGGCCGAACGCCTCCGCCTCGCGCTGCGCAACGCCGGCGGTGGGCTCATCGAGGCAGATGACGCGGGGCGCAACGGCAAGGAGGGCCGCCAGCTCGACGATGCGACGGGTGCCGGTGGACAGCTCGGCGATGAAGCGGTCGGCATAGCGACCGAGGCCAAGGAAGTCGATCAGCTCGCCGGCCTCGGCGTGGCGCCGGCGTTCGAGCCGTGACGCGCGAGGAAGAAACAGCGCAGTGCTCCAGAACGACGTTGCCTGGCGCGCTTCGAGTGCGAGCTCGACGACCTCGCGGACCGTCAACTCGGGGAAGAGCAGCGCGGCTTGAAAGGTGCGCCCCAGGCCGCGCTCGGCGCGCTGATGGGCGGCTCTGCTGGTGACGTCCTCACCGAGCAGCTCGACGCGTCCGTCCGAAGGCACGAAACCGCCGATGGCGTTCAGCAACGTCGACTTGCCTGCGCCGTTGGCCCCGATGAGACCGACGACCTGGCCGGGCATCGCGAAGAAGTCGACGTCGTTCACGGCGACCACGCCGCCGAATGCGACTCGCACCCCGTACGCATGCAGCGCGCTGCCGTCGTCGTTCGTCCGTGCGACGGCCGACACGGCCAAGGCCAAGGATGCCGGTGGCTCCGCAGATGCCTTGGGCGGCACGGGGCCCAGCCGGCGCTCGAGTCGCTGCAGCAACTGATTGCGGAACCAGTAGCTGATCTGCGTGAATCCACCGGGGATGTAGAGCAGGATCAGCAGCAACCCGATGCTCGACGTGAACAGCGGGATGAGGTCGTTGTCGGGCCAGAACGCGGGCAGGCCGACCACCCACACCGCTCCGAGCATCGCACCCGACGTGCTGCCGATCCCGCCGATCACCGCGATCGCCACGATGGCGAACGAGTCCTGCACTCGGAACAGGCTGGTGTTGTACCCGATCGTCACGACGAGGCCGCCGAGAATCGCGCCACCCAGCCCGGCGACGAATCCGGCGAGTGCGTACGCAGTGAGCTTGGCCTTGGTCGGCGACACCGTGAACGCTTCGGCCGCGTGCTCGTTCTCGCGCACACCGATGATCGTCCGGCCGATACCGCTGTGGCGCAGACGGCCGACGACGATCAGCACGAGGACGAGTGCGGCGAGGGAGAAGTAGTAGTACCCCAGGTTCTTGTCGGTGAGCGTGAACGGTCCGACGTCCTCGCGCGGCAAGCGCACGGTCTGCTTTCCGAGCGACAGGATCGGTTGACGGAACACGTACACCTGAGCGGCGATGGCGAACGCGAGCGTGCTCGCGGCGAGCATCAGGCCGCGCACCCGAAGCGCGCTCACGCCGATCACCGTTGCTGTGAGACACGCCACCACGGCTCCGAGGAGCAGACCCAGCCCGAAGGGCAGGCTCGGGATCGTGCCGTCCACCAAGTGCACGCTTCCGATACCGAGGGTGAAGTCTGCGCCTCGCACGAACGTGGCCGCGCTGAGCGCACCGATGCCGGCGAAGGCCATCTGTCCGAGCGACAGCTGACCGGCCCAGCCCGTCAGCACCGTGACCGACGTCGCGCAGATCGCGAAGCCGATGACCTGCGCGTAGGTCAGGTGCTTGGCCGACTCGGTGAAGACCTGCGGTAGGCCGAGGGCGAGCACGAGACCGAAGACCGCCATCATGTGAGGCAGGCGCTTCACCCACCACACGTCCCGCAGCCTCGCCGACACCACGTGGTGGCGAGGCGCGAACTGGAAGCTCTCGGTTCCCATGTCGACGCGACCGCTGCCGCGGGCCACGAGCACGACGACGGCGAGGAAGAGCACGAACTGCACGAGCCCGGTCTCGCTCGTGAAGTTGAAGAACAGCAACTGGTCCACGATGCCGATCACCACCGACGCGATGACGGCCTTCGGGAACGAGACCATGCGCCCCACGAGCGCGGCGGTCAGGCCGCGTAGCAGCGTGTTGGGGCCGATCGACACGAGGTCGGAGGCGCCGGCCTCCGTGGCGATGAGGATGACGGACACCGCCGAGAGGAAGCCGCTGATCGCCCAGACGGCCGTCGAGATGTTCTTCGGGTTGATGCCGGTGAGCCGAGCGAGGTCGGGGTTTCCGACAGAGGCGCGTACGGATTCACCGAAGGCGGTGTGCCCGAGCAACCACCACAGCGCGACCGTGATGAGCGGCACGATGATGAGCGCGAGCAGCTGGCTGCCTTTGAGGACGACGTCGCCGGGAAGCTGCCATTCACCGTGAATCGGGCTGGGAAACGCGGTCTGCAACGAGCCCGTGCGGTACTCGGGCAACGCCAGCGTGACGGCTTGCGCGAGTTGCGCGACGCCGATCGTCGCGACGAGCACGATCACGCGCGGGGCGCGGAAGAGCCGGCGGATCACGGACAGCTCGACGACGGCTCCCGCCAGCGTTCCGACGACCAGTGCGGCGGGGAGCGCGACCCAGTAGGGCCAACCATGGGCGCCGGCCATCACGCCGAGCAGTGCGGCCGATGGCACTCCGAGATCGCCGACCGCGAAGTTGATGACGCGGGTCGACCGGTACACGAGGACGATCCCCATCGCGATGAGTGCGATGACCAGGCCACGGACCGCGCCGATGAACAACAAGTTGTTCGTGAAGAACGACGCCAGCACCATCATCCGCCCTCGGCGCCGAAGAACACCGCACGCACGAGGTCGTCGCGCTCGAGGAGGTCGCGAGCTACCCCTTCGAAGCGGACCTCACCCTTCTCGAGGAAGATCGCTCTGTCGGCAATCGAGAGTGCGACGTTGAGCGACTGCTCGACGATGAGCATGGTCTGCCCGCGAGCCTTCAGGTCCTCGATGGTGGCGAGCAACCGTTGTACGACGACGGGTGCGAGACCGAGCGACAGCTCATCGATGAGGAGGATCTCCGGTTCGTGGAGCAGCACGCGCCCGAGCGCGAGCATCTGGTTCTGGCCACCCGAGAGGCTGCCCGCCAGCTGCTTGCGGACGGCCGCGAGCTCCGGGAACATCTCGTACACGTGGTCGACCTTGTCGTCGATCTCCGCCTTCGAGTGGGTGTGGAGGCGAGCGCTCACGGCGAGGTTCTGGCCGACCGTCAAGTTGCCGAACACGCCCTTGCCGCCGGGCAGCTGGACGATCCCCATCTTGGCGCGCATCTCCGGCGTCACATAGGTCACGTTCTGCCCGTTCAGCCGCACGACGCCGCGCTCGGGCACGCCGAGCCCGCTGATCACGCGCAGGATCGTCGACTTCCCCGCGCCGTTCGTGCCGAGCAGCGCCAGCGTCTCCCCGCGGGCGACCTCGAAATTCACGTCGAACAGGATCTGAACCGGCCCGTAGGAGAAGTCGATGTTGGCGATCTGGAGGACGGGCGGTGGCGCGCCGCCACCGGCGCGCTTGTGGTGCTCTTCCTGCTCCTCGAGCAGCTCCGAGACCACGAGAGACAGGTCGTTGCGGATGAACCGTGCGCCGTTCATCAACATCAGCCCGCCGATGATGCTGGTCGGCACACCGAGCACGATGACCGTCCCCCGAGTACCGATGGCATCGGTGGCGAAGCCGGCGATGACACCGCCGCCGAAACCGCCGATGAAGAAGATGTACATCGTGGTGAGCGACGAGCCCATGCCGCGCAGGCGATAAGGGACGACCGCGTAGAGCACGGGCCCGACCATGGCGAAGGCCGCGGTGATGAGCACCGACTGCGGGATGCCGAGGATCACGAACCACGCGCGGCTGTCGACCGAGTACTGCAGCGGGGTGAAGAGTGAAGAAGGCGCGATCAGCGCGCCCACCAGCGCCAGCGCCTTGGCCGGGTTCTGCCGGTACACCTTGTCGAAGTACTTCGCGACGAACGGCAGGATCGGCAGCGCGGCGATGCCGCTGAGGCTGAGCAAGAGCCCTCGGTCGAACGCATCAGTGACGTGGAGGTTCTTCTCGAGGTAGAGGGAGGCGAGCGTGCCCTGGCTGAAGAGACCGAAGCCGAGGGCGCAGAACGCGATGAGCACGGTGCGGATCGTGGCGATCTTCTTGAGCCGGGCAAACGCAGCCTCCATCGAGATCGGCGCCGGCCTCGCTTCCTCGATGACCTCGCCGAGCACGTGCTGTTTCTCGTACTGACCGCGGGGCGGCTCCTTCATGAAGAAGGCGCCGATGGCCACGATCGACACCGGGATCCCGAGGGCGTACCACGCCCACCGCCAGCCTTCGGCCCCGCCGGCCCATCCCGCGATCGCGGCGACGGCTACGGGGCTGAGGATGCCGATCAAGTGGGCGCCGCCCTGCATGGCGGCCGACATCCGGGCCCGCACGTTGATCGGATACGCGTCGGCGACGAGCGAGTTGTGCACGGTGATCGTGCTCGCCTTGGTGATGCCGGTGGCGAACCGCGTCCAGAACAGCATGAACGCGTTCAGCGCGAACCCGGATGCGACCACGAACGCGCCGAAGAAGATCGCGGACACGCCGACGATCGGCACGCGCTTCACCCGGTCGGCCAGCCAGCCCATCGGAACGGCGCCGAGCACGAAGAACGCTGCGGATGCGGTACCGATGAAGACGATCGTCCCCTCGCTGATGCCGAACGTGCGTCGGATCTCCGGCGCGAGCACATAGATCGCCGCGCCTTCGAGCTCGTCCAAGGACACGATCGTCGTCAGCACGATGAACATCAGCCATCCGCCGGTCCTCAGACCCTGACGCAACGACAGCTGTTCGGCATTGACGCCGGGGAGGAGATCGTCGGGGAACAGGACCTGCTCGCGCGCCTTTTCCTGCGCGGCCTGGCGCGCCGCCTCCTCGTCGAGCACAGTGGCTGCGAGCGAGGCGACAGAGTCGCCCGATGTCCCTCGCTCGTCCACCCACCCCCCTGTTCGCGTCGAGCGTTGCGATCGTACCTGCGGCGTCAGCATGGCTCAGGTCACCGTGGGCGCGTGTGAACCGGGACGATGTGGTCGATTCCGTCGCCCTACGATCGCGATCGATGCAACTGAGCCCGCGTTACGACGGTCCACCCGTGTTCGCCGTTGATGGACCCGTGGACGATCAGCGGGAGCCGCTGCTCCGGCAGCGCCGTCGTCTGCAGGACGCGCTCGCGACGCTCACCGACGACCAGTGGGCCCATCCGAGTCGCTGTGTCGGATGGAGCGTCCAAGACGTCATCGCTCACCTCATCGGTACGAACGACTTCTGGGCGATGTCGATCCTCGCCGGGCTTGCAGGATCGCCGACGCGCATCCTTGCCGCGTTCGACCCGGCCGCTACACCGTCGTTGATGGTGGCGCCGATGCGTTCGATGACCCCGGCCGAGACGCTGGACCGGTTCGTCGAGTCCAACCGATCGCTGTTCGACGCGGTCGAGTCACTCGACGACGAAGGCTGGTCGACGCTAGGGGAATCGCCCGCCGGCCACGTGCCGATGCGGATGCTCGCCAATCACGCGCTCTGGGACGCGTGGGTGCACGAGCGCGACATCCTCCTGCCACTCGGCATCGTTCCCGCGCACGAAGCCGACGAGATCCTCTCCTGCCTGCGGTACGTGGCCGCAGTCGCGCCGGTGCTGGCGCACATGGCCGATCCAACCCGCCGCGGCGCACTCTCGATCGAGGCGTCCGATCCAGAAGCGCACATCGTGATCGAGGTCGACGCGACCGTCGCCGTCCGGAGCGGGTCGGCTCCTCCTGGGGCGGTTCGGCTCAGCGGCCGCGCTGTCGACCTGGTCGACATGTTGAGCATCCGGGCGCCCCTCGACCAGGCGGTGCCCGAAGATCGTCGCTGGCTGCTCGACGGGCTGGCGACGGTCTTCGACGCTCGCATCGCACACGTCTGACCGCGACGCTGACTCCGGCCCACCTCGCCGTAGCGTTGTGCGATCTCGACGACGTCAAGCCACGACGACTGCGGTCCGGCGGCGCGGGCGCGCCCATCGCCGAGGCAATACCTTCGCTCGATGGATCTAATCGAAACGCTCCGGACAACGGGCGCCATCCGCAACTTCCAGCCTGACCCGGTACCCGACGAGGTCGTCTACCGCGTCCTGGACAACGCTCGGTTCGCGCCGAGCGGCGGCAATCGTCAGGGTTGGCGGGTTGTCGTGGTGAAGGACCCGTCAACGCGCCTCGCGTTGCGTGACCTCTATCTGCCGACCTGGTACGAGTACCTCGCGCAACGGGCGGTGGGCCTCACGCCCTGGGCCCCGATCACCGATCGAGCGGCGGAGGCCCGCGCCATCGGATCGGCCGACGAGATGCGTGGCGGCGAAGGGTTTCCGGAGGACCTCGACGAGGTGCCCGTGCTGCTCGTGGTGCTGGCCGACCTGCGAGCGCTGGCCGCGGTCGACCGAGACCTGCCGCGCTACACGTTCGCCGGCGGCGCGTCGGTCTACCCCTTCGTGTGGAACGTCTTGCTCGCGGCGCGCGAGGAGGGCTTGGGCGGGGTCGTGACCACGATGGCCATCCAGCGGGAGGACGAGGTCAAAGCGTTGCTCGAGGCACCCGATGAGCTGGCGGTCGCCGCGGTTGTCGCTCTCGGCCGGCCCGTGCACCAACCGCGCAAGCTCACGCGGGAGCCCGTCGAAGCGTTTGCGAGCGTCGATCGCGTCACCGGACCGGTGTTCGCGGGTACATGAACCCGCATGGCTCGTGCCCGTGTCGGTTGCTCCGGCTGGATGTACAAGGACTGGCGCGGGATCGTGTATCCGCAGGAGCTCCCGGCCCGTCGCTGGTTCGAGCACTACACGACCCTGTTCGACACGGTCGAGCTCAACAACACCTTCTACCGGTTGCCCCCACCCTCGACGGTGGAATCGTGGGCCGCACAGGCGCCCCCCGGGTTCCTGTACTCGTTGAAGCTCGGGCAGTTCGGGTCACACCGCATGAAGCTGCGCGATGCCGCGTCCTGGTTGCCCAACCACCTCGATCGTGCGCTGCGCCTCGGCCCTGCGCTCGGTCCCACGTTGGTGCAGCTGCCACCGCGATGGAAGCGGAACGTCGAGCGGCTCGACGAGTTCTTGTCGGTCGCACCGAAGACAGTGCGTTGGGCGGTCGAGCTGCGCGACCCGTCCTGGGTGCACGACGACGTGTTCGCGTTGCTCCGCGAGCACCGGGCCGCGCTGTGCATCCACGATCTCCTCGCTGATCATCCCTGGGAGCTCACGACCGACTGGACCTACGTGCGCTTCCACGGGCCGAACGCGCTGGAGCAGAAATACTGGGGACGGTACGGCGCTCGCCGCCTCGCGCCGGTCGCGAAAAGACTCCAACGCTGGCTCGACGAAGGGCGCGACGTCTACGCGTACTTCAACAACGACTACCAAGGCCACGCGGTGAAAGACGCCCAGTGGTTGCGCGATCGCCTCAGGAGTGCAGACTCGAGCTCGTGCGCGTCGTGAGCCTCGTACCGTCGGCGACGGAGACGTTGCTGGCGTGGGGAATCGCGCCGGTGGCCTGCACCCGATTCTGCGAGCAGCCGTCGCTGCTCGCGGTGGGAGGCACGAAGGATCCCGATGTCGCCGCCATCGTCGAGCTACGCCCGGACCTCGTCGTCGTCGACGAGGAGGAGAACCGCCGTGAGGACCACGACGCGCTCGTCCGGGCGGGGATCGACGTGCACGTGCTCGCGGTGCGCAACCTGGCCGACGTGGACCCGCAGATGGCGCGGCTGTCGGAGACGGTCGGCGGTCGTTGGCAGACGATCGGCGACGTCGAACCGCGACCTCACCGCGGGCGGGCCTTTGTCCCGATCTGGCGCCGGCCGTGGATGGCGCTCGGCGTGCCGACGTACGGCTCGTCGGTGCTGAGCGCGCTCGGCATCGAGAACGTGTTCGCCGCGTCCCCGTATCCCGAGATCGAACTCGAGGTCGCCGGCGCGCTTCAGCCGGACGTCGTGCTCGCGCCCAGCGAGCCGTATCCCTTCGGCGAGCGACATCGAGCCGAGCTCGAGACGGTCGGACCCGTCGTGTTCGTCGACGGCAAGGATCTCTTCTGGTGGGGTGCGCGCACGGCGCAGGCGATCCTTCGGCTCGAGGCGGCTCTCGATGACGGGTGCCGTCCCCGGCCGAGGTGATGCCGCCGAGTGTCGAGGGCCCGCGGCCGACTACCCTGACGCCCACGTCAGGTTTCGGAAAAAGTGGGGGCTACGGATGACGCTCGAAGAGTCACGAATGCTGATCGACGGCAAGCTGGTGCCGGCGAGTGGCGGTCGCACCTACGACAACGTGAACCCGGCGACCGAGCAGGTCATCGGTGTCGCCTCCGACGCCACGGCAGACGACATCGGCGACGCGATCGCCGCCGCCCGGCGAGCGTTCGACGAGACCTCGTGGTCGACCGACCCCGAGTTCCGGGCCAAGGCCATCCGACAGCTCTCCGCCGCCTTCGACGAAGACCGCGAGGTCCTTCGCCAAGTGCTCGTGGCCGAGGCGGGCTGTCCGGTGATGCTCACCGAGGTCGTGCAGCTCGACCAGCCGCTGAAGGACTTCTCGCACTGGGCCGACGTGGCCGTGTCCTACGAGTACGACAGCATCCTCCCGGAGACCGAGTTCTGGGGCGGACGGCATCGTCGCCAGATCTGGCGGGAGCCGGTGGGTGTCGTGGCCGCGATCACCGCGTGGAACTATCCGCTGTTCCTGCATCTCGCCAAGCTCGGCCCGGCACTCGCGGCCGGCTGCACGATCGTGCTGAAGCCGCCGCCCGACACACCGTGGAGCGCGACCCACATCGGTCGCCTCATCGCCGAGCGCACCGACATCCCGCCCGGCGTCGTCAACATCGTCACCGCCGCCGACCCCGCCGCCGGCCAGGTCCTCACCACCGACCCGCGGGTCGACATGATCACCTTCACCGGATCGGCGGCCACCGGCCGGGTGATCATGGCCGCCGCCGCGCCGACGTTGAAGAAGATCGCGCTCGAGCTCGGCGGGAAGTCCGCGCTCATCGCACTCGACGATGCCGACGTCGCGAACACTGCGCTCGGCGCGGGCTTCGGCATGTGCACCCACGCCGGGCAAGGCTGCGCCATGACAACTCGTCTGCTCGTGCCGCGGTCGCGCTACGACGAGGCCCTCGCCGGGGCGGTCGACGGGATGGCGGCCGTCAAGGTCGGCGATCCCACCGATCCCGAGGTGTTCCAAGGGCCGCAGATCAGCGCGCGTCAACGCGACCGCGTGCTCGGTTACGTCGAGCAGGGTCGGGCCGAAGGCGGACGGATCGCGTGCGGTGGCGGCCGGCCGGCGGACCTTCCGGTCGGCTACTACGTCGAGCCCACCGTCATCGCGGAGAGCAACGAGAACTCGACCGTGGCGCAGGAGGAGATCTTCGGGCCCGTCTTGGTGGTGCTCGGCTTCGACGACGACGCCGACGCGGTACGTATGGCCAACAATTCGGTGTACGGGTTGTCGGGCGCGGTGGTCAGCGAGTCCCTCGACCGGGCGACGGCGGTTGCCCGCAAGCTGCGCACGGGCACGGTCGGCATCAACGGCGGCCAGTGGTTCGGCGTCGACACGCCGTTCGGCGGCTACAAGCAGAGCGGCCTCGGCCGCGAGAACGGCGTGCAGGGCTTCGAGGAGTTCCTCGAGACGAAGTCCGTGGGCCTGCCCGCCTGACCACTGATCGTCGGCGCGGGCCTGCTGTTCATGCTCGGCGGCGCGCTGATCGCCTGGAGCCACCGCCCCGCCTAGCACCGCACTACGTTTCGCTCCCGTGGCGAGCGTGTTGATCACGGGATGCAACAGCGGGTTCGGCCTTCACGCCAGCCTCACCTTCGCCCGCCAGGGCCACGAGGTGTTTGCCACCGTTCGCAACCTGGATCGTGCCGCGCCGCTGCGAGAGGCGGCGAAGGCGGAAGACCTCGAGCTCCACGTGCTGCGTCTCGATGTGCGCGACGCCGACACGGTCGATGGCGCGGTTGCCGAGGTGATGGAGCGGTCCGGGCGGATCGACGTGTGCGTGAACAACGCGGGGCTCGAGCTCCGCGGGCCGATCGAGGAGTGCAGCGACGACGAGATCCTGGTGCAGTTCGACACGAACGTGTTCGGCCTGGTGCGCGTCGTACGAGCTGTCCTGCCGGTGATGCGGGCGCAGGGGTCCGGCGTCATCGTGAACGTCGGCTCACTCGCCGGACTCGTGGCTCGGCCGTTCGGCGGGCTCTATTCGGCGACGAAGCACGCGGTGGAGGCGATCAGCGAGGCGTTGCACTTCGAATGCGCCCCCTTCGGGATCCGCGTCGCGGTGGTGGAGCCCGGTCAGTTCGAGACCGAGTTGCTCAACAACGCGATCACGGCCGCGCAGTTCACCGACGATTCCATCTACAAGGCCGCGTCCGATCGGTTCGACGAAGCGCTGCAGAGGCTCGCTCCTGACGGGCATCGCGCGCCGCCAGAGGTCGTCGCCGAGACCATCGTGGCGGTGGCGGAGGATGACGACGCCGGGCTGCGCCATCTCGTCGGCGCCGACGCCGACTTGGTGTGGTCGGTCCGGAACGGCAGCACCTTCGAGCAGTACGAGCAGACCGTGCGGCAGGCGCTCGACTGGTGGGAGTGAGTCAGCGACAGATCTTGCGGAGTGCCGGCGCGAGGTCACCCCGGGGCATCACCTCGATGGCGTCGAGCCCGAGCCATGTCGCCATGACCTGCAGCTCGGCCGCGAGGGGAGCAACGACGTCGCCCCGGTGCCCGTCCTCCGTGTACGCACCTTGCACGAGGAGGCGCGATGCCTTCCGGTCGGACTTGAGGTCCACGCGCGCCACGATCTCGTCGCCGAGCAGGAACGGCAGCACGTAGTAGCCGTGGACGCGCTTCGGCGCAGGCGTGTACAGCTCGATGCGAATTCTCACGCCGAACAGGCGCTCGGCGCGGGATCGCTCCCAGATCAACGAGTCGAAGGGCGACAGCAGGGCGCGCGCCCCGACGCGACGCGGACGGCGGGCTCCGGGGTGGAGGTACGCGATCTCGTTCCAGTCACCGACCTGCACCGGGACGAGGGAGCCGGCTTCGACGAGCTCGTGCAGCCGGGGGCGGGCGGTGGTCAGCTTGATGCGGAAGTAGTCCGCCAGATCGCGCGCTGTGCCAACGCCGTGATGTCTCGCCGCCCGCAGCAACAGCTGGCGGTGCGCTTCCTCGATCGGCGGCGTCGGGGCGTCGAGCACGGCGGCGGGGAGCACGCGCTCGGGCCGGTCGTAGCGCCGTTCGAAGTTGGGACCGCGTCCCGCCGAGGTGAGCGCGCCGGCATAGAACAAGCGCTCGAGCGCGCCTTTGCCCTTGGACCAGCCCCACCACGGCCCGCTTTTCTCGCCGCCGTCGCTGAGCTGGGACGCGGCAATCGGCCCTCGCCGGCGTACCTCTTCCAACACCGCGGCGACGTAATCGTCGGGCAGGTGGCGCTGGATCCGGGCCGCCTCCATCCGCCACCGCAGCAGGGGATGGAGCTCGACGGGCGCGAACGACGCCTCGTGGGCCCAGTACTCGAACAGCTCGCGGCGCCGCTCGACGAGGTCTGGGAGCAGGCGCCGCGAGTGCGGGCCGAGGCGTGCGAACAACGGCAGCTCGTACGAGCGCACGAGCACGTTCACCGAATCGATCTGGAGCACGCCGATGCGATCGAGTGTCCGGCGAATGTGTCGAGCGTCGACCCGTCCCGGCGGTCGCGGCTCGGCGAAGCCCTGTGCGCCGAGTGCGATTCTGCGTGCCTGCGCCACGGTCAGGCGTTCGACGGGGGCGGGCGACGGCACCTAGGTTTCCTATCCGAACTTCACGGTAGGAGGACAACCGATGCGGGTCGTGGTCGACTTCGATCTCTGCGAGAGCAACGCGCTGTGCATGCAAGCGGCGCCCGAGGTGTTCGAGGTCCGCGACGACGACTTCCTCTACGTCCTTCAGGAGAATCCGCCGGAGGAGCTGAGGTCGAAGGTCGAGGAAGCCGTTCGCCGGTGTCCCAAGCAGGCCATCGCGATCGAAGACTGAGTGCGACAGGTTGTCGTCGTCGGCGCGTCGCTCGCCGGCTTCCGAGCAGTCGAAGAGCTCCGGCATCAGGGCTACGACGGCTCCATCACCGTCATCGGGGCTGAAGCCCATCTCCCATACGACCGGCCGCCGCTCTCCAAGCAGATCCTCGCGGGCACCTGGGAGGCCGACCGCCTGCCGTTGACGGCCATCGGCAAGGACATCGCCGACCTCGACGTGGAATGGCGTCTCGGAGTCGCGGCGTCGGGACTCGACCTCGGCGCTCGACAGGTGTCACTCGGCGACGGCGCACGGGTTCCCTACGACGGGCTCGTGATTGCCACCGGTGCGGGCGTGCGCACGCTGCCGGGCCAGCCGCAGCTCACGGGACTGCACACGCTGCGCACGCTCGACGACTGCCTTGCACTACGCCGCGATCTCGATGCGGGTCCGCAACGCGTGGTCGTCGTCGGTGCCGGGTTCATCGGTGCGGAGGTCGCGGCGACCGCGCGCCAGCGCGGGATCGACGTCACGCTCCTCGAGGCCCTTGCGACGCCGTTGCAACGAGCGCTCGGCGGCGAGATCGGTGTCGTGTGCGGCGACATCCACCGCGAGCACGGCGTGGATCTGCGGTTGTCCACCGGCGTCGCCGGATTCGATGACGACGGGCGCGGCCGCCTGACCGCCATCCGGTTGACCGACGGCAGCACGGTCGCGGCCGACGTTGCCGTCGTCGGCGTCGGCGTCGCGCCGAACACGGGATGGCTCGCAGGCTCCGGTCTCGTGCTCGACAACGGCGTCGTGTGCGACGCCACGTGTCTGGCCGCACCGGGCGTGGTCGCCGCGGGCGACATCGCGCGCTGGCCGAACAATCTCTTCGGCGAGCTGATGCGCGTCGAACACTGGGAGAACGCGCAGGAACAGGGCGCGCACGCGGCGCGTCGGCTTCTCGGCCAAGTCGTTCCGTACGAACCGGTGCCGTGGTTCTGGTCCGATCAATACGACCGCAAGATCCAGTTGGCCGGACGCAGCAGTGCCGACGACGACGTGCAGATCGTCGACGGCTCGATCGAGGAGCGCCGTTTCGTCGCGCTCTACGGCCGCGCCGGGCGAGTTGTCGGCGTGCTCGGCATGAATCGCCCGCGCCCCGTGATGGAGTACCGCCAGCTCATCGCCGCCGGCACGTCATGGGCGGACGCGCTGGCGCGCTAGCTGTAGATCCCAAGGACGTTGGTCAGCCGGTGCACTTGCGGATGCCGCTGACCAAGCCGTTGTTGAACGCCTCGAAGAAGCCCGAGCGGAATGCGTCCAGGCGCTCGAATGCCGTGCCGCGCTCGGGTGTGCCTGCCGCGGCCTCGGCGGCCTTCGCTCCGAACGCGAGGAACGTCGCGACGGCCTCGTCGAGGTCGCCGGGGGACAGATGGATCGACGCGGTCGGCGGAAGGTTGCCGCCGCCTGGCCGTCCCCCACCTCCAGCACGAGCCGGCCGCCGGGCTCGAGCGCGT
>JBEEFX010000248.1:0-5511 GCA_041166365.1 Acidimicrobiaceae bacterium
TCTCTTCGGCCCACATGTGGGCCGAAGAGACGCCAGAACGAGGCAGGACGTTGAAGTGGGCCCATTTCCGGGGGACGCCTTCGTCGTCGAAGAACTCGCGGGCGGCCAGTTGCGCACTCGCGTACAGCTCGCGCGGCGAGTTCACCGGCGCCAGCATGATGTTCGTCTCACAGGCGATGTCATAGAGCTCGGCGGTCGTGTGCCGAGCGAACCAGTCGCCGACGTACCCCTCGACTTCGCGCAGCTCGTCGTCGGTCGCCTTGTTCGGGTCCCACTTCGTCCAGTCGCGCGACGTCAGCGCGGGTTCGTCGATCAAGCGAGCCATCGTGTCGAGCGACGGGACGCGCGCCTTGCCTCCCCGCAGACCGAACGACACCCAACCGTCCTTCGTGGGCCAGATCTCGCGCGTACGGCCGATGTTCGCCCCGAGCCGCCGTCCACGGTTGCCTCCACGGAAGTACCGGCCGGCGGCGCCCATGTTGGCGACGAGCACCACCTCTTGCATCGACACGTCGACATCCACCGGTCGCCGGCCGGACGCCAACGCGGTCAACACCGCGAACGCCGTCTCGGATCCGCTGTGCGCGTATGCCGCGTTGCCCGCACACCGCACGGGCGCTCGATCCGGATCCCCCGTGCAGTACAGGTTTCCCGACGACGCCATCACGCCGAGGTCCGACGCGCGCCACGACGACCGCGGTCCCGTCGATCCGAAGGGCGTGACCGTCACCCAGATGGAGTCGGGTCGACCACCGTTCCGTGGTCCGGTCGCGAGCACGATGTCGGCCTCTTCGAGCGAGGTGGCCGAGCGCGCGCCGACATCGACCAACAGCTGAGCGGCCATCGCCGTCGCGGGTAGCGCTGCGAGATCGAGCACGGTGACACCGTCGATCAGCGGACCTGAACCTGACACGCGTGTCAGGCTACTGTTCGGCTCGATGGCGACGTTCCGCATCGTGTCTGCAGACGCCCACGTGCTCGAGCCCGTGCACCTTTGGGACACCTGGCTGCCGAGGCAGTATCAGGACAAGGCGCCGAAGCTCGCGAAGGACGTCGACGGCGGCGACGCATGGCAGTTCGCCGGTATGCCCGATCCCGATCCGATCGGTCTCGTCACCACCCCGGGCCTGCCGTGGGACCAGTTCCGCTGGACGGGCGTCACCTACGACCAGGCACGGCCGGGCTGCTACGACGGCAACGCTCGCCTGTCCGACATGGACACCGACGGCGTCGACGCGGAGATCCTGTTCCCGCCACAACGCACGATCGGGCACTTCCTCGGTGACGACGACGACGACTTCGTCCGAGCCGGCATCGACGCGTACAACAACTTCTTGTGGGACGAGTTCTGCGCGCCGGATCGCACTCGGCTCGTCGGCATGGCCCAGATGCCGTCGACCGGTGTCGACGACATGATCGAGACGCTGCGCAAGGCGAAGGCCCGAGGCTTCAAGGGCGTCGTGATCTCGTGCTGGCCGACAGCCGGTGACGGCATCTCCGACGAGGACGATCCCTTCTGGGCCGCGGCCGAGGAAGAGCAGATGCCGGTGTGCATCCACATCAACCTCACCGGCCGAGCGGCTCGCCAGCGCACCCGCGCCGCCCAGGTGAAGGGGGGCCAAGGCAGCAACACGTTGTATGGGAGCAAGGACGAGCAGAAGTCAAAGGCGAACGCCAAGGCCGTCGGTGGGCTCGCCGGTGTGTTTGCCACCGTGCCGAACACCATCGGCCAGCTCATCTTCACCGGCGTGTTCGAGCGGTTCCCGCGCTTGCAGATCCCGCTCATCGAGACCGGCGTCGGCTGGATCCCTCACCTGCTCGAGCAGATGGACGATCGCTACTGGCGCAACCGCTCGTGGGGCAACATCCCGATGAGCGAGCCGCCGTCGTTCTACTGGTACCGCAACCTGTCGGCCACGTTCATCACCGACCGCAACGGCATCGCCAACCGTCACGCCGTCGGGGTCGACAACATGATGTGGAGCACCGACTATCCGCACCACGGCAACGACTGGCCGTACTCTCGCAAGGTCATCAACGACACGATGGCCGACGTGCCCGCCGACGAGCGCCACAAGATCCTCGCCGGCAACGCAATACGCATCTTCGATCTGGAGGGCTGAGCCCGTGGACGTGAACGACCTGATCCTCGTCTCGGTGGACGACCATGCCATCGAGCCGCCGCACATGTGGGACGGCCGTGTACCGAGCAAGTACGCCGACGAAGTCCCGAAGATGGTCACCAAGGACGACGGCACCGACGTGTGGGCGTTCCGCGGCGCGGAGCTTCCGAACATCGGCCTCAATGCCGTCGCCGGCCGTCCGGCTGCGGAGTACGGCATCGATCCCACGTCCTTCGCCGACATGCGCCACGGCTGCTGGGACATCCACGACCGTGTGCGCGACATGGACGCCAACGGTGTGCTCGGGTCGATGTGCTTCCCGTCGATGTCCGGCTTCTGCGGCCAGTTGTGGGCACGCGTCGAGGACAAGGATCTCGCCAAGGCCTTGTTGCAGGGCTACAACGACTGGCACATCGACGAGTGGTGCGGCACGTACCCCGGCCGTTTCATTCCGCTGTCGCTGCCCGCACTGTGGGACCCGAACGAGATGGCCGCGGAGATCCATCGCGTCGCCAAGAAAGGTTGTCACGCAGTCACGTTCTCGGAGAACCCCGAGCGCCTCGGTTACCCGAGCCTGCACTCCGACCACTGGGATCCGTTCTGGAAGGCGTGCAGCGACGAGAACACGATCGTGTGCCTGCACATCGGTTCGTCGTCGCAGATGGTGATCACGGCGAACGACGCGCCGATCAACGTGATGATCACGTTGCAGCCCATGAACCTCGTGCAAGCAGCATCCGACCTGCTGTGGTCACGGGTTCTCCAGAAGTTCCCGAACCTGAAGTTCGCGATGAGCGAGGGCGGGATCGGCTGGATTCCGTACTTCCTCGAGCGGGTCGACTACGTGTACAAGCACCACAAGGCCTGGACGGGCCAGGACCTCGGCGGGCTGTTGCCGAGCGAGCTGTTCAACGAACGCATCATCACGTGCTTCATCGACGATGCCGTCGGCCTCGAGAACCGGCATCACCTCAACCTGGATCACATCACGTGGGAGTGCGATTATCCGCACTCCGATTCGACGTGGCCGCACTCACCCGAGCTGTTGGCGCCAGCGCTGGCCGGCATCCCCGACGACGAGATCAACAAGATCACGCACGAGAACGCGATGCGGCTGTTCAGCTACGAGCCCTTCGCCCACATCCCGAAGGACAAGGCGAACGTGGGCGCACTGCGCTCGCAGGCCACCGACGTCGACGTGAGCGAGAAGGCCGTCACCGGAGCACAACCGCGCGATCCGAGCGAGCCGCCCATCACGATCATGTCGATCGTGGCTGCGGCCACCGGCGGGAAGTAGTCCGGGTGGGGTGGAGTCGCGAGGAGCTCGAGCGCGCGTTCGCGGACTATCAGGCCGCGGGCGCGGAGGCCGGCCGCACGAGCGACTGGAGCAAGTGGCCCGACATCTTCACGGAGGACTGCGAGTACATCGAGCACATGTACGGCGTCTTCCGAGGACGCGAAGCGGTGCGTGAGTGGATCACGAAGACGATGGGTGAGTACCCGGGCAACCTCATGCACGAGTTCCCGATCAACTGGTACATCGTCGATGAGGACCGCGGCTGGATCGTGTGCGAGGTCGCCAACCGCATGGATGATCCCGGCGACGGCTCGGTGCACGACGGCGTCAACATCACGATCCTGAAGTACGCCGGCGACGGCCTGTGGCAGTCGGAGGAAGACGTGTACAACCCGGCGCACTTCGGCACGATGCTCAAGGGTTGGGAAGCCGCTCAGCGGTCTGCTGGCCACTGACGGGGTTGAACGTCGCTGGTGCGGGGAACTCCGGCAGCAAGCCAGCCGCAGGAGGCAACAGCATGCGCATTCGCCAGATCCTCACCCGCCTTACGGTCCTCGCCGGTCTCGCCGCCGCTTTCGGGGGCTACCTCGCCGCTTGGCAGACCGGTGACCTGTTCGTCGGCAGCGTGTGGATGGTGATGGGTGTCGGGCTCATGGCCGGAGGAGCGATCTACTCGATGGCGATGGATGATCCGGAAGCCCGCGAGAAGGCGCTCACCACGCATCGTCGGCGCACGACGGACACTGACGGGCCGGTGGTCGACCTGCGTGACCGCGAGACGATTCGCACCGCCCGCGAACGGGCGGCGACGTCGCACCGCGTCGGCGTCTGACAACCCGGCAACCGCAATGACGCACCGGCGAACGGTGCACTGCTGATCACCTGAGCGGCTGATCGCTCCGTCGTTCGCGATGGTCTGACAACATCGCCTCGTGCTCGGGGCCGCCGGTTATCTCGTGGGGGCCGTCGCGCTCGGGGCCGTGCTCGCGGTCGTGGGCTGCGGCTCGTGGCGCGTACGGGAGGCGCTGCTACCGGGGTGGCAGGGCGCGATCGCCCGGTTGGCGGAGCTCGTGATCGGCCTGTTCGTCGTTCTCACGACCGCACAGGTGCTCGGTGCGATCGGCGCGTTCGATCGGGTCCCGGTGCTCGCGGCCGAGCTCGCAGTCGGTGCCGCGTTGTACGCGGGGGCGGGGCGCCCTCGGCCGCGCCAGTCCGCAGTGGTGAGCCCTGCCGCGCCGGTTCTCGGTCGTGTGGAGCTCGCGGGCGCGGCCTTGGGCGTCGGCCTCGTCGTCGTGCAGTGGGCGACGCACGTCGCGTACGCGCTGTCCAAGGGCATGACCTATTCCGACACGATGTGGTACCACCAGCCGTTCGCGGCGCGGTTCGTGCAACACCATTCCTTCAGCGCCCTCGACGGTGTCGGTCTCGAGGCCGCTCGCCGCTATCCGCTCAGCTCGCCGCTGCTCCACGCGCTCGGCATGCTCGCGTTCAACCGCGACATCGTCTCGCCGTTCATCAATCTCGGCTGGCTGCTGCTCGCACTGCTGGCGGCGTGGTGTATCGGGCGCCGGTCCGGACTCGGACACGTCTGCACGCTCGGCGCCGCGGTCGCGGTGGGGCTCCCCATCTTGACGGCGACGCAGCCTGGACAGGCATCGAGCGATGTTGCCGCCGTCGCGCTCTTCCTCGCGGCGGTGGCCTTGCTGCTCGAGAGCGATCTGCAACCCGCGCCGACCGCGATCGGCGGGCTCGCCTTGGGCATGGCGCTGAGCATGAAGATCACGGTCGCCGCTCCTGCCGCCGTGCTGGCCCTCGGGGTGGTCGCGCTCGCGTGGCGTGCTCGCCGCCTCAGTGCCGTCCTGTGGATGTGCGCATTGGGGGCGTCCGGCAGCTTCTGGTTCCTACGGAACTGGTGGCTCGTCGGTTCGCCCGTGCCGTGGTTCGACGTCCGGCTCGGGCCGTTGCACCTTCGGGTCCACGAGGCTGCGTCGGCGGTCGCGTCGGGTCAGCCGTCGCTGGCTCACGGCATCGCGAACACCGACGTGTGGCCGGACTTCTATCTCGACGCGCTGTGGCGGGGGTTCGGCCGGA
>JBEEFX010000249.1:0-18024 GCA_041166365.1 Acidimicrobiaceae bacterium
GCCCGAGCCGCAGTGGATGACGATCTCCTTGGCGGCGTACAGCTGCTCGAGCGACCCAGGCGGCGCGTCGCTCTTGCGGCGACCCAACATCAGAAGCCCAACTCCTGGCCGAGCGCTTCGGCCACGAGTTGCGTCGCCCGGACACCGTGATGACGCGTGAAGAGTTCGGGAACGTAGAGCAAGTTCTCGTTCGGGCCGAGTCCTTCACGAAGACGAGCGAGGTGCCCGGCGCGGGTGCGCCGCAGCCTGACGGCCAACTCGGCGGCATCGAGCACGGCCGTCACGGGCCCTCCCGCCGCCTTCGACAACGCCTCTTCCTTCTCGGGCTCACGCAGTTCGTCGAACACCTCCTCTTCACCGCGTCCGAAGAGCTCGGGCAGCACGCGGTTGACGACGACGGCCGCGACATCCACGTTGGTCTCTGCCGCGATCCGCTCGCGCAACTCGATCGTCTCGTTCACCGGCATCTCCTCGGGGGCCGCCACGATCACGACGCCGGTCGTGGTGGCATCGTCGAGGATGTCGATCATCCATCCCGTCTGCTCGCGCACCAGGCCGACCTTGACGAGCTCGCGGATGTGTTGCGGGGCGGCCAGCTGCGCGACGACGTGTCCGGTCGCGGCGGCGTCGACGACCACCAGGTCGTAGTGATGCTCGCGGACCTCGAACAGGAACTTGCCGACGGTGAGCACCTCCTTCACTCCGGGAGCGGCCTGCGCAACGAAGTCAAACGTGCGCGCCAGTGGTCCGATGCGGGCGAGAACCGGGATCTTCAACTGGAGCCGCAGATACTCCTTCAGCGACTCCTCCGTGTGCATGGACATCGCGAAGAGGTTCGGGATGACCTCCCGCGGCTGGAACGACGTCTCGCCGACCTCGTAGAAGTCGGCCAGGTTGCCCTTGGCGTCGACCTCACCGACGAGCGTGCGCTTACCGTGCTGGGCCGCGAGCAGCGCGAGCCCCGCGGCGATCGTGGTCTTGCCGACGCCACCCTTGCCTGTGACGAAGATGAGCTTCCGGTCGAGGAGCGGCGTCACGAGGTGCGGCTACGGAGCTCCGAAGCCGATGCGGCCGGAGTCCGACGCGGTGCCGAGATCGATGAAGGCCAGCTTGTCGACCGAGATCCCGACCTGGTGACCCTTGCGATCGGTGAGCCACAACATGCCGCCGTCGGAGAGGGACTTCTCGACCGAGGCCTTGACCACTTCGGGGTCAGCGTCGTCCGGCAGCTCGATCTCGATCTCGCGCGGGTTGTAGGTGACACCGATGCGGACGTGCACAGCTGCTCCTCGTGTGGGCGAAGTCGTCATGCTACGCGTTCTCCCCTCGAGTCCTATCGTGGCCAGATGATTACGGGGCGTGACGAGGAGGCGCTGACGCGCGGCCTCGACGACCTCGATGGCCTCAGACGGCGTGTGGTCAACGTCGTGGGGCACGCTCTGAGGACACCCGTCACCACGATCGCAGGCATGGCCATCGCTCTGCGGGCGACCGAGGACGAGGCGACCCGGGCAATGCTGCTCGACGGGCTCGAGCGCAACGCTCGTCGCGCGGAAGGCCTGCTCGACGACCTGCTCCTCGCCGCCGGAGTGAGCACCGCGTTGCCTGCCGGCGATCCCGAGTCGCGGTCGGTACGGTCGACGTTCGACGCCGCCTGGGGCTCCCTCGGCGCCGCCGGTGAGTTCACCTTCGTCGGCGCCGACCTCGGAGTCCGTGTGCGAGCAGACGCCTTCGAGCGCATCGCTCGGGTCGTGCTCGACAACGCGCTGAAGTACGGGCACGGACCGATTGCCGTAGCGGTGGAGCCGACATCGTCCGGTGTGCGCATCGAAGTCGAGTCGTTCGGCGACCTCCCGACCGACGACGAGCTCGACAACGCATTCGAGCTCTTCTATCGGGGCGAGCACGCCGTCATGGCCGCACCAGGTCTGGGTGTCGGGTTGCCCGTGGCTCGGGAGCTCGCGCGTGGCGAGGGCGGCGAGGTCCGCTTGACGCGGCGAGGCGACGCGATCGTCGCGACGCTGGAGCTTCCCTCGTGACGTCAGCCAATGGGCACGGGCCGATTCGTGTCGTGATCGCCGACGACGAATCCGATGTGCGGCTCCTGCTGCGCATCCAGCTCGAGCTCGAGGGTTTCGAGATCGCCGGCGAGGCAAACGATGGTCAGTCCGCCATCGAGCAGTGCCGCGACGCCCAGCCGGATGTCGTCGTGCTCGACCTGCTGATGCCGGGAGTGAACGGGTTCGAAGCCATTCCGACCTTGCGGCGCCACCACCCCGACGTGGCGATCGTGGCGTACACCGCGGTCGCGGGCGACTACGTACGCAAGGAGATGTCCCGCCTTCACATCCCCCTGCTGCTGAAGAGCGGCGACGTCACCGCTCTCGCCGCCAAGATCCGCGAGCTCGTTAGATCAGTTTGAGCTCGCGGTGGGTGCGGCGTGTCGGGGCGAGCTCGACATCGACGCGCTCGGCGATGTCGGCAAAGACCTGGGCGGCCTCACCCTTCGGATCGCTGACCACGATCGGGTGGCCGTCGTCGCCGCCTTCGCGCATCGCGAGGGTCAGCGGCACCTGGCCGAGCAACGGCACCTCGAGCGCCTCCGCCAGTTGTGAGCCGCCGCCGCGGCCGAAGAGCTCGTAGCGCTTGCCGTCGTCGCCGGTGAACCACGTCATGTTCTCGATGATGCCTTTGACCTTCAAGTTGACCTTGTGGGCCATGAAGCCGGCGCGCTGAGCAACCCGTTGCGCGGCCGGTTGTGGAGTGGTCACGACGTACATCTCCGCGTGCGGGAGCATCTGCGCGAGCGAGATCGAGACGTCGCCGGTGCCCGGGGGAAGGTCGACGATCAGATAGTCGGGCTCGTCCCAGTACACGTCGGTGAGGAACTGCTCGAGCGCCTTGTGCAACATCGGCCCTCGCCAGATGACGGGTTGATCCTCGTCGGCGAAGAAGCCGATCGAGATGCAGCGCACGCCGTTCGCTTCGGGCGGCAGCAGCATCTGATCGAGCACGACCGGCTCGCGTTCGACGCCGAGCATCTTGGGAATCGAGAAACCCCACACGTCGGCGTCGAGCACGCCCACGCTCTTGCCCCGTTGGGCCAGCGCGACGGCGAGGTTCGTGGTGACCGACGACTTGCCCACTCCCCCTTTGCCGGACGCGATGAGCAGCACGCGGGTGCGGCTGTTGGCGTCGGCGAAGGGAATCGCCCGTCCTTCGGCGTGTCCGTGAGCGGCGTTGGTGCCGGCGGTCGATGCCGGGTCGCCGTGGAGGCTCTCCCTGAGGGCCCGCAGCTCGTCTTCGCTCATCACGGTGAAATCGACGGCGACGGCCGCGCCTGGATCCAAGCCGTGTATGGCATCGGTGACCCGCTGGTCGATCTCGGCCCGCAGCGGGCACCCCGGAACGGTGAGGGCGACTTGGACCTTGATGTCGCTTCCGGAGATGGCCACGTCCTTGACCATTCCGAGATCGACGATGCTGCGATGGAGCTCAGGATCCTGCACCGGTCGTAGGGCGTCGACGACCTGGGCTTGCGTGACCGGCATGAGCCGTAAACTTACTGGGGTATGGAGCGAGGTCCCCTCTCGCCAACCGAGTTCTCCTCCGCCGTCACCGCCATCACGTCGGCGTTCGGCGATCCCACGCGTCGCGACATCTATCTGTTCGTGCGCGATGCGGACCATGGGGTGACCGCCAGCGAGGTCGCAGAGCGGTTCGAGTTGCACCCCAACGTCGCCCGTCACCACCTCGACAAGCTGGCCGGCGGCGCGTACATCGAGGTCGGCATCGACCGCACCGAGGGGGCCGGCGTCGGCCGTCCGTCCAAGCGGTATCGCGTGACCGAGAAGCACATGACGATCGAGTTGCCGGTGCGGCACGACGATCTGCTGGTCACCCTGCTCGGCAAGGCGCTGGCGTTGCTGCCGCGCGCTGAAGCCGAGGCGATGGCCGAAGAGGTCGGCGTCGAGTACGGCAAGACCATGGCGTTGTCGATCGGCGCGTCCCCGGCGGGCGAAGCGGTGCAGCGTTCGTTCCGATCGGCGTTGCACGCGGTCGCTGACGCCCTGAGCGCTCACGGCTTCGCGGCACACGCGGAGAAGCGCGGCGACGGGCTTCGCATTGTGTCGGAGCACTGCCCGTTCGGTGACGCGGCGATCGAGCACCCGGTCATCTGCGCGGTCGACCGTGGCCTCGTCAAAGGCATGTTGTCCGCGCTGTACGGCGAGACGTCACCGGCGACCGAGTCGTCCTTGCCGATGGGCGACGACGTGTGCGTCACCGCCATCGAGTCTTGACGCGGCACTACCTCGATCACGCGTCGACCTCGCCGCTGCGACCCGCTGCGGCCGGGGCGATGATCGCGTGGTTGCAGGGCCCCGCGGCCGACCCGGGGCGCATCTACGAGGAGGGCCTGGCGGCGCGCGCGGCGATCGAGGCAGCGCGCGATGCCGTGTCGTCGTTCCTCGGCTGCCGGTCGAGCCGGGAGGTGGTGTTCACGGGCGGTGCCACCGAGGCCATCGCCGCCGCCGTGTGGGGCGCGGCCGAACGCGGCGGGCATCAAGTGGTCACCGCGGTCGAGCACTCGGCCGTGCGCCTGTCGGCCGAAGCGGCTGGCGAGGTGACACTCGTCGGCGTCGACGGTCTCGGCCGAGTCGACGTCGACGCGCTGCTCGGCGCGGTCCGTCCTGACACCGCGTGCGTGCACGTGCAGTGGGCCAACCACGAGGTGGGCACTCTGCAACCGGTACGCGAGGCGGTGGCCGCCTGTCGTGAGCGAGGGGTGCTCGTGCACGTCGATGCCGCGCAGGCTGCCGGCCACGTGCCGATCGACTTCGCTGACCTCGGTGCCGACCTGCTGTCAGTGAGCGCTCACAAGCTCGGTGGACCACCCGGCATCGGCGCATTGTTGGTCAGACGCGGGTTGCGCTTGCGCCCGCTGCTCGTCGGCGGCGATCAGGAGCGAGCACGACGTGCCGGTTTGGAGAACGTGCCCGCGATCGCCGGCTTCGGAGCGGCGTGCGCCTCCATCGACGTCGAGGTCGAAGCGACACTTCAGCTCGCGCTCACTCGTCGAGTGCTCGACGCATCATTCGACGGCGTTGTCGTGTACGGCGATCCCGTTGGCCGTGCGCCGCATCTCGTGTGTCTCGGGATCGTCGGCATCGAACCGCAGGCCGTGTTGCTCGGCTTGGACCGGTTGGGCATCGCGGCGCACTCGGGCAGCGCCTGCTCGTCGGAGGCGCTCGAGCCATCACCGGTGCTCGAAGCGATGGGAGTCGACGCCCACCGGTCGCTGCGCGTCTCCGTCGGATGGTCGAGCACGGACCAGGACATCGACGCGTTCCTCGACGCTGTCCCACGCGTGCTCGCGGACTTGCGACGCCTTGGAGCGCACCTCGACTAGCGCGAGGTTCTCGGTGCTCCGCTCGTGCACAGCGCACCGAGTCGGGGAGACTTCGCCGCCCAACGGCGCCTATCGAGTGGACAGGCCCTTCGGCGTGCCCACGGTGCGATTGATCGGGGCGTGCTTG
The DNA here is from genome assembly GCA_041166365.1 of Acidimicrobiaceae bacterium. Classification (GTDB taxonomy): domain Bacteria; phylum Actinomycetota; class Acidimicrobiia; order Acidimicrobiales; family JACDCH01; genus DASUCS01. Next base: position 5,538 of record JBEEFX010000249.1, read on the forward strand.
CGACGTGCGCTCGCGGCGACGTCGTCCGGCACCTCGATCTCCATCCGCAACAGCGCAGCGCCGAGGGTCTTGCCGAGGTTGTCAGCGCGCAGTGATCGGGGGGCGCCACCGCCGAGCGCGTCCTGCATGACGAACTTCAGCGCGAGCACGTTGCGCGCTTCATACCGCTCGACGGGGCCGGCGACGAGCGACCCGAAGTGCGTCTTGACTCGATCTGACGTCACTTGGTCGAGGATCGCCTCGTAGGCCGCGTCGTCGTCGGCGAACAGGGCCAAGTCGCTGATGTCGCCCTTGTCGCCCGAACGGACGCCACACAGGTCGCGGAGCTGGATGCGGGCCATCACCGACAAGTTACGCTCGGCGCTCCTATGACCGTGTTCCTCGTGCGGCATGCGGACGCCAAGAGCCGAGCGAACTGGCCGGATTCCGACGAGACCCGTCCCCTGACGAGGAAAGGCGAGTCCCAGGCCGCGGGGTTGGTCGAGCTGATCCACGAACACCCGATCCGGCGCGTGCTCTCGAGTCCGGCGGTGCGCTGCGTCGAGACCGTGTCGCCGTTGGCCAACAAGCTCGGGTTGGAGGTCGAGGAGACCGACACCTTGCTCGAAGGGGCCGACCCGACCAAGACGTACGAGCTCGTTCGCCGGGCGGCCCGGCACAAGGGCGACGCCGTGCTGTGCACCCACGGCGATCTCGTTCCGGAGCTGCTGCGGCTGGCGAGTCGAGACGGCCTGACGGTCGAGGACACGCCCCGCTGGCCGAAGGGATCGATCTGGGCCATCGAGGGGGACGGCCACAAGTTCACCCGGGCGCGCTACCTGCCTCCATCGGAGCCATGACCGGCGGCGCCGCATAGGTCGGCCGGGTAGCATCCCCACCGTGGCGGACAGCACCGTGCTCGTGGTCGACGACGACCCGGTGATCCTCAAGCTTCTCGAGGTCAACTTCGAGATGGAGGGCTTCACCGTGCTCGTGGCCCGCGACGGTGAAGAGGGGATCGAGGTTGCTCGCGCCGACCAGCCCGACCTGATCGTGAGCGACATCATGATGCCGAAGGTCTCGGGCCTCGAGTTGGTGTCCGCGCTCAAGGCGGATCCATCGACCAGCGAGATCCCGATCATCCTGCTGTCCGCCAAGGCGCAGAACGCTGACGTGCGCTCCGGTCTCGACGCCGGGGCCGACGACTACGTCACCAAGCCGTTCGAGCCGCTCGATCTCGTCGATCGCGTCAACCGGTTGCTCGAGGCGCGCGCCTCGAAGCGATCCAGCTGACCGGAGCACATTCCCGTGATCCGTGATGTCCTCGAGCAGTCGCTGCGCGACGCCCTTGCGGCCGTCGGTGTCGACGCGCCCGCCGAGGTGCATCTCGAGCGCCCGGCGCGCCGCGAGCACGGTGACTGGTCCTCGAACATCGCGATGGCGACAGCGAAGGCCGCGGGCCGCAACCCTCGCGAGCTCGCGACTGCCCTCGTCGAGTGGCTCAACGCGCACCCACCCCAACACGTGGAACGCGTCGAGCTGGCCGGCCCCGGCTTCGTCAACTTCCATCTGCGCCCGACGTGGTTGCACGACATGTTGACCGATGTCGTGGAGCAAGGGGTCGAGAACTACGCACGCTTCGACTTCGGCGCGGGTGAACGCGTGCAGGTGGAGTTCGTGTCGGCCAACCCGACCGGGCCGATCCACGTCGGCAACGGATGGTTCGCGTCGTACGGTGACTCCGTCGGCCGTCTCATGGAGCGCTGCGGCTACGACGTGAGTCGCGAGTACTACGTCAACGACACCGGCGGGCAGATCCGTCGGCTCGGGGCCAGCGTGCTCGCGCGGCGAGCAGGAAGGCCGGTGCCCGAAGATGGCTATCCGAGCGCCTACGTGAAGGGACTCGCCTCCGCGTACGAGGGCCCCGAAGAAGTTGAAGCTGCCGGTCGCTGGGCCGCGGAGCGCATCCTCGGATTCATCCGCCATCAAATGCACGACGTCCACATCGACTACGACGAGTGGTTCAGCCAGGCATCGATCGAGGAGAGCGAGGCGGTGGGGCAGACGATCGCGCTGCTCGCAGAAAAGGGCGTGCTGTTCGAAGAGGACGGCGCCCTTTGGATCAACACCGGCGGGCATGGCGACCCACGTGAGAAGCGCGTGCTCCGACGGTCCGCCGATCAAGGCGGCGACTACACGTACCTCGCGGGCGACATCGCCTATCACCGCAACAAGTTCCTCATCCGCGGATTCGATCGCGTCATCAACGTGTGGGGTGCGGATCACCAGGGCCAGGTGAAGAGTCTCCAGGCCGCAGTCGCGATCCTCGGAATCGACCCGAGCCGGCTCGAAATTCGCATCGGGCAGATGGTGTCGCTCGACGGCGGCCGGATCGGCAAGCGCCTCGGCAACGCGGTCGACCTCGATGACTTCGTCGACGACATCGGACCGGACGTCATGCGGCTCTTGTCACTGATGACCTCCATCGACCAGGCCCCGACCATCAACCTCGACAAGCTGCGCGCCGAGTCCAAGGAATCACCCGTGTTCTACGTGCAGTACGCGCACGCGCGTATCGCGTCGATCGAGCGGTTCGCGGCCGAGCGCAACATCACCCGTGCACCCCTGACCGCCGACCATCTCGCGCTGTTGACCCACGATCGCGAGCTCGAGTTGTTGCGCAGCCTGTCCGAGCTACCCGACGTGCTGCGGATCGCGATGGATGAGCGCGCTCCACACAAGATCGGCACATGGGTGCGGGAACTCGCCGATCGCTTCCACGGCTTCTACCACGACTGTTACGTCATGGGTGAGGGCGTGAGCGCCGAGCTCACACAGGCGCGGTTGTGGCTCGTGGAGGCGGCTCGGATCGGTCTCGCCATCGGGCTCGAGCTGCTGGGTGTGTCCGCTCCGGAATCGATGTAGGTCCCGTGAGCAGGCCGATCCCCACGAACCTGCTGCCGGACACGGCGGCCGTGGGCGACGACGGGTGGCTCAGCGTCGGTGGCTGCTCGTTGGGCGACCTGGCGAGCGAGTTCGACACGCCGCTGTTCGTGTACGACGAGCAACATCTGCGGGCGCGCTGCCGAGAGGCGGTCGCCGCCTTCCCCGACGGCGCCGCCTACGCCACGAAGGCGTTCCTTTGTCGTGCGATGGCGCGGCTCGCGCTCGACGAGGGCATGCGCCTCGACGTCGCGACGAGCGGTGAGCTCCACGTTGCGATCGCTGCGGGAGCGAGCGGCGATCAGCTCGTGCTGCACGGCAACAACAAGAGCATCGATGAGCTCCGCCGCGCTCGGGAGGTCGGCGCGTCGATCGTGGTGGACTCCTTCGACGAGCTCGACCGCCTTGACCAGCTGCACCGCGAGGATGGTGTCGCACCGCGCGCGCTCGTGCGCATCACGCCCGGTGTGGAAGCGCATACGCACGAGTTCATCCGCACGGGGCAATCCGATTCGAAGTTCGGATTCGGAGTCGCATCTGGCGACGCAGCCAGGGCGATCGAGCGTGCGAGCGCGGCCGCTTCGATCGAGTTCGACGGCCTGCACCTGCACATCGGAAGCCAGGTCTTCGTCGCGGACTTCTTCCATCAGGCGATCGATGTCGTCGCGCCGTTCGTGCGTGACCTCGACCTGGGGGAGCTGTCGATCGGCGGCGGGCTGGGCGTTGCCTACGTCGAGGGCGAAGAGGCTCCGACGATCACGCAATGGGCGCGGTCCGTTCGTGACGCCGGCACCGCGGCCGGCATCCGCGCCCGCATCACCGCCGAGCCCGGTCGAGCGATCGTTGCCGCGGCCGCGATCACGCTCTACACGGTCGGGACGGTCAAGGATCTGCCGGACATCCGCACGTACGTGTCCGTCGACGGTGGGATGAGCGACAACCCCCGGCCCGTCCTGTACGGCAGCGGCTACGAGGCGTTCCTGCCCCGTGAGCCCTTCGCCGACCGCCCCCGCTCGGTCCGTATCGTCGGGAAACACTGTGAGTCGGGCGATGTCCTCGTCCGCGAGGCCGACGTGCCGGCGGATCTGGCGGTGGGCGACGTGCTCGCCACCCCCGTGACCGGGGCCTATGGCCACTCGATGGGCTCCAACTACAACAAGATCCTGCGGCCGGCCGTGGTGTTCGTGGCCGGCGGCGATGCTCGGTTGGTCGTGCGGCGCGAGACGCTCGACGACCTGCTCTCCGCGGATCTCGACTGACGCCGTAAGATTCGGGCAATTCGGTCGTTACAGACGACGGCGCGGGCACACGCCACTCACCGCGAAAACCGTTGGAGGTTCCGTTGCTTCTGTTCCGCAGGCTCTGCCAGCTCGTCGCTGGCCTGTCCTTGGTCGCGCTCGTCGCGGCCGGAGGGCTTTGCGCTGTCACCCCGGCCGACGCGGCACCCACGTGGGCACCGGGCGCCACCGCCGCCATCCATCCCGGCGTGCAGACGATCACCGCCGGCGCGCAGTGCACCGCCAACTTCGTCTTCACCGACGGGACCAACGTCCTCATCGGTCAGGCGGCGCACTGCTCCGGCACGGGCGGCAACACGGAGACCAACGGCTGTCTCGCGGGGACGCTGCCCGTGGGCACACCCGTCACGGTGACCGGCGCCTCGAGGCCCGGCACGATGGTCTACAACTCGTGGGCCACGATGCAGGCGCTCGGCGAGACGGACGCGGAGACGTGCCAGTACAACGACCTCGCGCTCATCGCCCTCGACCCGGCCGACTTCAACAAGGTGAACCCGACCATCCCGCATTGGGGCGGCCCTGTGGCGACGAGCTCTCCGGGCACCGCGCTCGGCGACGACGTCTACAGCTACGGCAACTCGTCGCTGCGGCTCGGCATCAGCCAGCTCAGCCCCAAGAAGGGCGTGAGCCTCGGCGACAGCCCGGGCGGTTGGTCGCACGACGTCTACACCGCGACGCCCGGTATCCCCGGCGACTCGGGGAGCGCCTTCCTCGACGCCAACGGACGGGCCCTCGGCGTGCTGAGCACCGTCGCGATCGCGCCGATCGCCGGCAGCAACGGGGTCGGTGACGTCGGCAAGGAAGTGGCGTACATGCACGCCCACTCGTCGTACAGCGCCTACGACATCGCTCTCGGCGGCGCCTTCAACGGCAACCAGCTTCCGCTGGGCTAACCCAATCGGGCCACCGGCCTGCGCCGTCTAGCGTTCATTGCGTATGAGCCAGACGGTGCGGGTCGGTGTTCTCGGTTGCGGGAACGTCGGCGGCCCGCTCATCGAACTGTTGCAGCGGCACGGCAACGACATTGCCGCGCGCACGGGGCTGAAGCTCGAGGTCGTCGCGGTGGCGGTGCGCAGCACGTCGCGCGAGCGGAGCGTGACGTTGGCTGACGGAGTACTGACGACCGACGCGTCGGCCGTCGTGGGCGATCCGAGCATCGACGTCATCGTCGAGGTGATCGGCGGGATCGAGCCGGCCCGGTCGCTCATCACCAAGGCGCTCGAGGCGGGCAAGCCGGTGGTCACGGCCAACAAGGAGCTCCTCGCCAACGTCGGCGCCGAGTTGTTCAGCACGGCCCACGACGCCGGGGTGGATCTGCTCTTCGAAGCGGCGGTCGCGGGCGGTATCCCGTTGATCAGGCCGTTGCGCGAATCGTTGGTCGGTGAGCGCATCACACGCGTCATGGGGATCGTCAACGGCACGACCAACTACATCCTCACGCGCATGACCGAGGAGGGAGTGTCGTACGGCGACGCGCTGGCCGAAGCGCAGAGCCTCGGCTTCGCGGAGCGCGATCCGACCGCAGATGTCGAAGGCTTCGATGCGGGGGCGAAGGCGGCGATCATCGCCTCGATCGCGTTCGGAGCCAAGGTCGTCGCCGGAGACGTGTACCACGAGGGCATCAGCGGCGTCACCGAGGCCGACATCGCGTACGCGAAACGGCTGGGGTACGTCGTGAAGCTGCTGGCCATCGTGGAGTGGGTCGACGACGCGGTGGGTGTCCGTGTCCATCCGGCGATGGTGCCGGTCAGCCATCCGTTGGCCAGCGTGCGCGAGAGCTACAACGCGGTCTTCATCGAAGGCGACGCCGTCGGGAACCTGATGTTCTACGGGCGTGGTGCGGGCGGCTTCCCGACGGCGAGCGCCGTCCTCGGCGACCTCATCGACGCCGCCGCGAACCTGACCAAAGGCTCGAGCGCCACCATCGGCACGCTCGCCACCGTTCCGATTCGGTCCATCGACGACGCGACGTCCGAGTACTACCTAAACCTCGAGGTCGCCGACAAGCCCGGGGTTCTCGCGACTGTTGCCGGTGTCTTCGGTCGCCACGGCGTCTCCATTCGAACGATGGAGCAGGAAGGGTTGGAGGACGAGGCTCGGCTCATCTTCATCACGCACACCGCCCGAGAGGCGGACATGCAGTCGACGTTGCGCGACCTGCGAGAGCTCGACGTGGTCGACCGCGTCGTCTCGCTCGTCCGGGTGATCTCGTGAGTGCGTGGTAGCGGGTTGAGGTTCGTCTCGACACGGGGGCGCGCCCCCGAACTGGATTTCAACGACGTCTTGCTGGAGGGGTTGGCCCGTGACGGCGGGCTCTACGTCCCCGATGCGCTCGACAAGCTCCCGGCGGAGCTCCCGTCGGCGTATGTGGACGTCGCCGCCGTCGTCACCGGCATCGAGTCAGGCGCGCTCGCCGACGCGTACGCCACGTTCGACCATCCCGACGTGTGCCCGGTCGTGCAACTCGACGACGACCTGTGGGTGCAGGAGCTGTGGCACGGCCCGACGCTCGCGTTCAAGGACGTCGCGCTGCAGCTCGTCGGGCGCCTGATGGATGCCGAGCTCGAACGGCGCGGTGAACGGCGCACGATCGTCGTCGCCACCTCCGGCGACACCGGCTCGGCCGCCATCGCCGCGTGCGTCGGCCGCTCCAACCTCGACATCGTCGTACTGCATCCCGAGGGCAGGGTCAGCGACGTCCAACGCAAACAGATGACGACCGTCGACGAGCCGAACGTGCACAACGTCGCCGTCGAGGGCACGTTCGACGACTGTCAGGACCTCGTGAAGGCGATGTTCGCCGACGAGGTGTTCCGCGACCACCTGCAGCTCGGCGCGATGAACTCGATCAACTGGGGCCGCGTGGTTGCACAGATCACGTACTACGTCACCGCGCAGCTTGCGGTGGGTGCGCCGTGCACGTTCGCGGTGCCCACCGGCAACTTCGGCAACGTGCTCGCCGGCTGGTATGCCCGCAAGATGGGCACGCCGATCGAGCGGCTGGTCATCGGATCGAACATCAACGACATCCTCGCGAGATGGATCGACAGCGGCACGCTCGTCACCGGCGAGGTCCATCCCACATGGAGCCCGAGCATGGACATCCAGGTGTCCTCGAACCTGGAGCGCCTGCTCTTCGAGTTGCTCGACCGGGACGGAGCGCGCACGGCGGACCTCATGCTGCGGTTTCGCCAGATCGGCTCGGTCGAGGCCCCGAGGGATCCGTCCTTCGCGGCGGCGCGCATCGACGAACGCGAGACGCTGGACGTCATCCGCGACGTTCACGAGCGCTACGGCTACCTGATCGATCCGCACACGGCGGTCGGTTTCGGTGCGGCGCGCAAGGCCGGACGCGCTGATGAGCGCATCGTGTGCCTGTCGACCGCGCATCCCGCAAAATTTCCCGATGCCGTCCGCAAGGCCACCGGCGTCGAGCCGCCCATGCCCGACAGGCTCGCCGCCGCACTCGAGGGCGAGGAGCGCTACGAGCGTCTCGGCAACGATCTCGAGGTCGTGAAGGCCTTCGTCAGCGCGAGCATTGCCCTGTGAAGTACGTGGTGTGCGTGCCCGACGGCTGTGCCGACGACCCCATCGACGCGCTCGGCGGCCGCACGCCGCTGGAGGTCGCGTCGATGCCGGTGCTCGCGGCGCTGGCAGCACGCGGTGAGGTCGGGCGCGCCGCAGTGATCCCGGACGGGCTTCCCCCAGGGTCAGACGTCGGCAACATGTCGATCATCGGCTACGACCCCGCGGCGTACCACACCGGTCGTGCGCCGATCGAGGCCGCCGCGCTCGGGTTGAAGCTGCGCCCGGACCAGGTCGCGTACCGCTGCAACCTCGTGACGATCGGTGCCGACGACACGATGGTCGACTTCGCCGGAGGACACCCGACCTCGGAGGCGGCCGCCGAGGTCATCGCCGCGCTGCAGTCCGAGCTCGGTAGCGACGAGGTCGTGTTCCACGCCGGCGTGCAGTACCGACACCTCCTCGTGGCCCCCGCCGACTGGGCGGACGCCGAGTGCGCCCCCCCGCACGACCTCACCGACAAGCGCGCGGTGTGGCCGACGGGCAAAGCGTCCTCCAAGTTGCGCGCGCTGATGGACGCGTCACGCGAAGTCGTGCCTCGCTTCGGCTTGGCGGCCAGCCAGGTCTGGCTGTGGGGCCAGGGCTTCCAGCCGGAGATGCCGGCGTTCCGCGATGCCTACGGCGTCGAGGCGGCGCTGTGCACGGCGGTCGATCTCGTGCGCGGGCTCGGTGTGCTCACCGACATGAACGTCGTCGAGGTCGAGGGTGCGACCGGCTGGTTCGACACGAACTACGAAGGCAAACGCGACGCCGCCCTGAGGACGCTGGCCGACGGTGCCGACCTCTTCCTCATCCACGTCGAGGCCACCGACGAAGCGGGCCACGCGGGCAACCTCGAGGAGAAGATCACCGCACTCGAGCGCTGGGACGACCGCATCCTCCAGGGACTCGTGCGCGGCCTCGACGAGATCGGCCCGTGGCGCCTGCTGCTGCTGCCCGACCATCCGACACCGGTGGAGTTGAAGACACACACGACCGACTCCGTCCCGTACCTGCTGGTCGACTCGCAGCTCGACGGCCCGGGCGGCTTCTACTCCGAGTCCGGGACGGCGGAGATGCCCGCCGTCCCCGGCCATTCGTTGATGGGCAAGCTCATCGTCCCCACCCCCTGATTTGCTACGAGAAGCGGGTGACGTAGCCGCGGGCGCGGAACGTGTTGAGCATGCGGACGATGAACCAATAGCCCAGCGCGCAGAACACGAACGCACCGATGTAGCCCTTGAGCACGTCGTCCCAAGGAATGGCGCCACCGTCGAGCAACCGGCGCATCGCGCGGAAGGCGTACGTCGTCGGCAGCACCTTGGCCAGGGGCTGGACATAGCCCGGGAGCGCGGTGACCGGGTTGAACACGCCCGATACGGCGAGCATCACGAAGTTCACGCCCCACGCGAGGATCTCGGCCGACTGCCCGAACCGCAGGATCAGTCCGATCACGAGGAGCGACACCGCCCAGCCGACCATCAGCAAGACACCGACGATCGGCACCAGCCCCCACCCGATGCTGTCGAGGTGGAACTGATACGTCACGAGCGCCACGATCGAGATCGTGATCATCGCCATCACCAGCTTCATGCCGGCGTAGACCGCCAGCCCGGCGGCGTACTCCAGCTCGGTGATCGGCGTCGTCATGATGTTGAGGAGGTTGCGGCTCCACGTTTCCTCCATGAAGCCGGTCGTCACCGCGATCTGGCATTGGAACAAGACGTGGAACAGCATGATGCCCGCCAGCAGGTACGGCGCGGCGGCGCGCGACGTCGTGTTCTCCTGCGCGACGAACGCGCCGAGCGATCCGAACAGCAACACGTCGAACACCGGCCACACCGCGATGTCGAACCATCGATTCGGGCTGCGCCACAACACATACCAGTGGCGGCGCACCACGGTCTTGATCCGTAACCAGCTCATTGGTGTCGCGCCGATGTCTCACGCTCACCTGCGTCAGGCGCGCCCAAGGAGCGCCAATGGGCCTTCGCCGCTGCGCGGCGAAGTGCAACAGGGTGCTGATGATTCGCTCGCACTACGTGCTCGCTCACAGCTCGTCCAGGTCCATGTCGTTGCCGGCGAGTTGCAGGAACACCGACTCGAGATCGCCGTGACCGAACATCGCAGCAACGTCATCGGGTGTGCCGTCGGCCACGATGCGGCCACCGGCGATGAACACGACGCGCTCGCACATGCGCTCGACCTCGAGCATGTTGTGACTCGTCACGAGCAGCGCGGTGCCCTCGTTCGCGCAGATGTCGAGCAAGCCCGCACGCACGCGCATCGCGACGTCAGGGTCGAGCGAAGCCGTGGGCTCGTCGAGCACGAGCAGATGCGGCCGGTGCAACGACGACTTCACGATGCCGACGAGCGTGCGCTGTCCTGACGACAGTTCCATGCACATGCGATCGCCCAGCTTCGTGATCCGGAAGCGTGCGAGACCGCGCTCGATGGCTTCGTCCGCCTGCACGCGATCGAGCCCGTAGAACCCGGCAAACACGCCCAGCGCCTCACGTACTCGCAGGCGGTCGGGGAGCGGGAGGTAGCCGGCGACGAAGCCGACCTCTTCCATCGCTTTCGACCGCCCTTTGGGCAGGCGATGGCCCATGATCTCGATCTCGCCCTGGTCGGGCGTGATCGCGCCGAGCAGCATGAGCAACGTCGTGGTCTTGCCGGCGCCGTTCGGCCCGAGCAAGCCGACGCGCTCGCCGGCGTGCACGGTGAGGTCGACCCCGTCGACCGCCTGCACGTCTTTGAATCGCTTGCGCAGTCCGCGCGCGTCGAGCACTGCCCCCATAGGTCCGTCAGTCTGGCGTAACGAGTCACCGTGGCCGATCGAGATTCCGGGGCTGCGTGGTGCCGACCGTCTGTTGCCCCTGATGTGCGGAGGTCGCTACCATGTGTTTCGCGCCAACCGCTCACTCGGGCGTGATGACGCAGCCGACGAACTCCCGGTTTTCTGCCCTTCTCGCGGACTTGACCTGCGTCGGTGATCTCTCGGTCGTGGCGGAAATCCTCACGGCGGATCCTTACGAAATGGGGTACAGGATGAGCGTCGAGGCAACTGCACTCTCACGCTCCAAGCTCGAGCAGAAGGACCGCGCTGAGCTGGCGGCCATCGTCGAAGCGATGGGTGGCAAAGCGGGTTCGCGAGCGAAGAAGGCAGATCTGGTGGACCAGGTGCTGGAACTCGCGGGCTCCGGCAACGGCGGCAACGGCGCGGCAGAGCAACGCGAGCCGGCGGCAGCACCAAAGGCCCACGAGCGTGCCGAGGCGCCGCCCGCGCCTCCCGCGGTCGATGATGAGCCGCCCGCGGATTGGGAGTTGGCCGTCGCGGCCGAAGCCCCTGCGGCCGAAGCCCCCGCTGCGGATGCCCCCGCCGAGGACGCGCCGGCGGAAGCATCGACGTCGGCGGACGGCGGTGACCGCCAGGATCGTGGTCCGCGTCCGCAGGGACAGGGTCAAGGCGGTCAGAGCCAGGGTCAAGGCGGTCAGGGCCAGCAGGGTCAGCGCAACCAGGGTCAAGGACCGGGTCAGCGCGACGACGGTGAAGGCGGCAACCGCCGTCGCCGTCGCCGTGGACGCGACCGCGAACGCGGTGGCAGCGGTGGTGGCGTCGACCGTGACCGCCAAGGCCCGCAGCCGGAGAGCGACATCCCGTTCGTCGGCGAGCCGGTCGAGGTCGAGGGCTATCTCGATCTGCGCGACGAGGGCTACGGCTTCCTTCGCCTGAAGGGCTTCCTGCCATCGAAGGACGACGTGTACGTCTCTGTGAAGCAGGCCCGTCAGTTCAGCCTGCGCAAGGGCGACTTCCTGAAGGGCGCGGCGCGTCCCGCATCGCGCAACGAGAAGAACCCTGCGCTACTGCGCATCGACACCGTGAACGAGGCGGACCCCGAGTTGGCGCGTGGGCGCCGTCGGTTCGAAGACCTCACCGCGTTGTTCCCCGACGAGAAGCTCAAGATGGAGCTCGAAGACGATCCGGCGAACATGACCAACCGGATCATCGACCTCATCTCACCGATCGGAAAGGGTCAGCGCGGGCTGATCGTCTCGCCGCCGAAGGCGGGCAAGACGACGATCATGAAGAACATCGCGCGCGCCGTCGAGGTCAACAACCCCGAGGTGCATCTCATCGTGCTGCTCGTCGACGAGCGCCCCGAAGAGGTCACCGACATGCGGCGCTGGCTCTTGCACGGCGAGGTCGCGTCGTCGACCTTCGACCGTCCGTCCGAAGAGCACACTGTGGTCGCCGAGCTCACGATCGAGCGCGCCAAGCGCATGGTCGAGATGGGCAAGGACGTCGTGATCATCCTCGACGGCATCACGCGACTCGCTCGCGCGTACAACCTCGCGGCACCCACGAGCGGCCGGATCATGTCCGGTGGTATCGACGCCGGCGCGTTGTACCCGCCCAAGAAGTTCTTCGGTGCGGCCCGCAACATCGAAGAAGGCGGCTCGCTCACGATCCTCGCAACCGCGCTGGTCGAGACCGGCAGCCGCATGGACGACCACATCTTCGAAGAGTTCAAGGGCACCGGCAACATGGAGTTGCGCCTCGATCGCAAGTTGTCCGAGCGCCGCATCTATCCAGCGATCGATGTCGACGCATCCAGCACTCGCCATGAGGAGCTGCTGTTCGACAGGAAGCAGCTGCAGATGGTCTGGAAGCTTCGCCGGGTCCTCAGCGGCCTCGCCGC
>JBEEFX010000250.1:0-9920 GCA_041166365.1 Acidimicrobiaceae bacterium
GATGACTACGGCGTGTCGGAGTGGAGACTGACCGGCACTTTGCTCGATGGCAGCCGCATCGACGTTCTCGGCTGCGACTTCCTCACCGTTCGCGACGACAAGATCATTCGGAAGAACTCCTTCCGCAAGCAGCGACCCGTCTTGACCGACTAGGGCAAGGACCCCGAACGGGTCGCGCCGAGGTGCACGCGCGTGACCCGCGGTGCGCGTCCACCAGCCTCTGAAGTTCGCGTCACGGACCTGAGACAAGGCTGAGCAAGAGGTCGGCCCACGCGGCGACCGCCCGGTCGTCGTCGACACCGAGGGGCGGTGCGCCGTACGTCCACTCAGCGCGCCGCACACCGGTGAGCGCGCCGATGAAGATCACTGCCGTCGCCTCCGGATCTCGATGGCCGGGGACGGCGGCGCGCAGCAGCTGGGCGGCGGCGGCATTCCCGGTGTCGACGACCTCGCGCCTCACTTGGTTGCGGAGCTTGCGGAGGCGACGACCTTCGTGCTCGATCACCTGCGTGAGATCTCTGAGCCGGTCGAGCTCGGCGAGCAGCCACTGTCCGAGTGCGACGGCGATCGGACGCAGCAGCTCTGGCTCCGCACTCGTGATCGCCAGGTCGAGCGCCTGGAGTTGCGCCGCGCCGACGGCGACCTCGTCGAGGCGGTGGCGCACCGCCTCTTGGAGGAGCGTCTCCTTGCTCGGGAAGTGCTTGTACAGCGCGCCTCTGCGGGGCTGAAGCCCGACCGCAGACTCGATGTCGCCGACCGACGTGGCGCTGAACCCCTTCTCCGCGAACAGCCGCATGCCGGTGTCCAGGAGCCGTTGGCGCGTCGGCGTCCGAGATGTCATGATGCGGCATGGTAATCGAATGATTACCTCGGTTGGAGGAACCATGGACAGGCAACTCGCCGCTCGTTTGCTGTGCGTGTCGATCGGCGGCTTCTTCGCGCTCCAAGGTGTGTGGGCATTCGTCGCCCCGCGGTCGTGGTTTGACGCGCTCGCGACCTTCGAGCCGTTCAACGAGCACTTCGTCCACGACATCGGGACGTTCCAGATGGGGATCGGCGTCGCCGCCGTGGTCAGCGCGTTCCGCGTGAAAGCGATCGTCGCCGGCCTGGCGGGCTTGGCCACGTTCCAGGTCCTCCATGTCGTGTCGCACGTCATCGACCGCGACAGCGGCGGCCGTCCCGGCTTCGACATTCCGTCGCTGTCGATCCTCACGATCCTGACCGTCATCGCCCTGATCTTCGTGTGGCGCTCGCCCGAGACGGAGTCGGGCGCCGAGTAGCCGCGCTCAGCCGCGTAGGAGTGCTCGCCGGGAGGCTTCGGGTCTCTTCGACCTTCTCAGCCAACTCGAAGCTGGTCGATGACAACGTCGATGCCCACCGGCACTGCTCGTGGCTGGGGCAAGAGGAACGACTGTCTGTCGAGCAAGGCATCGACGGCGGCGGCCGACACCGGCCGAGACATCAGGAAACCCTGGCCGGTTTGACACCCCAGCGCGCGGAGTCGTGCGAGTTGGTCCGGTTGTTCGATGCCCTCGGGAACCACGTCCAATCCGAGCCGCTGGCCCAGGCCGACGATGGTCGCCAGCAACACGTCGTCACGAGTATCGGCCTGCTCGCCGGACACGAAGGAACGGTCGATCTTGAGAATGTCGACCGGGAGCGTATGGAGATACCCAATCGAGGAATAGCCCGTGCCGAAGTCGTCGAGCGCCACGCGCACACCCAGCTGGCGAAGAGCGTCCAGGGCGGGCGCGGCGCGGCCTGAAGGTCCGGCGAGGACCGTCTCGGTGATCTCGACGACCAAGTTGGCAGGATCGAGTCCGGTTCGCTTGAGGACGTCGCTGACGCGTTCGGCGAAGCCGGGTTCGTCGAGTTGACGCATGGACACGTTCACTGACAGCGAGAGCGCTGGGAGTCGGTAGTGCCGCTGCCAGTTGGCAACTTGTCGCGCCGCCGTTTCGAGCACCCATGTGCCAATCGAGAGGATGGCGCCCGAGTCCTCGGCGATGCCGATGAACACTGACGGCGGGAGCAGCCCTTGCACCGGGTGTTGCCAACGCACGAGAGCTTCCACTCCGTCGACCGTGCCCGTAGTGAGATCGACGATCGGTTGATAGTCGAGCACGAGTTCGTCACGGGCCGCGGCCGCGAACAAGCCGGCCTTCAGTGCTTGGTGCTCGATGACGGTCTCGTGGAGCGTGGCGTTGTAGCGCTCCACCCGGTTCTTGCCCAGGCTCTTGGCGGTGTACATGGCCACATCCGCTTCGACCATGAGGCTGTCTGGGTCACTCTCGATACCCGCGGCGGCGAAACCCACGCTCGCGCTGACGCGAACCCGCTCACCCAGCAACTCGATGGACTCCGCCATCGCCGCGACGATGCGCTCCGCGACCATCTGGGAGGTCGCGACGTCGGAAACGCCGGCAAGGAGTACGGCGAACTCGTCGCCGCCGAGACGGGCGACGACGTCTCCGGGCCGTATCGCGCTCTGCAGGCGCCGGGCTACTTCCACCAGGAGCTCGTCACCCGCGGCGTGTCCGAGTCGGTCGTTCACGTCCTTGAAGTCATCGAGATCGACGAAGAGCACGGCGAGCGGTTCTCCCGCTCGCTCGGCGTTCGCGATGGTCGCTTCCAGCTCCGATCGGAACGCTCCACGGTTAGCCAGTCCAGTGAGCGAGTCCGTCGACGCCCGCACCTCGAGCTGCCGGCTCACCGACGCGAGTTGCCGATTGAGCCCACTCATCCGCGCAACGACCAGCACGAAGGCCAACGCGGTCGTACACGCGAGAAAGACCACGTACTCGGGACGCATGGCCGACGCAACCGGCCCGGTGAGCACCGCAGCTGACACAAACGCCAGCCGCCCGCGCGACACGCGGTGCTTGACCACGCGAGCTCGGCGCGATGCGGCGGCCAAGGCTCGAGCAGGGTGGACCGCGGCGACACCGATCAGGAGATACGACGTCATCCAGAGACCGTCGACCGGCCCGCCAAAGGCGTAGGCCTCGTTGGCCAGCTGCAACGAGTACAAGACGTCGGCCGCGAGGAGAAAGACCAAGCTCGCGACCAGAAGCTGAAGGGGACCGTTCCTGCCGGAGGCGCCGACCAAGAGCCGGATGAACAGTGCGAACACGATCAGGTCCATCACGGGGTAAGCGAATGCGACCACGTGGGCCAGGGCTGGTATCCCGCTGTTGTGCACGACCGGATCGAGCACGAACTGCCACATCAGCGATCCGCCCGCGAGGGTGAGAATGGCAGCGTCGAGCGCCTCTCCTCGACGATCTTCTCGGCGTCGCTGCGCGATCAGCGCGCCCAGAGCGACCACGTAACACGGATACGTCAACAACCACAGCGCGTCGACTGGGCACGGGAAAGGAACAGGACGTCCAGTGACCAGCGGGTACCCGTAGTACGGCCCATTGGCGAGCGTCGCCAGCGTCATGGCGATGCCGAAACTGAGCCACACCACACGGGTGGCGCCGCGCGTGCGTGCCGCCGCGACGCACGCGGCGATGGCGGCGCTCGCGTTGAGAGCGGTGAGAAGCACGGCTTGGGCGGTGCCCGCCCGCGGAAGCAGGTAGTACCCACCGATGAGCGCGAGTCCCACGACGAGGTATGCGATCCAAAAGTTCGGTCTGCGCGAAACCCGTACGCGGAGCATCACCCCTGAAGCATCGATCAACGCTCGGTCGACCTGAATGGCGCGAACGCGTCATGAAGATCGGTCCTGAGTTGCCGATGAGCTGTGGCATGGGAATGGGCGCGAGACGACGCGAGAACATCGTGAGGGGTGGCACCGCATCGGCCTTGTGGAAGTGGTACCTGGTCACGGGCTTCGTATTGAGTGTGGCGTACCTCGTGCTGTCACCCGCCCCAGCGAAGCTCATCGTGTGGCCGGCAATCGGCTGGTCTTCCGTCGCGGCCATCGTCGTGGGTGTGCGCCGACATCGGCCCGACGCCCGGGTCGCCTGGTACCTGCTGGCGCTGGGCTTGGCCACCTTCATCGTGGGCGACGACCTCTACAGCTTCCAGAACCTCGTACAGCACGCCGACGTTCCCTTTCCGTCGTTGATCGACGTCGTCTATCTGGCCATGTACCCGATCCTCGCGGCCGGGCTCGTGCTCCTCATTCGGCGACGCACGCCGGGTCGAGATCGCGCCAGCCTCCTCGACGCCGCCATCATCACGTGCGGCGCGGGACTCCTGTCATGGATGATCCTGATCGTCCCGTACTTCCGCACGCAGGACATCGGCGTGCTCGAACGCCTCACCTCGATCGCCTATCCCCTCGGCGACATCGCCCTGCTCGCCATGATCGTCCGCCTAGCCGTCGGTTCTGGTCGGCGACCGATCGCGTTCTGGCTGTTGGCCACCGGCGTGGTCAATCTTCTCGTGGCCGACGCGTTGTACGGCTACCTGAACCTGGCCGGTCTCTGGCACGAGCACAACGTGATCGACGGCGGCTGGATCGTGTTCTACGTCGGATGGGGTGCCGCCGCGCTGCACCCGTCGATGCGCGAGTTGTCGGTTCGCGCCAGCGACTCGCCGCGGGTGAGTAGGCGCCGGCTCGCCGTCGTCGGCAGCGCCGCGTTGATCCCGCCCACCGTGCTTTTCGTAGAGCAGCTGCAGGGGAATGTTGTCGACGGCGCCGCCATCGCCATCACGAGTGCGGTTCTCTTCGTGCTGGTGCTCGCCCGCACGTCGGGACTGGCCGGTGAAGTCTCCGAGCAACGCAGCGAGGCCCGGTTCCAATCGCTCGTGACGCACGCGTCCGACGCGATCCTCGTGGTCGACGACGCAGGATTCGTCCGGTATCAGACGCCGTCGGCCGCTCGTGTGCTCGGGTGCGAGGCTTCCGAGCTGCTGGATCGCCCGATCGGCGATCTGTTGGCCGCGGACGATGAGCGGCAGCTCGGCGTCCTCCTTGTCACTGCCGGCGTGACGACGACCGTGGAGTGGCAGGTGCGCAGCGGCGACGGCACCTGGCGCGACATGGAGGTCACCGCGGCCGACCTGCGCGACGACCTCGGCATCGACGGGCTCGTACTCACGATGCGAGACATCACGGAACGCAAGGCTCTCGATGCCGAGCTGCGTCGCCAGGCGCTGCACGACACCCTCACGAGCCTGCCGAACCGATCGCTGTTCCACGACCGCGTCGTCCACGCCCTCAGCCGCGCCTTTCGGCGACAGGGTGACGTGGGTGTGCTGTTCCTCGATCTCGACGACTTCAAGATGGTCAACGACAGCCTCGGACATCCCGCCGGAGACGACCTGCTGGTCGGCGTCGCGGCGCGGTTGCTCACGGCCCTGAAGTCCGGTGACACTCTCGCCCGCTTCGGAGGCGACGAATTCGCGGTGCTCCTCGAGGACGGCGACGTTTCCCTGGCGGCCGAGGCCGTCGCGCAGAGACTGCAAGATGCGTTGCGCGAACCGTTTCGGGTCGGAGATGAGGACGTACCGGTACACGTCAGCATCGGCATCGCGGTGGGACGGGCCGGCGTCGATACTGCGAGCGGACTGCTTCGCGATGCCGACCTGGCCATGTACGTGGCCAAGCGCAATGGCAAGTCGCGGTTTGAACGGTTCGTTCCCGAGATGCACGAGCAGGCGATCCGCCGCCTCGAGGTGGCATCCGAGCTGCGAGGCGCCATCGACAACGGGCAGCTCGTCGTGTTCTACCAACCCATCGTGGCGGTCGCTACGGGACGGATGCTTGGCGCGGAGGCGCTCGTGCGCTGGAACCATCCTCACCGCGGGCTGATTCAGCCGAACGATTTCATCCCCGTCGCCGAAACCACCGGGCTCGTGATCCCGCTCGGAGCCTGGGTCCTCGAGGAAGCGTGCCGACAGATGGGTGCGTGGCGGCAGGCTGGCCTCGTCGACGACACGTTCTACGTGAGTGTCAACCTGTCGGCCCGCCACCTTCGTGACGCCAGCGTGCTCGACGACGTCATCCACGCGCTGGACGCGTCGGGAATGCCCGCGAGCGCGCTGCTCATCGAGGTCACCGAGACGGGACTCGTTGAGGATCTCGATCCGGCTGGCACCGTCCTGCACGACCTGAAGGCGCTCGGCGTGCGCCTGGCCATCGACGATTTCGGGACTGGCTATTCGTCCCTCGCCCGGCTCAGCACCTTCCCGCTGGATGTCGTCAAGATCGACAAGTCCTTTGTCGATCGACTGGCCGGGAACGCCGATGGCGACGCAATGGTGCGCGCGGTCGTCGATCTCAGCCACACGCTCGGAATGACGACCGTGGCCGAAGGTGTCGAGGATCCGGAACAGGCGGCGGCGCTCAGCCGGCTCGGCTGCACGGTGGCGCAAGGCTTCCTCTTCGCCCGACCCATGCCGGCGGCCGACATGACCGGCGCGCTCGGGCTCGAAGGGCGCGAGCTCGTCGCTCCCTGACGACACGTTCCTCACCGACCTCCCGTTCAGACCGGTGGCTCGGGGGGGAGGACTCGAACCCCCAACGACTGGACCAGAACCAGCTGTGTTACCGATTACACCACCCCCGAAGGTGGAGCGAACACCCTACCCGTCCCTCCTTTGTGCAGGATTTCTCTAGCGGACAGCGAATTCAGCAAACCATGAGAATTCGTCGCTTCGTCGCCGTCGCGTGCGGTGTCGTCCTTCTTGCCTCCTCGGCGGTCACGTTGACCGCTGGCGCCACCGGCTCCGGTAGCGATCACATCGGCCTGGCCCGGTTGCTCACCATGCAGCCGGTCGGCACCCCCGTCGGGATCGCCACGTTCACCGACGTGCCGAGCGCGAGCAGCGTCTCGCGCCTCCAGTCACTCGGGCTGGAGGTGCAACCGATGAAGCACCTGCCCCTGGCCATCGTGAAGGGCTCGATCGCGTCGATGCAGCAGGCCGTCGCGACCGGTGCCGCCACCGACGTCTACCCGGACGAGCGCATCCAGTTGTTCGACACCGCGTCGTCCGACGCGATGGGCGCCGCACAGACGCGCGCCGCAGGGCTCACCGGCAAGGGGGTGACGGTCGCGGTCGTCGACTCCGGCTGCGACGCGACGCACTCCGATCTCGCCGATCATGTCGTGCACAACGTGAAGCTCTTCGGCCCGGAGTACGGGAACATGCCGCCCGATCCGCGTCAGCCCGGTGATGGTGCGCTGGTCATTCCCATCGAGCAGGGCCCGTACAACAACAGCGACCTCGGCAGCGGTCACGGCACCCACGTTTCGGGCATCATCGCGGCCGACGGCACGACGAGCCCCGACCATCTCGGCGTCGCGCCCGACGCGAACCTGATCTGTTACGCGATCGGCGAGGTGTTGTTCACCACCGCCGTCATCTCGGCCTACGACCACATGCTCGATCAGCCGAGGCTGTGGGACATCGACGTCGTCAACAACTCGTGGGGCAACGCGTTCCGCGCATACGACCCCGGCGATCCCGTGAATGTCGCGACGCACGCCGTGGCGAGCAAAGGCGTCGTCGTCGTGTTCGCCGCCGGCAACGCCGGCAGCGAGAACGCGGAGGTGAGCCTCAACCCGTTCTCGCAGCCGACCTGGGTCATCTCCGTCGCGGCCGACAGCGTCGACAAGGTGCGAGCCGACTTCTCGTCCAACGGCGCCGAGTTCGACAACTCACAGCCGGTCGCCCTGGCGGGCGATCCGCAGCAGATCCAGCATTCGACCTTCACCGGGTCGCGCATCGGCGTGTACCACCCCGATGTCACCGCCCCCGGCCTCACGATCTCGTCGTCGTGCGACACCATCGGTGTGGCGGTGGGCCCGTGCCCGCCGAACTCGAACGAGGTCGCCTCCGGCACGAGCATGGCCTCGCCGCACGTGGCCGGCGCCGCCGCGGTGCTGCTGCAAGCGAACCCCCGGCTCACGCCTGCGCAGGTGCAGATCGCGCTGCAGGTGACTGCCACGCCGGTGACCAACACCGAGGAGACCGGCCGCTCAGCGTTCTGGCAGGCGGGCTACGGGCACGTCGACCTGGCGGCAGCCGTGAAGCTCGTTCGCTCGAGGGACTACGCCAAGCTGCTCGTCGCCAAGCAGAAGGCGGCCGACGACGCGGTGCTGAAGTCCACGGGCTTCACCGTGCAGCGCTCCGACATCTGGATGTGGGATGCGCCCCGCGCCACGTTGGAGGGGGTCCCCGACGACAAGACGTTCGATGTCGCCGTTCCCCGCCAGGCGAAGGCACTCAAGGTCGCCGTGGGCTACCCGTCGCTCGGCAGCGTCGCCATCAACGGAATGGAGTACGTGGCCACCGTCAAGGACGGCGCGGGGAACACGGTCGGCACGACCACCGCGAACTTCTGGAACGGCTCGTCGTCCGTGTTCATCGACGTGGTCAGCACACTCGACTTCACCAAGGCGTGGACCGTCGAGATCGTCGGGACGCGTGCCGCTTCAGACCCGGACACGCTCGACAGCGACTCGGCCACCGGACGCAAGGTCACGGTCCTCGTCGCCGTCCTCCGCTAACGACCCAACCAGCGATCCAGCCGGTCGAAGCCAACCAACCGGCCAGCGGACACCGCGACGGTCTCACGCAACAGCGCCTGCGCGCTGTCGAGGCCGTGCACGGGGCTGGTCGGGGTCGGCGACACATGGGCGTTGAGCCCGACGTCGTGGGCGATCGCGTTGATGCGGTAGGCGTGGAAGGGGTCGGAGACGAGCACCACCTCGGTGATCCCTCTCTGGTGCAGGAACCGCGCCGCCGCGGCGAGCTCGTCGTAGGAGTTCGTGCTCGTCGTCTCGCGCTCGATGGCGTCACCGGGAACCCCGTGCGCGGCCAGATAGTTGGCCGACGCCTCGGCCTCCGTGAAGCGATCCCCCACCTGCTTGCCTCCGGTCACGACGATGAGGGGCGCGAGACCTCGCCGGAAGAGGTCGGCGGCGTGATCGAGCCGAGCGGTCAGCACGGCCGACGGGCGCCCGTCGAACTGAGCGGCACCGAGCACGATGATGGCCTGCGCCTTGCGAGCATCGTCCTGATGGGAGGCGTGCCAGACCTGCACGAACGTCACGAGCACATAGCCCGCGAGCAGGGCCGCGACCACCGCGATGATCCGTAGGACGCGGCGCCTCACGCCAGCCGCGCCCGCCCGGCCCGCAGACGCTCGAGCGTCTCGTCGCGCCCGAGGTACTCGAACACGTCGAAGAGCGGCAGGCCGACCGTGCGCCCGGTCACGGATGCTCGGAGCGGGGCGTCGATCTTGCGGGGGCTCACCTCGAGTCGCTCGGCCAGCGCCATGAATCGCGCATGTAGCTGGTCGCGCTCCCATGGAGCATCCGAGTAGACCTCGAGAATCGCGTCGAGTGCCTCGGCGGCGAGGGGAGATTTCATCGCCTTGTCCCACGACTTCGGATCGTCCGCCGGACCCGCCACCCAATCGAAGTACTCGGGCAGCTCGTCGAGCACCTTCACGCGCTCTTGGGCCAGCGGCGCCAAGGCGACGAGGGCAGCCCGCTCGTCTTCTCCGGTCACGAACTCGTTGGCGCGATCGATGAAGTCGGCCGTGTCGATCCGCCGGATCCACTCGCTGTTGACGTGTGTGAGCTTCTTGATGTCGAACAGCGCCGGTGACGCGTTGACGTCCTCGATCCGGAACAGCTCGACCATCTCTTCGATGGGCCGAACTTCGACTCCGTCAGGCGGACCCCAACCGAGCAGCGCGAGATGGTTGCGCATCGCCTCGGGCAGGAAACCACGCGCCTTGTAGTCGCCGACGGAGACGTCGTCGCGCCGCTTCGACAGCTTCTTGCGCTGCTCGTTGACGAGCAGCGGAAGGTGCGCGAACACCGGGCGATAGTCGAGACCGAGCGCGTCGCTGAGCAGCAGGTACTTCGGCGTGCCGTTCAGGTGCTCCTCGCCCCGCAGCACGTGCGTGATCTGCATGTCCGCGTCGTCGACGATGTTGGCCAGCAGGAACG
>JBEEFX010000251.1:0-23724 GCA_041166365.1 Acidimicrobiaceae bacterium
CCCCATCCGCCACCCGTGAGGCGGGCGCCGTGGACGCCGGGCACGCGATTGAGTCGACCCACCAGAGCGTCGAGCGCGTCAGTCGAGACCTCCTGGTTGTCGCGCAGGCTCATGTGCGAGTCGGTCATGAGCGCGCCGGCGGCCCCGATGTCGCCTTTCGCGAGCACGCTGACGAAGTCACGCACGCGCTGGTTCTCGGTCACGACGTGTCGGGCCCGCTTCCGCAGGATGGCGTCGTCCAACGCTTCGACGTCGGTCAGCCTCGCTGTCGGCAGATGACCGAGGAGTTGCTCGGCGCGCCCCACCTCAGCGCGCCGGTCCGCATATCCGACGGTCGACAGCGAGCGTCGCTGACCGCTGTCCACCACGACGACGTCGACCTCGGCTGGAAGTTCCACCGGGGTCACCTCGAATGTCGTGCAGTCGATGAGGATGGCATGGCCGTCGACGCCGAGCAGCGATGCGAACTGGTCCATGATCCCGCAGGGCACGCCCGACGCTCGGTGCTCCGCCCGTTGGCACGCCAGCGCAAGCGCTCGCCGATCGATGCGATCGTCTCCGACCAAGGCGAGCGCGATCGCGACCTCGAGCGCGGCGCTCGACGACAGGCCCGTGCCGATCGGGATGGTGGTGGCCACCTTGCCGATGAAGCCCGTCGGCGGTGCGACCTCGGCGACGACGCCGGCGACGTAGCGCGCCCAACTCGGCGACACGGCCGCAGGGTCGGCGACATCGAGCGCGACTTCGGCGGGCTCGGGCTCGTCTTCGGACACCAGCACGACACGCTCGTGCCCGCGATGCCCGACGATCGTGGTGCCGAGGTCGACGGCCATGGGCAGCACGAGCCCGCCCGAATAGTCGCTGTGCCCACCGATGAGGTTCACGCGTCCAGGGGCCCACACCCGCAGTTGCTGCTCGCTCACCACTGCACCGCCCGTAGCTCCGCCGCGGCCGTCTCCGGCACGACAGGGTTCACATGGAGGCCGCTGCCCAACTCGCCGCCGGCGATGAAGCGCATCACCCCCGGGGCGCGCTGTGGTACCGCGATCTCGACGTGCACGTGCGCGCTCGGCCACGTGCCACCGTCGAACGGCCGTTGATGGAACCACAACATGTACGGCATCGGCCGATCCCACAGCGCGTCGAGCCGATGGAGCACGTCGACGAGCACCGTTGCGAGCCCTCGGCGTGCTGACGGCGTGAGCGATGGAAGGTCGGGTTCATGCGCCGTCGGCGCCAGGACGAGGCCGTACGGGTACACCGATGCATGCGGGACCCAGGCCCGCCAGCCGCCCGCCTCGCTCACCAACCGATCGCCGGGCGACTCCGCGCAGAGTGCGCACACCCCATCCTGCAATTCGCGCAATGGATTCGGCGGTACCTCGTTGTAGGAGTAGATCTGGCCGTGGGGGTGGGGGATCGTGGCGCCCACTTCCTCACCACGGTTCTCGAACACGAGCACGTACGCGATGTCGTCGCGGGCGCCGAGCGCGGCCGACCGTTCCGCCCAGAGATCCACGACCGCGAGCGCGCCGTCCGCTCCGAGCGACCAGAACGTCGCGTCGTGCGTCGGTGTGTACAACACGACCTCGCATCGATCGTGGGGAAAGGATGGCCATCGGTTGACGAACGCTCGAACGTCGTACGGCTCGGGCGCTTCGCGACCACCGACGCAGAACGGGCAATCGTCGTTCGGACGGTTCGGACGCGATTGGCGCTCCGCATTCACCGCAACGACCGCTCCGGTGAGCGGATCGCGCCGGATGTCGAGCAAGCCGGTCAGCCGATCTGCTGGATGGCCGGAGCGAGGCGCTCGAGCTCGTCCGTGAGGAACGGCGCTCGCAAGGCGACGTTGATCTGGGTCGCGCCCGCATCCGCGTAGCGCCCCACCATGTCGACGACCTCGTCGTCGGAGCCGGTCAGCACACCTGGGCGGATCGCGTCGGCGAGCAGACCGAACTGTGTCTTCAGGCTCTCATCGGTGAACGCGAGGCCGACATTCACCGCGCACTTGATGTCGTCGACGTCGCGACCGGCCGTCTCGCAGTGTCCCGCGAGCACCTCGCGCTTGCGGGCGAACTCCTCGGGGCTGATGAACGGCACGTTCCATCCGTCGGCCCATCGGGCCACGATCGCCAGCGTGCGCTTCTCGCCACCACCACCGACCCAGATCGGCAGCTCGGCTTGCACCGGACGCGGCTCGCAGCGCGCGTCCTTGAGTTGGAAGTACGTGCCATCGAAGTTCGAGACCTCCTCGCGCAGCAGGAGGCGCACGCATTGCACGGACTCCTCGAGGATGTCGAGCCGTTCCTTCGTGGAGGGGAACGGGATGCCGTAGGCCTCGTACTCGTTGAACGCCCATCCGGCGCCGAGCCCCATGTCCGCCCGCCCGCCGCTGAGGTGATCGATCGTGGTGATCGCATTCGCCAGCACGGCGGGATGGCGGTAGCCCGCGCAATACACGAGCGAGCCGCAACGGACCCGCGAGGTCTCGCACGCGAGCGCCGCGTGACACGTGACAGCCTCGAGGCACTCGTAGCCCGCGAAGTCGGCGGAGTAGAAGTGGTCCCAGATCGAGATCCATCCGAACCCGAGCTCCTCGATGCGCTGCCACAACGTCCGGAGCTCGTCGACGGTGGTGTTCTGCAAACCGGTGTGCACCCCGAACGTGAGCGTCATACGGCGCGGGACGTTACCCCTGGCGCCGCTGGGCCTTGTCTGCCGTTGTCTTGACCGGGCGGTCAAGACGCCGCGAACATGCGCCATGCCGACTGCGCCTGCGAACGGACTCGAGCTCTGGTACGAGACGATCGGGGATCCCGACGACGTGCCGCTTCTCCTCGTCAGTGGCCTCGGATCGCAGGGCATCACCTGGGCGGACGACTTCTGCAAGGCGTTCGCACGCGAGGGGTACTACGTCATTCGTTTCGACAATCGGGACGTCGGGCTGTCGACCAAGATCGACTCGCCCGATCTCGACCTGATGCCGGAGCTCGCGAAGGCCTTCTCCGGCGAGCCCGTCGACGCGCCCTACCTCTTGAGCGACATGGCCGCGGATGCGGTGGGGTTGCTCGACCATCTCGGCATCGAGTCGGCCCACATCGTCGGCTCCTCGATGGGCGGCATGATCGTGCAGACGATGGCCATCGAGCATCCGGAGCGTGTGCGTACGGTGACGTCGATCATGTCCACGACGGGCGAGCGCGACGTCGGACACCCGACACCCGAGGCGGGCGCGACGCTGCTCCGTCCGCGCGCCACCAGTCGTGAGGAGTACATCGAGAGCTACGTCGAGACGTGGCGCATCCTGGCCGGGCCCGTGCACTTCACGGACGAACGCTTCCGCACGAGAGGGGCGGCCGTCTACGACCGGAGCTACTTCCCGATCGGCACCGCCCGCCAGCTCCTCGGCGTGATCGCCTCAGGCTCGCGCGCCGACCGGCTGCGCGAGCTGCGGGTACCGATGCTCGTCATTCACGGCGCCATCGATCCGCTCGTCGGGATCTCGGGTGGTCGCCGGACGGCCGAGCTCGTTCCGGATGCCGAGCTCGTCGAGTTCGCCGACATGGGTCACGACGTTCCGCCGGGCCTGTTCCCACAGATCGTCGACGCCATCGTGCGCCACACCTCGAAAGTCGGGAGCCGGTCATGACGAATGGACCGTTGTCGGGAATCAAGCTCATCGAGCTGGCCGGGATCGGGCCGGGCCCGTTCTGCGCGTTCATGCTCGCCGACATGGGAGCCGACATCATCAAGATCGATCGCGCCGACCGCGTGCGCGGCGGCGATCCGTCGACACCGCCGGCGGACGTGCTGCAGCGAGGCCGGCGTTCGATCGGTGTCGACCTCAAGAGTCCCGACGGCGTGGCGCTCGTACTCGACTTGGTCGAGCAGGCCGACGGGTTGTTCGAGCCCTTCCGCCCCGGTGTCACCGAACGGCTCGGGCTCGGGCCGGACGAGTGCCTTGCTCGCAACCCGAAGCTCGTCTACGGGCGCATGACCGGCTGGGGCCAGGACGGCCCGTATTCACACACTGCCGGACATGACATCAACTACATCGCGCTCGCCGGCGCGCTGGAGCCGATCGGGCGCCGGGGCGAAGCGCCGCTTCCGCCGCTCAACCTCGTCGGTGACTTCGGCGGCGGGGGGATGCTGCTCGCGTACGGGATGGTGTGCGGCTTGCTCGAGGCCAGCCGTTCCGGCAGAGGACAGGTCATCGACGCCGCCATGGTCGACGGCGCCGCCAGCTTGATGATGATGTTCCACGCGTTCCGCGCGATGGGCATCTGGGAGGACGAGCGCGGCACGAACCTGCTCGACACGGGCGCGTACTTCTACGAGGTGTACGAGACCGCCGACGGGAAGTACATCTCGATCGGTTCGCTCGAGCAGCAGTTCTATTCCGAGCTCCTCCGGTTGACCGGGCTCGAGGGCGACGCCGACGTGCCCTGGCAGAACGACAAGACGCAGTGGCCTCGCATGAAGGAACGCATGAAGGAGATCTTCAAGGCGAAGACACGCGACGAGTGGTGCGAGATCATGGAAGGCACGGATGTGTGCTTCGCTCCCGTGCTGTCGTTGGCGGAGGCGCCGCAGCACCCGCACAACGTCCACCGCAAGACGTTCCTCGAGCTCGAAGGCATCGTGCAACCGGCGCCCGCGCCCCGCTTCAGCCGCACTCCGGGCGAGGTCGCTCGACCCCCCGCCCACGCCGGCCAGCACACCGATGAGATCCTGACCGAGTGGCTCGGCTCCGAGCCCGATCGCATCGCCAAGCTCCGGGAGACGGGCGCGATCGCATAGCCGAACGCCGTGGCCGAGAACATCGACGAAGTCGTGCAGCACTACGAGTCGACCCGCGAGGAGGACCGGATCGCGTCAGGGTTTGGTCAGCTCGAGCTGCTGCGGACCCAGGAGATCCTCACCCGATACTTGCCGCCCGCTCCCGCGGCGATCATCGACGTGGGCGGTTCGACGGGAGTGCACGCGCGCTGGTTGGCCGAAGCCGGCTTTCAGGTGCACATCGTCGATCTCACGCCTCGGCACGTCGCCAAGGCGCAATCTGATCTCGCTGAATTCGGTGTCACCGCGGAGGTCGGCGACGCTCGCCGACTGTCCGCCGGCGAGGCGTCCTACGACGTCGTGCTCCTGCTCGGACCGATGTACCACCTGCAGTCGCGCGCCGATCGCCTCGCCGCCTTCGGAGAAGCGCGGCGGGTCGTTCGCCCGGGCGGCCTTGTGGCAGTCGCGGCGATCAGCCGCTTCGCATCGCTGTTCGACGGTCTCGCCCGCGAGTTCCTCTTCGACCCGGAGTTCCAGGAGGTCGTCGTGACCGACTTGGAACACGGTTGTCACCAGAATCCAAACGACCGCAAGGGATGGTTCACCACCGCGTACTTCCACCTGGCCTCCGATCTCCGGGCGGAAGCCGAGGAGGCTGGGCTCCAAGTGGACGACGTGTTCGGTGTGGAGGGTCTTGCGCGCTGGCTGCCCCACCTCGCCGAGCGTTGGGAGTCCGAGGACGGGCGGCGAACGATCCTCGACGCCGCTCGAGCCGTGGAGACCGAGCCGTCGCTACAGGGTCTGAGCGCGCATCTCCTCCTCGTCGCGCACGCGCGGTAGTTCAGCTCTTGCGCGCTCGCCACACCTCTTCGGCCGGCCACTGACGAGCCCAGTCGGTCGTGACGAACTCGTAGCGAGTCGTCGCGCTCTCCGCGGGGCGCAGCTCGATGAGGTCTTCGACGACGAAGCCGCTGTCGCGCAGTACGCGGATCCAGTCGCCGTACCCGAGATGGAATTCGACTCCGGGATCGTCCGGCCATTCGAAGCGATGCATCCCGAAGTACGGGCGCCGCATCCAATTCTCTGCGGGCTCGCCATCCTCGTCGGGAACACACAGCATCAACATCGTGCCGTTGCCGAGAAAGATCAGCTCACCTCCGGGTCGGAGCAGTCGCGCGGCTTCAGGAATCCATCGGTACGGGTCGCTCCAGATCGCCGCGCCGTACTCGCTGATGACGAGATCGCAGCACGCGTCGCGTAGGGGCACCTGCTCACCCGCCCCTCGGACGAGGGGGAACGACACGCCGAACTCGGTCTGGAACCGACGGGCGTTCGCGAGTTGATTCGGCGTCGGGTCCACGCCGATCGGCCGGCCACCGCGGCGGGCGATCCAGGACGAGACGTATCCGGTGCCGCAGCCCAGCTCGACGACGTCCGAGCCGCGCACCGCCTCCAAGAGGCCGAGCTCGGTCTCGGGAATGTCGAACATGCCCCAGGTGGGCTCGGTCGCCCAGTTGCGCCGTCCGGCGTCGACGTAGGCGGCGGCGTTGACGTCCCAGGCGTCCTGATTGCGCTTCAGGTAGTCGAAATCCGTGTGATGCGCGCCGCGTTCGTTCATGCGAGATCGGTGCGGATCGTAAGCGGGAGTCGACGATCACCCGTCGACCATGGGCCCAGTGACTCTCCGCCACGGGCACAGTGTGCGCTCCGGTCGGCGCCTTGTCGAGGGCGGGGAGGCCGGCCGGGCCATACGATCGGCGCCCATGGCTCTGCCCGCACCCGCTGCTGATCGAACGTCCATCGTCACCGGCGCATCGTCGGGGATCGGCAGCGAGCTCGCCCGCGGCCTCGCTGAGCGCAGGCTGGGCGTCACCCTGGTCGCTCGCCGCGAGGACCGACTCCGCGCGCTGGCCGACGAGTTGGCGAAGGAGCACGGGGTGCGCGCCGAAGTGATCGCCGCCGATCTCACCGACCAGGACTCGCGTACCCGCATCGCGACGGAGCTCGCGAGCCGAGGGCTCACCGTCGACGTCCTCGTGAACAACGCAGGGCTCAGCACGACCGGGGCGGTGCACCGCAGTGCGCCCGATCGCGACATCGCGATGATCCGCACCGACGTGGAAGCCATCGTCCACTTGTGCAGCATGTTCGTTCCCGGGATGGTGGAGCGCGGGCAGGGCGCGGTCTTGAACGTCGCGTCGACTGCCGCGTTCCAGCCATTGCCCGGGCAGGCGGGTTACGGCGGGGCCAAGGCGTTCGTTCTCTCCTACAGCCGGGCAACGAGAGCCGAGCTCAAAGGCAGCGGTGTGACGATGACGGTGCTGTGTCCCGGACCGGTGGAGACGGAGTTCGCCGAGGCCGCGGGTTTCACCGAGGAAGAGTCGTCCAACGCCTTGCCCAAGTTCATGTGGGTGTCGGCGGCCGACGTCGCGAAGGCCGCGCTCCACGGGCTCGAGAAGGACCGTGCGGTCGTCATCCCCGGTTTCCCGAATCGTGTCGGAGCGGCGGTCGCGTACCTCACCCCTCGACGCCTCTTGCTTCCGATGTTGGCCCGACAGCACCCCGCGCTGAAGCACTGAAGGGTCCTCCGCGAGATGCCTGTGCTGAGCACACGCGACGTGGTGCTCTCGTACGACGTGTTCGGCGAGGGCGAGCCCGTCGTGCTCGTGTGTGGTTGTGGCCAGCCGGCGGTCGGTTGGCAGCTCCAGATCGTGCCCGAGCTCGTCGCCGCCGGCTATCAGGTCGTCACGTTCGACAACCGAGGAGTCGCGCCGTCATCGTCGCCACCGGCGCCGTACTCGGTCGACGACATGGTGCTCGACACGTTGGACCTGCTCGATCATCTGGCCCTCGGCTCGGTGCGCATCGCCGGCTACTCGATGGGCGGATGGGTCGCCGAGACGATGGCCATTGCCCACGCGGATCGAGTGCGCGCCGCGGCGTTCATCGGGAGTTGCAACGTCGCGACCGCATGGGAGAAGGCGATCACGACCGTCGAGCGCGACATCGCGAAGCTCGACCCGGACCTGCCGCCGCTGTTCTACGCGACGGAGACCCTCCGCTACCTACCGAATCGCGACCTGCAGAACAGCGAGGTCGTCGACGGATGGCTGTCGATGATCGGCGATCTGCCACCTTGGCCCAACCCCGGCCGGCTCGGTCAGTACGAAGCGTGTCTGGCATGGTCGACCGACGTCGAGCGCACCAAGGCGTGGCCCTCGATCACGGTGCCGTGCCTCGTGCTCGCGTTCGAGCACGACATCGACTCGCCACCGGACGGTGCGCGCGATGCCGCCGGGCAGATACCGGCGGCGCGGTTCGTGGAGATCCTGGACGCGAGTCACCTGGGGGTCTTCACCCACGGTCATGATGTCTCGCAAGCCTTGATCGATTTCTTCGGGAGGATCTGATGCCAATCACCGGCACACACATGCTGCTCTACACCGAGGAGCCCGAAGCATTGCGTGAGGTGCTGCGAGACGTGTTCGGATGGAAGCACGTCGATGCGGGCGGCGGTTGGCTGATCTTCGCACTGCCCCCAGCCGAGGTCGGCATTCATCCGGCTGAAGCGCCTTCGCACCAGCTCTCACTGATGTGCGAGGACATCAACGCCACGATGACCGAGTTGCAGGCGAAGGGGATCACGTTCAACGGTGAACCGACCGACATGCGATTCGGTATCGGCGTCACCATGGTGCTCCCCGGCAATGTCGAGGTGATGCTCTACGAGCCGCTTCACCCAACCGCGATCTGACGGGGTCGCGGGCGGTACGGTCGATCGTCATGGCCGAGCAGGGTGGGATGGGCGACCGGCCTCTGGTGCTCGACGAGCTGTCGAAGCAGTTCGAGCAGTTCCGCGTCCTGCGCACCGGTGCTGACACCGATGCGACCGAGCGCCTGCTCGATCAGCTCGGGGCCCACGACCCGGTCGAGGCCCAGATCGTCCTCGAGCTGTCGGCGCAACGGCCACTCGGACACCCCGAGCGATTCACCGAGGCGCACGTGCTCGCGATGCGCTCCTTGGAGGTGCTCGACCGCAACGGCGCTCGGCGGCCGCCGGTCCCGAGCATCGGCCCCTTGAAGCCGATAGCCGAATTCGGCGTGCAACTCGTGACGCGGTTCATCGTGCGCAACCACCAGGCCGACGTGATCGACGCCATTCGCAACCTCTACACGCGCCGGCTCGCCTGGTGTGCGCCCGATGATCCGTCGCGGATGCCGATGATCCGCGCTCGCCTCGACGCGGAGCGCGTGGCCACCACGTACAAAGGCAACCCGATCGGGGTGCCGACGTTCCTGCTCGGTGGCGCGGTCATCTCGGGTGCTGCTTCCGGCTTTCGCGTGCTCTCGGAGGCTGTGGTCGGATCTCGATTGGCCGCGACCATCGCGGTTGCCGCCGCGTTCATCGTGCTCGGGGGGCTCTCCTGGATGATCTTGCGCGGCGCGGCGGTGGCGCATCACCGCATCCGCATCACCGTGCAGGATCCACTGAAGGCCCTGTGGGAGACGATCGGGCGCTGTGGCAATCCACCCGAAGACGACGCGCAGCAATTCGCCGTGTACGCGATCATCCTCACCGTCGTCGGTTGGCTCGTGATCCCGCTCGGGGTGCTGTTCCTCTTCGCTGCCTTCTAACCTGCCCCGATGGCAACGCTTGTGTGCTTCCACGCTCACCCCGACGACGAGTGCATTGCCACCGGGGGCGTGATGGCGAAGGCCGCCAAAGACGGTCATCGCGTCGTGCTCGTGGTTGCTACCAAGGGCGAGAACGGCGAAGTCCCCGACGGCTTCCTCGAACCCGGCGAGGCGCTGTGGCAACGACGCGTCAAGGAGACGGAAGCGGCGGCCGACATCCTCGGTGTCCAGCGCGTCGAGTTCCTCGGCTACCTCGACTCCGGGATGATCGGCACACCGGAGAACGACAAGCCGGGTTCGTTCTGGACGGCCGATGTCGAGGAGGCCGCCGGTCGGCTCGCGCAGATCCTGCGCGAGGAGCGCGCCGACGTCATCACGATCTACGACGATCACGGCGGCTACGGCCATCCTGACCACATCCAGGTGCACCGAGTCGGCAAGCGGGCCGCGGAGATCGTCGGAGCGCAGAAGGTGTACCAGGCAACGATCAACCGCGATCACATCATCCGGGGCATGCGCGAGCGAGCGTCGCTGATGCCGGAAGGCACCGAGATGCCCGACTTCGAAGGCGCCGACGACTTCGGCTCGTCGGAAACGGTGATCACCGGTGCCGTCGACGTGTCGGAGTTCCTCGATCACAAGCGGCGCGCGATGCAGGCGCACGCCAGTCAGATCAGCGAGCAGTCGTTCTTCTTGCAGATGCCCCCCGAAGCGTTCGCGGTGGGATTCGGAACCGAGTGGTTCATCCGCGAAGGCCAGGGTCCCGGCATCACCGAGACCGAGATCCTGTGAGGCGAATCGTGTTGATCCGCCACGGCGATGCCGCGGCGGGATGGGCTGACGATCTCGATCCCGGGTTGTCGCCGCTCGGCCACGTCCAGGCACGTCACGTGGCCGAATCGCTCAAGCCGCTCGGCCCGTTGCCGATCCTCTCCAGCCCGATGCGGCGCTGTCAGGAGACGGCCGTGCCGATCGCGGAGCAATGGGGCGTGTCACCCACCATCGAGCCGGACGTCGGCGAGATCAAGGCGCCGGGCCACGACCTCACGACCCGCGGGCCGTGGCTCGACAGCGTGCTCGGGAGCACCTGGCCGGAGATGCCGGCGGATCAGCTTTCGTGGCGCGACGCGGTGCTGTCCCGCCTGCTCTCACTCACAGAGGACTGTGTCGTCGTGACGCACTTCGTTGCCATCAACGTCGCCATCGGCGCGGCAACCGTCGATGATCGAGTCGTGTGCCGTCGCGTCGGGAACTGCTCGACCACGATGCTCGAGAGCGACGGGCACTCGCTGATGATGGTGGCTGCTCCCGCCGAAGCCGAGACGACCGAGGTGCTCTGACGTGAAGCCGTGGACGCACACGAGCTTCGCGCAGCAACTCGTGTTCGGCGCGGGCGCGGTGAAGCGGGTGAACGAGTTGCTCAAGGCGCTCGGCGCTCGCCGCGTGCTGCTCATCACGACGGAAGGCCGCAACGGTTCGGACGACGGCGCCCGCG
Organism: Acidimicrobiaceae bacterium; assembly: GCA_041166365.1. Classification (GTDB taxonomy): domain Bacteria; phylum Actinomycetota; class Acidimicrobiia; order Acidimicrobiales; family JACDCH01; genus DASUCS01. Next base: position 10,913 of record JBEEFX010000251.1, read on the forward strand.
TGCGCGCCGCACTCGGCTCCGCACTCGCGTCGACGTTTGCGGAGGTGGAATCGCACGTGCCCGTGCCGCTCGTGCAACGAGCTGTGCAACAGGCACGCCGCGACGCCGTCGACGCCGTCGTGTCCTTCGGTGGCGGTTCGTGCGCCGACATGGGCAAGGCGGTGTGCTTCTTCACCGAGCAAGAAGCGGGCACGCCAGGCGCGTCGTTTGCCGACCGTCCCGCGTTGCCGCACATCTCGATACCCACCACCTACTCGGGCGCGGAGCTCACGGGGTTCTTCGGGATGACCGATCCGGCGGCCCGGCAGAAGACGGGTGCCGGAGGACCGACGATCACACCCATGGGCGCGCTCTACGACCCGGAGCTGACGTTGTCGACCCCGCCCCGTGTCAGCGCGGAGACCGGCATGAACGCGCTGGCGCACTGTGTCGAGGCCGTCTATTCCCCGAACCGCACGCCCGAGGCCGAAGCCATCGGTCTCGCGGGCGCCCGGCGGATCGTCAACGCATTGCCACTGGTCGTGGACGATCCGGGCGACGTCGACGTGCGCGCCTCGATGCTCGAAGGCGCGGTGCTCGCCGGCCGCGCGTTGCACAACGGCTCGATGGGCGTGCACCACGGCCTGTCGCAGCTCGTGGGCGGCCGAACCGGCATCCCGCACGGATTGGCCAACGCGATGATCCTCGCGCACGCGATGCGCTACAACGCCGTTGCCGCGTACGACGAGCTGGAACGACTCGGCGAGGCGATCGGCGCACCGGAGGATCCGGCCGGCGCGGTGGCCGCGCTCGTCGCGCGGCTCGGTCTGCCCTCGGGACTGGGGGAGTGCGGCGTCACGCTGGACGATCTCGACGCGGTAGCCCGCCTGTCGCAGTCGAACCACAACGTCCGCAACAACGTCCGGCCGGTCAGCGAGGACGATGCCCGAGCAATCCTCTCGGCGGCGTACTAGCGGTATCGTCGCTCCATGCCTGCTGAGCAGCCTCGTTGGCGAGGCGTCAACCACCTCGCGTTGATCACGAACGACATGGACGCGACTGTCCGCTTCTACCACGGGGTGCTCGGGGCGAGGTTGGTCGCCCACCTCGGCAACCACGCGTTTCGTCACTACTTCTTCGAGGTCGGTCCCGAGCAGACGGTCGCGTTCTTCGAGTACAAGCAGTCGCCGGTCAAGGCGTTCGCCAAGCCGGCGGGCGTGCCCGATGCGCGGGCAATCCAGTTCGACCACCTCTCGCTGAACCTCTCCGACGAGCGCGCGCTCGAAGACCTGCAGGCCCGTTTGAAGGAGAACGGCTGCGAGGTCACCGACATCGTCGATCACGGCTTCGTGCGCTCGGTCTACTTCAACGATCCGAACGGCATCGCCCTCGAGGCATCGTGGTGGGTGATCGACCCCACGGGACGCGACGCCGACTACGGAGACGGGGCATTGTTCTCCGACCCCAACCCCGTGCCCTCGGTCTCCGAGCTCTACGCGAGCGGTGAGCTCGTGTCGATGCCGACGACCCATCTCGTCCAGGACGCGACGGACATCCCCGACCCGGTCTGACTGCCCTGCGAGTTGCCTCTCAGCGGTGGCCGAGGGCGCGTTTCACGTCGGCCGGCGCGATCCCCGAGGCGGCGGAAGGCTCGTCGTCGGTGCGCACCATCGACTCCAGCGCCGCTTGTTGCAGCAACGCCTTGAGGTCCGCACCGCTGTAGCCCTCTGTCTCGATGGCGACGTCTTCAAGGTCGACATCACGGAGCGGCATTCTCCGCGTCAACTGCTGGAGGATGCGGAGCCGTTGCTCGACGTCCGGCAATCCGAGCGCAATCGTCCGGGACAACCGCCCGCCGCGCCGCAGCGCGGGATCCACCGCCTTCGGGCGATTGGTGGCGCCGATCACGAACACACCCGGTGCGCTCGACATGCCGTCGATCTCGAGCAGCAATTGATCGAGCTGGCGGTCGTACGCGCCGAGCCTGCCGCGTGTTCCACCGATTGCATCGATCTCGTCGATGAACACGATCGACGGGCAGTTCGCTCGCGCTCGACGGAAGAGGCGGGCCATCGCCTTCTCGCTCTCACCGACCCATCGACTCGTGAGATCTGCCGCCGTCACGGGATAGAAGGAGCACCTGGCCTCGGCCGCGAGCACCTTGGCGATCGTCGTCTTGCCGGTCCCGGGCGGGCCGGTGAGCAACAGTCCCGAGGGCGGGTCGATGCCCAACCGCTCGGACCGCTCCGGATCCTCGATCAGCTCTTGCGTCTTGCGCAGCTCCGCCAGCACATGCGCGTCGAGCACCAGTTGATCCCAGGACCACGCGTCGACCGTGGGACGATCCTTGCCGCCGCGCTGCTCGATGGCGTCGTCGAGATGGTCGGCGGAGATCTGCACGACCTTGCTCGTCCCCGTGGCTTCGCGCATCGCGTGCAGCGCGGCCAGCTCGACGGCCTGCACGAGTGAGGCGGGCGTGTGGCCGGCGCACCGGCGCGCGGTGTCACTCAGGTCGAGATCGGAACGCACGGGGCGCCGGCGCAACGCCGCCTCGAGAATCGCGAGCCGGCCCTTCTCGTCGGGAAGATCGAGACGCACGTGGCGATCGAAACGCCCCGCCCGGGTGATGGCCGGGTCGAGCGCGTCCAGGTCGTTCGTGGTCGCAACGACGACGAGCCGCGGCTCTTGCCGCCACTGCTCGACGCTCTGCAGCAACTGCGCGAGCAGGTCGCGCCCGCCGCCATCGGGTTGATCCCCCCGCGCGGTCGCCACGGCGTCCAGCTCGTCGAAGAGCAGCACGCAGGGGAGGTGTGTCGCCGCGGTCTCGAAGGCCCGGTGCACGCGACGAGGTGCATCCCCCACCGTCGAGCTCACGAGATCGCCGACATCGACCTCGAGCAGACTGCACCCGAGCTCGCCGGCGAGCGCACGAGCGAAGAACGATTTGCCGGTGCCTGGAAGACCGTGCAGGAGCACGCCGTTCCAGGTGACTCGATACGTGTTGGCCCTTTCGGGATCGCGCAAGACGAGCCCGAGCGTGTCGCGCATCTCGGCCTTCACGTCGTCCAGCCCGCCGATATCGGCGAACTTCGGCAGGCGATCCGGTGGCAGCACGACGAGATCGACGTCAGCGCCGCGGACGGGAGCCGTGCGAACGCTCTCGCTCTGAGCTACGGCGCTCGGAGCGGGGTCGGCGGGCGTCTCGCGGCGACGGGCCAGCGCAAGCACGAGCGCGGCGACGGCGATTCCAGCAATTGCTCCCAACAGGATGTCGAAAAGTATGCGTCCTTCTAGCATCCTTGCGATGGCAGAGACCGAGGAGCCCCTGGACAGCGCGCTGGACTGGGTCGCGGATCACACCCGCCGCTATGTCGAGAGTGACGGCGAGGACGGTCACGAGTGGATGGGCGTGCCCACGCTCGTGCTCACGACGCGCGGCCGGCGCTCCGGGAAGCTGCGGCGCAACGCCCTGATCTACGGAACGGACGGCGACGACTACGTGATCGTCGCCTCGCGGGGCGGGCACGCCGACAATCCGCTGTGGTACCTGAATCTGGTCGAGGATCCGAGCGTCGGAGTACAGGTGGGCGCCGAGCGATTCGATGCGACCGCGCACACGGCGTCAGCGGAGGAGAAAGCGCGCCTCTGGCCGGCGATGGCGAAGATCTGGCCCGCGTACGACGAGTACCAGTCGAAGACCGAGCGAGACATCCCGGTCATCGTGTTGCGGCGCCGTTAGCTGTCCGTGATCGCGGACTCCCACAGCAGATCGCACCTCTGACAGGTCTGCATCTTCGTCTCGCGCACGAGGTTGATGTGCTCGAGAAAGCCGGGGCCGCCGCACTCAGGGCAGACGTTCGGTAGCACCACGGTCTGCTCAGTGAACGATGTGCTGGGCTTTCGTCTCGGCCTCAGTCGGACTGCCATACCGCTGGTCTCCTTCGTCTGGCCCGCGGTCTGTGGTCGTGTGCGTACCCAGTGCCACCCCTGAACTACCCCCGGTCCGGAGCGGGTGCCGTCGCGCCCTGGCGCCCATCACCCGCAGCCCTCCGAGGGCACCGGCGACGTATGGCGCGGAGTTCACGACGCACTGCATGCACATCGTTGCCAGCCTAGACAGACTGCGGGGATGGGTGAGTTCGGTGGGATCATCGGTCCGAGTTGGCGCGAGTCGACGGCGTGGTGGCCGCCGGAGCCGTCGGCTCCCGACGGCGCACCGAATGTGCTGGTGGTCGTGCTCGACGACGTGGGCTACGCCCAGCTGGGCTGCTACGGGTCCGACATCGCCACGCCGAACATCGACCGCCTGGCGGCCGGAGGCGTTCGCCTGTCGAACTTCCACACGACCTCGCTGTGCTCGCCGACGCGCGCGTGCCTGTTGACCGGTCGGAATCATCATTCGAACGGCATGGGCCGAGTGGCGGACCTCGCCGTCGGGTTCCCCGGCTACTGGGGACGCGTGCCGCGCGAGAACGGCTTCATGTCCGAGATCCTCGCGGCGAACGGCTACGTGCCCATGGCCGTCGGCAAATGGCATCTCACCCCCGAGGACGAGACCCACATGGTGGCGCCGCGCGACACCTGGCCGTGTGGTCGGGGCTTCCAGCGCTGGTACGGGTTCCACGGAGGGGAGACGCACCAGTTCGTGCCGACCCTGTTCCAGGACAACCACGCGGTGCCGCCGCCGGCGCGCCCCGAGGACGGTTATCACCTGAGCGTCGATCTCGCCGATCGCGCCATCCGCTACCTGGGCGAGCTGCGTTCCGTGGACCGCGACAAGCCGTTCTTCCTCTACTTCGCCACCGGCGCGTGCCACTCGCCGCACCACGCGCCGGCAGAGTGGATCGATCGCTATCGGGGTCAGTTCGACCGCGGTTGGGATGCATGGCGGGAGCAGACGTTCGCTCGGCAGCGCGAGCTCGGCCTCCTGCCATCGGCCACGCAGCTGTCACCGCGCCCGTCGTGGGTGCCGGCGTGGGAGGACCTGGAGCCGGAAGATCAGCGCGTCGCCGCCCGTTTCATGGAGTGCTTCGCCGGCTTCCTGTCACACGCCGACGATCAGATCGGTCGCGTGCTCGCCTTCGTGGAAGAGCTCGGGGAACGGGACGACACGCTCGTCGTGCTCATCTCCGACAATGGCGCGAGCGCCGAAGGCGGCGCGCGCGGTTCGATCAACGACAGCCGGTTGTGGAACGGGGCGCCACCATCGGCTGGCGAGCTTCGCCGCCGGATCGACGAGCTCGGAACGCCGAGTGCGCACAACAACTACCCCTGGGGCTGGACGATGGCGGGCAACACGCCGTTCCGCCGCTGGAAGCGCGAGGTGCACGAGGGCGGCATCGCCGATCCCTGCATCATCAACTGGCCGGCCCGCATCGCCAGCCAGGGCGCGATCCGTCATCAGTTCGCTCACGCCATCGACGTGTTGCCGACCGTGCTCGACCTGATCGGTGTCGAGTCACCTGACGACATCGCCGGCGTCCCGCAGGCGCCGATCGACGGCACGAGCTTCACGTACCTCCTCGACGACGGCGACGCGCCAGGGCGCCACACGACGCAGTACTTCGAGATGTTCGGCAGCCGCGGCTTGTATCACGACGGCTGGAAGGCCGTGACCTTCAAACCGCTCGGACCGTTGTACGACGACGGCCTGGATCCGAACGCGCCCTTCGAGGACGACGTGTGGGAGCTGTATCGCGTCGCGGAGGACGTCTCCGAATGCACGGACGTATCGGCCGAGCATCCAGACGTGCTCGAGAAGCTGATCGCGCTGTGGTGGGAGGAAGCGGAGCGTTACAACGTGCTGCCCTTGGACAATCGACCCATCGCCGCGCTCCTCGCTCCGCGTCGTCCGTTCCCGAATCACGCGCGTTACGTGTACTGGCCTGGCGGGTCGATCGTGCCGGAGGGCGTCACCGTCAATGTGCGCAACCGGTCTCATGTAATCGTCGCCGACGTCGACGTTCCGCACGGAGCGCCCCCCGAAGGCGTGCTGCTCGCAATGGGCACGACGCTCGGCGGATGGTCGTTCCACGTGCTCGGCGGCCGCCTGCGCTACGCGCACAATTACGTGGGCAAGGTGTGCGCGGTGATCGAAAGCGACGAGGTCGTTGCGCCAGGTGCGCATCAGCTCGCGATGTCGTTCTTCACCGCCGGCGACTTCAAGGCGACCGCCAAGCTCCTGATCGATGGTCGCGTCGTCGGCGAAGGCTTGGTCGAGCACCTCACCCCCGTTCGCCATTCCCTCACGGGAGGCGGCATCACGTGCGGGTGGGAGCAGGGTCCCGCGGTGGGTCCGGGCTACACCGCGCCCTTTGCGTTCACCGGCACGCTGCGCCGTGTCGTGGTCGACGTGAGCGGCGAGCCGTACCGCGATCCGGAGGCGGAGTTCGAAGCGATCATGTCGGAGCAATAGGCAGGGCGCGCATCGACAGCCGGGTGCTGCACCGTGACAAGTGTCCGGTGGTTTTCGAACGCGGCCACGGGGTACTGTTGACCAGTCGGTCAATGCCCAGGGGGGAAGATTCTCGGATGAAGCGGATCCTGCCGGTTGACGAGTTGGCTCGTGACGAGCGGTTCGAGCGGATCAAGATCGAAGACGTCATCTTCGACGCACGCAACGCCAGTGCCCGGGACAAGCGGCAAGGCGGTTTCCGAGTCGAGAACGAAGACGCCCCCGACGCGGCCCGCGGGCTGATGCACAGCATCTTCGTCGGCGAGATCCAGGCGCTCGAGGGCGCCGGGCGCACGTGCTGGGACTTCGACACCGGCGACGCACGCGAGGAAGCGCCGTTCGCACTGAAGCTCGACATGGCCCGGCAGTGCTGGGACGAAGCTCGTCATGTCGAGATCAGCTGCAAGCTCAGCGACCACATGGGCTCGGAGATCGGCGAGTTCGGCGAGCAGGTGCTGCTCTATGAAGCTGCTTGCAACCCCGATCCCGTGCTCCGGCTCACCGGTGTGAACCGTGCCCTCGAAGGCCTCGCCATCGATGTCTTCAACACGATGCGCGACTTCGGCGCGGCCACCACCGATCCCGTCCTGTACTTCTGCGAGGACTGGATGCTCGCCGACGAGGTCACCCACGTGAAGATGGGCTCCGACTGGTTGCGGCGCCTCACCGACAAGGATCCCGAGCGCCGCCAACAGGCCCTCGAGTTCCAGCGAGCCGTCGACAAGCTGTTCAGCTTCGGCGGTTTCCGCGGCGAGGAAGAGGAGAACCCTGTGCACCTCGCACGGAAGTTCCGCAGCCTGGCCGGATTCTCCGATGACGAGATCTCCGACCTCGTCGACACTGCGGCCGAGGCGTACGCCGAGGCGCAGGCGATGCAGTCCGCAGCCGCCGCCACCGCGTAGCTTCGCCCGTATCGGCTCTTCCCTCGTCTTCGGCGCGCTCGTGCTCTTCCAGGTCCACCGCGCGTGGGCCTGGGTCGTCGTCATCGGCAACGGGCTCGCCGGCGCGTGGGCGCTCGGCGCGCATTGGTGGCCGGCGCTGCGCACTCGAGCCCTCTGGTGGTTCACGGTGCTCGTCGAGGTGTCGATCTTCGTGCAGGCCGGGCTCGGCGTCGCGCTGGTCAACGTCGAGAAGATCGACCCGCCGCAGTTCCATCTCTTCTACGGATTCGTGGCCATCATCGCGGTAGGCATCCTCTACTCCTACAAGACGACGTCACCGTGGGTGCGCGACCGCCTCTACCTCGTGTACGGCTTCGGCAGCCTCTTCCTCATGGGGCTCGGCATCCGGGCGATGTTGGTCGTCGGGAGGTGACCAACCACCCACCACTCATCCCGCCACCCGCCCACAACGGTCGGCGGCCGCGCCGCCGCGTCTACTCTGGTCGGCCGTGGCCGTCAGCGCGTACATCCTGATCCAGACCGAAGTGGGCAAAGCTGCGCAAGTGGCGACGGAGGTCTCCGCCATCGACGGGGTCGTCTCGGCCGAGGACGTCACCGGACCGTACGACGTCATCGCCAGAGCAGAAGCGTCGTCAGTCGACGAGCTCGGCAAGATGGTCGTGAGTCGCGTCCAGATGATCGACGGCATCACCCGCACGCTCACCTGTCCGATCGTTCACCTGTAGGTCATCACGCCGGAGGCGCGGCGAAGGCGCCGGTGTCGACGATCGCGCGGCTCCACGGTCGCACGAGCTCACGCAGCTCGTTGCATCCGTCTTCGCCGAGTGCCTCCCACGCCGAGAGCGCGAGCTGGTCCGTCTGATCTTCGAGGCGCTCACGCAGCGCGCGTCCGGCGTCGGTGAACTCGCCGCCGGCCGTCACCACCCCGCGTGCCACGAGCCGCTCGATTCCCGCGTCCCACGCTTCGTCCGACCATGCTCGGCTCGTCTGCAACGCGATGCGCGGAACGGCGCCCGACGCCGCATGGGTGATCAACGCTTCGACGGCGTCGAGCTTCTCGGCCACGAGGCACGCGATGTGACCGTCGCCGCGGAACTCGCGAATCAGGGTGATCGCGTGCCAGAGCGCGAGGTGCGGTTCCACCGGCCACGGAAGGGTCGCGTGGGCCGCATACAGCGGCCGCCCGGGCGTGGTGCAGCCCTCTGCGGCGACACGCGCGAGCTCAGCCGCGCGGGCCACGTTGTTGCCCTCGATGCCGTCGCCCAGCAGCCGGCGTAGCCCCCGATCGATCGCCTCGAGCCGCGCGTCGATCAACGCCGCAGGTGTCGTCTTGTCCCACACGCTCGGTATGGCGTGCTCGATCAGCGACGGGTGGAAGTTGAAGAACGTCGCGATGACCACGCCCGCGCTCACGGCACCCATCGGCGCGGAGCGCGAGGCGAAGTAGCCGTCGCGTCCGGTCACGCCGAGCTTGGCATAGGCCTCGGAGGCCTCGGGCAGGAAGTAGACGATTCCGTGATAGGGCTCGAGCGACCTCGACATCTTCCTTGCCAGCACTGGGTCCATGGGGCTGACCCTACGTCCGGTAGGTCGTTCGACCCATTTCACAGGTTTGACCCGCCAAATTCGAGAGGCGAGAAGGGAAGGCGAAGTTCCTTGGCGAAATCGAAGGTCGTGGACGCACAGAACCGATTGATCGAGCGGGTGGGCGCCGAGCAGGACGACGTCCTGTGCACCATTCAGCTGGTCGAGGGCGACGACGCGTTGCAGGGCCGGTTGTTCGAGCAGCTCGTCGATCTGCTCGTCGAGGGCATGTTCCTCGATCTGCGCCGGGCCTATCTGGCGGGCGACGTGGATCGCGATCGCTACGTGGAAGACCTGTCGGCGCTCGCCGACCAGTGCCGCAACGTCGGCCTGCTCCCGCTCCCCAGCCGCAGCGCCTGATCTTCCTCAGCCGTTCTGGCGTCAGCCGGCGCGGTGATCCCGTGTTCAGCGACGCCAGAACGCGGAGTGCTAATTCGCCAGCCGCTTCTCGAGCTCTCTGAGCTCGTCGCGCAGCTCTTCGGGGAGACGCTCGCCGAGTGAGGCGTAGTGCGCCTCGATCTGGGGGATCTCCTGCCGCCAGCTCTCGGCGTCGACGGACACGAGCTTGGCCAGCGTCGCGGCGTCGACGTCGAGGCCGGTGACGTCGATCGCCGCCGGCGTCGGGACGCGACCGATCGGCGTCTCGACGCCCTGACCGGTGCCTTCGACCTCCTCGACGATCCACTTCAGCACGCGGCTGTTGTCGCCGAAGCCCGGCCACAGGAATTTGCCGTCGTCGCCCTTGCGGAACCAGTTCACCCAGAACAGCTTCGGCAGCTTCTCCGGGTCGGCGGACGCGCCGATCTCCAGCCAATGGGCGAAGTAGTCGCCCATGTTGTAGCCACAGAAGGGGAGCATCGCGAACGGATCGAAGCGCAGCTTGCCCACGGCGCCGGCCTGCGCCGCCGTGGTCTCGGACGACATGATCGAGCCGAGGAACACGCCGTGGCCCCACGACGTCGCCTCGGTCACCAACGGCACGTTGGTGGCGCGGCGGCCACCGAAGAGGATCGCCGAGATCGGCACGCCCTTCGGGTCTTCCCACTCGGGTGCGATCGACGGGCACTGCGCGGCCGGCGCGGTGAACCGGGCGTTCGGATGGGCGGCGGGCGCGTCGGAGGCCGGCGTCCAGTCGTTGCCCTTCCAATCGGTGAGGTGCTCCGGCGCTTGCGGCGTGAGCCCCTCCCACCAGATGTCGCCATCGTCCGTCTTGGCGACGTTGGTGAAGATGCAGTTGCCCCACAGCGTGCGCAGCGCGTTCGGGTTGGTGTCCTCGCCGGTGCCCGGGGCGACGCCGAAGAAGCCCGCTTCCGGGTTGATGGCGTAGAGGCGGCCGTCGTCGCCGAACTTCATCCAGGCGATGTCATCACCGACGGTCTCTACCTTCCATCCCGGCAGCGTCGGGATCATCATCGCCATGTTCGTCTTGCCACAGGCCGACGGGAACGCGGCGGCGACGTAGTGCTTTTCGCCGCTCGGCGGCGTGACACCCAGCACGAGCATGTGCTCGGCCATCCATCCGTCGTCGCGCGCCATCGTCGAAGCGATGCGCAGCGCGAAGCACTTCTTGCCGAGCAGGGCATTGCCGCCGTAGCCCGAGCCGTAGCTCCAGATCTCGCGTGCCTCGGGGAAGTGCACGATGTACTTGTTGTCGGCATCACACGGCCAGGGCACATCGGGGCGAGCATTGCCATCCGCGTCGACGAGCGCGTAGCCCACCGAATGCATGCAGGGGACGAACTCGTCGTCGCCGAGCACGTCGAGGACCTGCTGTCCCATCCGCGTCATGATCCGCATCGACACCGCCACGTACGGCGAGTCGGTCACCTGCACACCGATGTGCGCGATCGGTGAGCCCAGCGGGCCCATCGAGAACGGCACGACGTACAGCGTGCGACCGCGCATCGAGCCGGCGAACAGACCCTTCAGCAAATCCTTCATCTCGGCGGGGTCGCGCCAGTTGTTCGTCGGTCCGGCGTCGATCTCGAGTGTCGAGCAGATGAAGGTGCGATCCTCGACACGGGCCACGTCGCCCGGATCGGACAGGCCGAGATAGCTGTTCGGTCGCTTCGCGTCCGAGAGCCGCTCGAAGGTGCCCGCGTCGACCAGGAGCTGGCACAGGGCGTCGTATTCCTCCGCAGAGCCGTTGCACCAATGCACCCGCTCGGGCTCACACAGCGCGACGGCGGCGTCGACGAACTCGATCAGCCGGCGATTGGTCGTAGGGGGCTTGGTCTGGTTGGGCACTTCTCCTCCGACGTCGTTGTCAGTGGGTCAGTTCGTGGAATCAGCAGGCGGAAAACCGGGGGTACCCATGTCGACCTCGGATCCGAGACGCAGCCGGGTGGCCAGGCCTTCGGACGTGACGTCGAAGATCACCCTCTGGCCCTGACGCAGCATGCGGAACACGGAGTCCAGGAGCGCGTCGGCATCGAGGTCGTACTCCGCGAGATCGGTGTCGCACAACACCACGCCGTCGCCCGACCCCGGGTCGTACGACTTGACCACGCCTTGCACAATGCGCTCCTCGCCAGAAGTTTCGGGGGTCTCAAAGGCTACCCAGCGGCCCGCAGTGTGGGCCATTTGGGCTCGTCAGCCGACCTTCGCGGCCCGCACCTCGCCATTCTCCACCCACGCGCCGAAGCCGTCGCTCGACGGCCCCGCAAAGTCCGGAACGGCCGTCGGGGGGGCGTGATCCGGTCCGATCTCGAGCGTGCACGGCGACCACGACGTCGCCACGATGCTCTCGGCGTCCTCGACCTGGACGAAATCGCCGAACCGCGGGCACCAGCCCTTGCCGTCCGCGAGCGGGTTCGTGGCACCGGTCGCGTAGTCGAGACCCATGTTCCCCGAACCGACGTGCAGCCCGAAGTGCGTGGCGTCCAGTCGGACGATGTTGCTTCCCGGTTGCAGCACATCCACCGACCCGGCGTCGAACGACCACTGCGTCGTCCCGGTCAGCGGATCGACGCCCTCGATGGTGCCGAGGGTGAATTGGTGCAGCGAGCTGTCGAGGTGGCCGCACAGCACGGCGAAGTCGAAGCTGTCCGGGATCAAGGGGCACGGTCGGCGCGGCTGGGTCCACAACAACGTGCCGTCATCGGCGATCCCACTCGTCGCGCCGTCCGATCCATCGGGGCTGCCGAGCCACGCGATCCACACGCCGCCGGTGTGCAGTCCTTCCCAACCGGTGTCCGGCGCGACGTCGACCGAGCCGAACAACTCCGAGCGCGGATGCTCCCACTCGACCTTCTTTCCGAATCCCGACGTGAGCACGAAGGTGTCGCGACCGCTCGGGGAGGAGATGGCGAGCTCGCCGTCCTCTCCGATGAGGGGGTCAAAGGCCGCCGCGCCCTCGCTCGTGACGGCGCCGGTCGTGAAGCTGAGACGGGTGATGTCCACGTGCCGGCCCGGAGCGTCCTCGAGCACACACACGCCGTCGCCGCAGCGATGGAGCGGCGTGCTCATCGACTCGCCGAACGGGTGGTGCCAGAGATCGCGGCCGGTCGCGGCGTCGACCGCGACCACCTCGAAGGGGTCAGCGGCCTGCGCCGGAAACGCCACGCGCGAGTTCGCCGCGCCAGCGGGCTCGACGTTGAACACCGTGTCGCCCTCGACGACCAGACGTTGCTCGACTCCCGCGACGTGTGTCGCCGCGGTGCTCGGTCGATTCCACGCGACTGCGCCCGTCGCCGGGTTCAGCCCGATGAGCTGCAACCGGTGTTCGTCGTCGACGCCGAGGTAGACGATGCGGCCGCCGGCGCCCACCAGGCCGCTGACGGGCCGAGGGCCCTGACCGACCCAGGCGGCGTCGTCTGCGGTTCGAGCTGGCGCCGTCGTCTGCGGAGAACGGCGCTCGGTCGACGGCGACGGTGATGTCGTGGTGGTGCTCG
>JBEEFX010000252.1:0-10358 GCA_041166365.1 Acidimicrobiaceae bacterium
GGCCCCGGCCGGCCGCCGGCGTTGGGTCATCCCGGTGGCGGCCGCCGCGGCGGTCGTGGCCGTGATCGCTGGCGTGGTCGTCGCCACCAGGGGCGGTGGGGAACCGAAGGTCAACACCAACGCCGGCTCGAGCGGCTCCAACTCGGCCACCGGCACCTCGTCATCGGCGGCGGCGGCCGCCGTCCGGGTCGGGCCGAGCGGGCGCGGCGTGCGCATCGACAGCATCACGATCAAGGACGGCAAGTACTCGGTCGCGTACCGCACCGCCGGCTACACCGCGAAGGTCGACGCCGGCGACCCGCAGTCGCATCACATTCACTTCTTCTTCGACGACGTCCCCCAGGAAGACGCCGGCACCAACGGGCCACACCAGACCGGCGCCTGGATCCTGTACGACGTGCCGTCGCCCTTCGAGGGCTACAAGGTGTCCGACAAGCCAGCGACCGCCAGGCAGATGTGCGCGCTGGTCGCCAACTTCCTCCACGAGGTCGAGCTCGACACCGGCAACTGCGTCGCGCTCCCCACCGGCTGACGCCGGCCGATCGGCGGGGAATCGGCGGCCGCTCGCGGGCGTTCAACGTCCCGATGCACGTCAAAGAGCTCGGCCATCTCGTCCTGTACGTCAGCGACCTCGAGCGATCCCGCCGTTTCTACAAGGACATCCTCGGTTGGCAGGAGGTCACCGGCGACACGCCGCTGCGCATGCCGGCCGCCGCCTTCACCTCGGGTCGCACCCACCACGAGCTCCTCCTCATCGAGGTCGGGCCCACGGCTACTGCGATCCCCGAGGGCCGCCGGCTCGGCCTGTACCACTTCGGATTGAAGATCGGCGACACGGACGACGACTTGCGCGACGCCGTGCGCCAGCTCGAGGAGGCCGGCGTGCCGATCGTGGGTGCATCGGACCACGGCGTGACGCACAGCCTCTACATCACCGACCCCGACGGCAACGAGATCGAGCTCTACATCGACGTGCAGCCCGAGACGTGGCGCGAGGACCCGATGGCCGTCTTCGCCCCGATCCAACCCCTACGCCTCTGACCATCCGCCGATCGCGTTGCGAAAGCCCACATTGGAGTCTGAGCGCCCGTTTCGGTGGTGCAGATTCCCCAGACGATACGGCCGTGTGCTCTGGGGTTATTCGGCCCGTGATTTGGTGGGCGCGGTTCCCCAGACCGAGCGCGCCGCAGTGCCGGCGGCGGTCAGCCGGACGTGACCAGGATCCGCTTCGACGCGAACGAGCCGATGCCGACGTGCCGTCCTTCGATCTCGACGGTGGTGGTGCCGTCGGGCGACGTCGCCGTGATCGTGCCGTGACGGCCGGGTAGGACGTCCGCCTCCTCGAGGAACTCGAGCAAACCGGGAGAGAACTCGAGCTCTTCGGGGATGCGCGAGACCGTGAACCCGCTGCCGACGACGAGGTCCACCAGCGGCACCGCGGGTGGTGCCGCGTACGCGCTTCCCGGGATGGGATTGCCGTGCGGGCACGTCGTCGGATTGTCGAGCACTCGCATGATCGCCTGCTCGACCTTCTCCGAGATCACGTGCTCCCACTTGCCGGCTTCCTTGTGGGCCTCGGCCCACGACAACCCGAGGATGTCGGTGAGAAAGCGCTCGGCGAGCCGGTGGCGGCGCACGACCCGTTCGGCCAGTCGCAGCCCGGCGTCGCTGAGCGTGATGGACCCGGCGCTGAGCTGGACCAGGCCCTCGGCCTCCATCCGCTTGATCATCTCGGACACCGCGGGCCGCGAGATCTCGAGGCGCTCCGCGACCCGGGCCTGGATCACATCGACGTCGTCTTCGCGCAGCTCGAAGATCGTTTCGCAGTACTCCTCGAAGGCCGGATGCCATTCGGGGGAGACGTACTCGGGCACGCGACGAGTGTACGACCCGGTTCCCGCGCCCCGGGCTGCCGCCCCGCCGCCCACCCTTCAGTGGCGACAACGGCTGCGGCGTTGTCGTACCCCTCTCGTAGAGTCAGTCGGATAGCGCTTGATCGTTTCTCGGCGCCCGTCCGGGCCTGGTTCGAGTCGAGCTTTCCCGCGCCCACAGACGCCCAGGCCAAAGGCTGGCCGGCCATCGCGGCGGGTGACCACACACTGATCCTCGCCCCTACGGGGTCGGGCAAGACGCTGGCCGCGTTCCTGTGGGGAATCGACCGCCTGATGACCGAACCGCCGCCCGAGAAGGTCCGGCGGACGCGTCTTCTCTATGTGTCGCCGCTGCGCGCCCTCGCCGTCGACGTCGAGAAGAACCTGCGGGCCCCGCTTGCGGGCAGCCGGCTGGCCGCAGAGCGTCTCGGCCTCACGGTGCATCAACCGTCGGTCGGCATGCGTACTGGCGACACCGCGGCCGACGAGCGTCGCCGCCTCGTGCGCGAGCCGCCTGATCTGTTGATCACCACCCCCGAGTCGCTCTATCTCATGCTCACCTCGCAGGCTCGCGAGACGTTGCGCAACATCGACGCGGTGATCATCGACGAGATCCATGCCCTGGCGGCCACGAAGCGCGGCGCGCACCTGTCGCTCACGTTGGAGCGGCTGGAAGCGATCTGCGATCAGTCGCCTCAGCGGATCGGGCTGTCGGCCACGCAACGTCCGCTCGACGAGATCGCCCGTTTTCTCGGTGGCCGCGGAGACGATGGCACCCCGCGACGGGTCACGATCGTCGACGCGGGCATGCGCAAGCCACTCGACATCGAAGTGATCGTCCCCGTCGACGACATGGGCGCGCTCGGCGAGGTGATCGAGGAACCAGTCAGCGGTCCGGCCGCCGCCGGCCCGGTCCGCCGATCGATCTGGCCGGCAATGCATCCGCGCCTGCTCGAGTTGGTCGAGTCGCATCGATCCACGTTGATCTTCGTGAACTCGCGCCGCTTGGCCGAGCGGTTGGCGACCCGGCTGAACGAGCTGAAGTTCGAGGGGGAGAACGCGGCGGCCGAGGCCAGTGGCACGCCGCCGAGCGACGCGCCCGCCGAGGAGCTCGTCATGGCCCACCACGGCTCGCTGTCACGCGAGCGGCGGTTGCAGATCGAGGACGAGCTCAAGTCTGGACGGCTGCGCGGGCTCGTGTGCACGTCGAGCCTCGAGCTCGGCATCGACATGGGCGCGGTCGACCTCGTGGTGCAGGTCGAGTCGCCGAGATCGGTCGCGAGCGGTCTCCAACGCGTGGGCCGCGCCGGTCACCAGGTGGGCGAACCGAGCCGGGGCAAGTTGTTCCCCAAGCACCGCGCCGATCTGGTCGAAGCCACGGTGGTCGTGCAACGGATGCGGGATGGGCTCATCGAGCACACGCGCTATCCGCGCAACCCGCTCGACGTGTTGGCGCAGCAGATCGTGGCCATGTGCGCGCTCGACGAGTGGAAGCTCGACGAGCTGGCCGCGCTCGTGCGCCGCTCCGCCAACTTCGCAGAGCTGTCCGACGACGTGCTCACCGCGGTGCTCGATCTGCTCTCCGGCCGCTATCCGAGTGACGAGTTCGCCGAGTTGCGTCCGCGCATCGTGTGGGATCGGGTCAACGGGATCGTGCGTGGTCGGGCCGGCGCACAGCGGTTGGCGGTCACGAGCGGTGGGACGATCCCCGATCGCGGGTTGTTCGGAGTGTTCCTCCCCGACGGCACCCGCGTCGGCGAGCTCGACGAGGAGATGGTCTACGAGTCTCGTCCGGGGGAGACGTTCCTGCTCGGAGCGTCGACTTGGCGCATCGAGGACATCACGTACGAGCGCGTGATCGTCACTCCCGCGCCAGGGATGCCGGGCAAGATGCCGTTCTGGCACGGCGACGGCCCCGGCCGGCCGCTCGAGCTCGGGCGCGCTGTCGGCGAGTTCGTGCGCAATGTGCGCGGCTGGGGCCCGACCGCGGCCCAACGGTTGCACGAGGAGTTCAGCCTCGACCCGCGGGCCGCCGCCAACCTCGTGCAGTACCTCGACGAGCAGGCCGAGGCCACCGGCGCCGTGCCTGACGATCGCACGATCGTCGTCGAACGCTTCCGAGACGAGATCGGCGACTGGCGCGTGTGCATCCTCTCGCCGTTCGGCGCCCAAGTGCATGCGCCATGGGCGATGGCGCTGCAAGCGAGGTTGTCCGAGCGGTGGGGTATCGACGTCGAGCTGCTCTGGAGCGACGACGGCATCGTCGTGCGCCTGCCCGAAGCCATCGACGAGCTCCCGATCGCCGAGCTCCTGATCGACCCGGAGGAGATCGACGACCTCGTCATCGCCCAGCTACCGAACACCGCCATGTTCGCGTCGCGGTTCCGCGAGTGCGCCGCCCGCGCCTTGCTCCTCCCGCGTCGTCGGCCCGACAAGCGAACGCCCCTGTGGCAGCAGCGCCAGAAGGCCGCCGACCTGCTGTCCGTGGCGGCCAACCACCCCACCTTTCCGATCCTGCTCGAAGCCACGCGCGAGTGCATCAACGACGTGTTCGACGTGCCCGCGCTGCGCACGGTGCTCGCCGACCTGCGCTCGCGTGCGGTGCGCGTCGTGCCGGTCGACACGCCGCGCCCATCGCCGTTCGCCCAGTCGTTGGTGTTCTCCTGGATCGCCGCGTACATGTACGAGGGCGATTCGCCGATGGCCGAGCGCCGGGCTGCGGCCCTGTCGTTGGACCGCGACTTGCTGCGCGATCTCCTCGGCGCCGAGGAGCTGCGCGACCTGCTCGATCCCGGTGCCCTCGCCGACCTCGAGCTCGAGTTGCAGCACCTGGTCGACGGCCGCCGCGCCCGCGATGCCGACGAGTTGCACGATCTCTTGCGCGTTCTCGGTCCGATGACCGCGGTCGATCTCGACGCCCGCTCGACGACGGATCCGGCGCCCTGGATCGAGCAGTTGATCGCGGAGCGTCGCGCGATCGAGGTGGCCATCGCCCGCGAGGCGCGCTACGCCGCAGCCGAAGACGCCGCTCGCCTGCGCGATGCCCTCGGGGTCGCCCTGCCGATCGGCTTGCCGGGCGCGTTCACGGAGTCGGTCGACGAGCCGATGCTCGATCTGGTGGCGCGCTTCGCTCGCACGCATGGGCCGTTCCTCAGCGCCCATGTGGCCGTGCATCTGGGAGTCGGGCTCGATCGAGTGCAGCCGTGGCTCGAGAAGCTCGAACGCGACGGCCGGGTGGTGCGTGGGGAGTTCCGGCCGGACGGTGTGGAGCGCGAGTGGTGTGACGACGACGTGCTCCGCCAGTTGCGGCGCCGCTCGCTCGCCGTGCTCCGTCGAGAGGTCGAGCCGGTCGACGGCCGTGCGCTCGCCCGGTTCGTTCTGGCGTGGCAGGGCGTCGGCGCCGATCGGCGCGGTGTCGATGGTCTCGTCGACGTCCTCGGTGTGCTGTCGGGCGCGGCCATCCCCGCCTCTGTACTCGAGGCGGACGTGCTGCCGGCGCGTCTGGCCGAGTATCACGCCTCCGATCTCGACCTGTTGTGCACGTCCGGTGAGGTGGTGTGGGTCGGGGCCGGCGCGATCGGCTCGAGCGATGGTCGCATCCGGCTCGTGTTCCGCGACCAGGCGCCGCTGCTCGTGCCTCCCGCGAGCGACGTCGATCTCGGTCCGGGCCACGAGGCGTTGCTCGCGCATCTCGAAGCGCGCGGCGCCTCGTTCTGGCCGCAGCTGTTGCAGGCACTCGCCGACGCCGGCCTGCGGTACGACGACGGCGAAGTGCTCGCCGCACTGTGGGACTTGGTGTGGACCGGTCTCGTCACGAACGACTCGCTGGCGCCGCTTCGGGCGCATGTCAGCACCCGACCCGCGCGCCGGACGGGTGGTCGTCCTCGTCCCGGCCGCCTCGCGCGGCTGGGGCCTCCGGCCGGTTCGGGTCGGTGGTCGCTGGTGGCGCCACTGCTCGCGCCCCGGCCGTCGGCTACCGAGACGGCCCACGCCCGCGCATTGCAGTTGCTCGAGCGCTACGGCGTGCTGACCCGCGAGGCCGCGCTCGGCGAGGGCCTCGAGGGCGGCTTCGCGGGGGTGTACCCGGTGCTGAAGGCACTCGAGGAGCGCGGTCGGGTGCGCCGCGGCTACTTCGTCGCCGGATTGGGTGCGGCCCAGTTCGCGCTGCCGGGCGCCGTGGACCGCTTGCGCTCGCACCGCGAGCCGGGCGAGTCGGTTTCGGTCCTCGCGGCCACCGATCCCGCGCAGCCCTATGGGGCGGCATTGCCGTGGCCGGAGTCAGACGGACGGCCGGCTCGGGCCGCGGGTGCACACGTCGTGTTGATCGACGGTGAGCTCGCCGCGTACCTCGAGCGCGGCGGCCACAGCCTCACGACGTTCGGTGTCGACGGTTGGGCTACCGCGCTGCACCAACTCGTCAAGCGCGGAAGCTACCGCTCGCTCGAGATCCGAAAGGTCAACGGCGAGCCAGTACGCGAAGTCGAGGCGGTCGCGGACCAACTGCGAGCTGGCGGTTTCGTCGATGGCTACAAGGGGCTCGTCTACCGAGAGCGGCACTAGATGCCCGAGGGCGACACGATCCACCGCACCGCGAATCGGTTGCGGCCCGTGCTCGTTGGTCAATCGCTCGTCCGCTTCGAGGCCCGCCGTGCGACGGGCAAGCGACCCCTCCCAGGTGCGACGATCGACGGGGTCGACGCCGTCGGCAAGCACCTACTGATCCGCTTCGCCGGCGGGGTCACCCTGCGCACCCACATGCGCATGACCGGTTCATGGCACCTCTATCGCACCGGCGAGCGCTGGAAGAAGCCGGCGCATCTGGCGCGCGCCGTCGTCGAGGTCGAAGGATGGACGGCCGTGTGCTTCGCCGCGCCGGTCGTCGAACTGGAGACCAGTCCGGCGGCCGATGCCAACGTCGCCCACCTCGGCCCGGATCTCGCTGCTCCCGACGTCACCGACGCGGACATCGACGCCGCGGTCGACCGCATGCCGAACGACGAGATCGGCGTCGTGTTGCTCGACCAACGAGTGGCCTGCGGCATCGGCAACATCTGGAAGAACGAGACGTTGTTCGCCTGTGGCGTCGACCCGTTCCGTTCTGTCGCGGACATCGATCGCGCCACGAGACGAGCTCTGATCGTCACCGCATCCAAATTCTTGCGCGCGAGCGTTCGCGATGTCGCCCGTCCGGGCAACGTCTACGCGCGGGCCGGACGCGCTTGCCGTCGGTGCGGCACACCGATTCGAGCGCGACGCCAAGGCGAGCAGGCCCGTACGACGTACTGGTGTCCGACGTGTCAGAAGTAGGGCGCGTCGTCATCGTCGGCGCCGGCTTCGGCGGGCTGGCGGCCGCCAAGGAGCTGGCCGGAGCGCCGGTCGCCGTCACGATCGTCGATCGGCACAACTACCACACGTTCCAGCCGCTGCTCTATCAAGTCGCGACCGCGGGGTTGAACGCCGCCGACGTCGCCCACGCGGTGCGCGGCATCTTCCAACGCCAGCCCAACGTCTCGTTCCGTCAGGCCGAGGTCACCGGTGTCGACTGGAGCACGGGCACGCTCGAGCTGGGTGGCGGGCGCCTGCCGTTCGACCACCTCGTGGTCGCGGCGGGGGCGACTGCGGCGTACTTCGGTATCGAGGGGGCGGCCGAGAACGGTTTTCCGCTCTACGCGCTCACCGATGCGATCGCGCTGCGCAACCACGTGCTCGAGCGGTTCGAGGCGGCCGACGCCGACACGTCGTTGATCGACGACGGTGCGCTGTGCTTCGTCGTCGTGGGTGGTGGTCCCACCGGGGTTGAAGTCGCGGGAGCCTTGGCGGAGCTGTTCGCGATGGTGTTGCGCAAGGACTTCCGCACGCTCGACGTCAGCAAGGCGCGCATCGTGCTGGTGGAGATGACCGACGCGTTGCTGCAACCGTTCTCGGCCGCGTCGCAGCGTCACGCCCGCGAGCGACTCACCGACATGGGCGTCGAGGTCCGCACCGGTGAGGCCGTCGCGAAGGTCACGCCGACGCGAGTAGCGCTGAAGTCGGGCGAGGAGCTCAGCGCTCACACGCTGGTATGGGCCGCGGGCGTCCGAGCCAATCCGCTGGCCGAGGCACTCGGCGTCGCCACGACGCGGGCAGGCCGCATCGTCGTCGGCCCCGACCTTCGCATCGAGGGCCATGACAATGCGTTCGCCATCGGCGACATCGCCGCGGCGGCCGGGCCGCACGGCGAGCTGCTGCCGATGCTCGCGCCGGTCGCGATGCAATCCGGCCGGCACGTCGCCCGCGAGATCGCCGGGCCGCGCCGCAAGCCGTTCCGCTACCGCGACAAGGGCACGATGGCGACGATCGGACGGCGGGCGGCCGTGGCCGAGCTCCCCATGCACCTCCGCCTGTCTGGCACACCCGCGTGGATGGCGTGGCTCGGGCTGCATCTCGTCACGCTCGTCGGGTTCCGCAACCGCCTGTCCGTCTTCCTCAATTGGGCGTGGAACTACCTCACCTGGGATCGCGGCCCGCGTCTCATCATCGAACCGGACTCACCGCCGAGGAAGTAGCGCGCGCACGTCGTCGATGGTGTCCGCGTCGTCGGCGGTCTTGTCGTCCCGATAGCGCTTCACCCGCGCGAAGCGCAGCCCGATCCCTCCGGGATAGCGGGTGGACTCCATCACGCCGTCGAGCGCGATCTCGACGACGATCTCCGGACGGACGAAGACGACGTGACCCTTCTCCTCGGTCTTCAGTCGCTGGAACGTCTCGGTCTGCCAGCGCAGCATCTCGTCGGTCATTCCCTTGAACGTCTTGCCCACCATCAGGAAGCCGCCGTCCGGACTGCGGGCACCGAGGTGGATGTTGGACAGCCACCCCGTGCGCCGCCCGCTGCCCCACTCGACGGCCAGGACGACGAGATCGAGCGTGCGCACCGGCTTGACCTTGCGCCACGAAGCGCCCCGCCGTCCTGCTTCGTAGGGGGACGAGAGGTCCTTGACCATCACGCCTTCGTGACCAGCGGTGATGGCCTCCTCCAGGAAACGTTCACCCTCGTCGCCGTCGGTCGTCACGATGCGGGGAATCCGCCACGGTCCGGCGACGCGTTCGAGCGCAGCTTGACGCTCGCGTAGCGGCTCGTCCACCAGCGTCACCCCGTCGAGCGCGAGGCAATCGAAGAACCGCACCTGACCACCGACGGCTTCGCCGTCGAGGACGAAATCGTTGGCCGGCATCGACCGGATCAGCTCGACGACGCCCGGCAGCTGCTCGGTCACGTCGTTGAGGTTTCGCGTGAACAGCCGGACCTCGTCGTCGAGACGATGCACCTGGAGCCGGATGCCATCGAGCTTCCACTCGACCGACGATTGTTCGAACAACGCGACTGCGTCGGCGACCGATGGGCTGGAGGCCGCCAGCATCGGCTGCACGGGTTGCAGTGACTGCAGGCCGAACGCGCTCAGCGCGTCGGCGCCTTCCGTCAACGCTGCGACCGCGGCCGTCGACAAGTCACCCGCGAACATCGCGGCCCGGCGCACCGCCGCAAGGGGGAGGTCCGACGCACGCGCCACGGCGTCGGTCATCACACCGGCCAGGGCGCCTTGCCGCAGCTCGCCGACGAGCAGCCGCCGGAAGAACTCGCCCTCCTCCTGAGTCGCGCGCGAAAACAGGTCCGCCAGCAGCTGCGTGCGCCTCCCGGCCGAGCCGGTGCCGGTCGTGACCGCGAGTTCGTCGAACACTGCGTCGACATCGAGGATGGTGAGCGTCGGCGCCGTGGCCGGCTCCGCGTCGACCGAGAAGGCGCTGCGCCATCCGACGCCGATCTTTCCTTGGCGGGGCGACCCGGTGAGCGTGCTCACCGCGATCGCGATCTCCTCGGGCGCAAGCCGTGACAGGAACTCCGCGAGCGCGGCCACCTTCGCCGACCGCTTCGACGTCGAGGTCATCGCGGCCGAGGTGGCCACCAGCTCGGCGAACAACATGCGGCGAGTTTGCCGCGCGGGCGCCGACATCCCAGACTGCGCACCGCCATGGACTTCGCCACGATGATGAACCTCGAGCCCCACGGTCCTGACACCTTCGTCGGTATCGGTCCGAAGTACCCGTGGGGCGGGCTGTACGGCGGACAGATCGTGGCCCAAGCGCTCCGGGCGGCCTGCGCGACCGTCGAACCACAATTCCGAGTGCACTCGTTGCACGCGTACTTCATCCGCCGCGGTGACCACGAGGAGCCCATTCGCTTCGAGGTCGACCGCATCCGTAACGGCCGCTCGTTCGTGACGCGGTCCGTTGTCGCTCGTCAGTCGATCGGCGCCATTCTCAACATGTCCGCCAGCTTCCAGATCGACGAGTCGGCGCCCGACATGCAGATCGCCGAGCCGCCGCCCGTGCCGCGTCCCGACGAGCTCGCCAGCCAGTTGTGGATGCAGATGTACGAGCGCCGTTTTGCCGCGACCGAGAGCGGCCGTGCCATCGCCTGGCTACGCCTGCTGGAAGAGGTGGGTGACGATC
>JBEEFX010000253.1:0-6199 GCA_041166365.1 Acidimicrobiaceae bacterium
ACACGATCGCCGCGACCGCACCCGGCTTCGAGATGTACGAGGACGAACCCAGCGCGAACGCGCATCCCGAGGGTGCCGGCCAAGCGCCGTACAGCACGTCGGCCCTCAGCGCCGGTGGGCTCGGCTACGGGTTGGCCAGCGTGGCGTGGCCAGGAGCAACGGAGGCGAACGCCGACAAGGTCGGCTTGCTGCTGTTCCCGCACGACGTGCAAGGGGTGCCGGTGCCGGACGCGGTCGTTCAGCTCTTCAACACCGCAGCTCCGGCCGCGAACTATCCGATCAGAGCCGAGTCGCGGACCGGTGAGAACAAGCCGGACGACTCGCTCGACGCGCAAGGCGCAAAGCTGACCTCGCACGCCGACCCGGCGCTGGCGCAAGCCACGGCGACGATGACCGGCGCTACGGGACAGGCGGGTTTCAGCTTCGGCAACGCCGAGACCGTCGCGACATCGGTGCTCAACAGCACTGCCGGCCAGTCCACGGCGAGCAGCAAGATCTCCAACATCGACATCGGCGGCGTCATCAAGATCAACTCGGTCACGAGCGACGCCACCGCGACGACCGACGGCGTCACGTCGTCGGCGAGCGGTCTCACGGTCGTGCAGGGCATGACGATCGCTGGGCAGAAGGCGTACGTCGACGACAACGGCGTGCACATCGGCGAGCAGGGCCAACCGGCGAACGCCGCGCTCAGCCAGATCGCCAACCAGGCGTTGTCAGATGCGGGTTTCTCGTTCTTCGTGTCGCAACCGCAGCAGGAATCGTCGGGAGCGACCGCTGGCTACACGGCCGGCGCCCTCTACATCCAATGGAAGCCGCCGAGTAACCCGAGCGAAAACATCTTCGTCATCGCGTTGGGCGCTTCCCGAGTGTCGGTCACTGCCGCACCCGGCTCGAACTTCACCGTGCCGACGACGCCCACACTCGCGCCCTTCACCTCGCCCTCGGCTTCGGTCGTCACGCCGGCTCGTCCGGGCATCGCTTCGTCGCCGGCGACATCGGCCAGCCCCGCCGTGGCCCCCAAGGCACCGTCTGCGCCGGAGGGCGGACGCCCGATCGCCGCGACGTTCGACGGGCTCGGCGGCCAGGCGGCGCTCGCCCTGCTCGGCTCCGGCCTCATGTTCTTCGGATTCAGACGCGTGGCGGACGACATCGTCGACCGCGCCCCTTCGTCCTGTCCCCTGGAAACGACGTAGCCGAGGAACCGCACAAGAATGGCCGACATCTCCCTCGAACCGATCAGCAGCGGTCCCGCGGTCGACACGTCGCGCGCGTCACTCGCCGATCGTCTCGCCGCGCTGCGACGCCGAACCGGCTTCGTCGTGACGGAGCGCACGCTGCTCACCGTCGGGTCGGTCCTCATGCCGCTCGGCCTCGTGTTCGTGCTGCTCGGCTGGTACGGCGCGGCGCACACGACCCGCGTCTTCGAGCAGATCCCGTACATGATCTCGGGAGGGATGCTCGGCATCGTCTGCATGATCGCCGGCGGGTTCTGCTACTTCGGCTACTTCCTCGCTCGCATGCTCGCGACGTCCCGCGAGATGCTCGACTCGATGCTGCGCCTGGAAGAGCGCTTCGAGACGCTCGGGTTGTCGGCCCCGTCGCCCGTCGATCGCGGTGCGCGCCTACCGCTGGTGCCGCTCGTCGCGACGAAGACAGGGACGATGTATCACCGCCCCGAGTGCCCGGCGGTCGCCGGACGCCCACCAGCGGAACTGCGCACCGTGCGCGCCACCGACGGCCTCACCGCTTGCAAGATGTGCATCCCCGATCCCTCGATCTCGGGGTAGGTGAGGGCGCCATGGGCGCGCCGATGACCCGAAGGGGTCAGTAGCCGGCGTCGATGTCGACGATGCCCTCGAGCGGTTCCGCGGCGCGGAAGCGGCGCAGGTTCTCGATGAACAGCTCGAGCGTGCGCAGCATGGAATCCGGCGAGCTCCACGAGATGTGTGCGCTGAGCCGCACCCGTGGATGCGCGAACAACGGATGACCGGCCGGCAAGGGCTCGGGTTCGACGGTGTCAAGTGACGCCATCGCCAGATCGTTGGCCTCGAGCGCGGTGATCAGTGCGTCCTGATCGACGAGCGAGCCGCGCGAGACGTTGACGAAGTGCGCGGTGGACTTCATCGCTGCGAACTCCGGACCGGCCATCAGGTGATGCGTCTCCGGTGTGGCCGGTGCGGCCACGACCACATGGTCGGACACCTCCAGCAGTGCAGGCAGCGAGTCGAGCGTCGCCACCCCGTCGACGGCCGACGGACCTTTGTGCCGCCTCACCGCGACCACACGCATGTCGAACGCCAACGCGCGGCGCGCCACCTCCTGACCGATGGCGCCGAGACCGACGAGCCCGAGCGTGCGGCCCTTCAGACCGCCGAGTGTGGCGATGTTCCACTGTGGCGGCGGCTCGTGCAGCCACGAGTCCGGCAACTGCTTCTCGAAGGCGAGCATGGTGGCGAGGACGAACTCGGCGATCGGAACCGCCGACGCGCCACGAGAGCACGTGACGACGCACTCCCGCAACCGTTCGAGCGGCACGTTGTCGACACCCGTGGCGAGCACGTGCACCCAGCGCACGCCCATCTCGAGCGCCCGATCGAGGACGTCGGGGCGCGGAGCGAAGGTGAGCAGCGCTTCGGCGGGCGCGTGCGCATCGAGCACCGTGGCAAACGACTCGCTCGGCACCATCGACGCCAGCGCGCCGACGATCGCATCACCGAATTGCGCGTTCTCGACCAGTACCGGTGCGGTCACGCGCTCACTCACTGACAGCTTGGGTCACTCGTGCAGGCAGTCCGGCAAGGGACGCGCGTGCACGAGCGCCAGCCGCTTGGTCGAACGCGTGAGCGCGACGTACAGCGCGCGCATGCCCTGCGCTTCCTCCTCGACGATCGCCGCCGGTTCGACGACCACCGTGGCGTCGAGCTCGAGACCCTTGCTGAGCCCGATCGGCACGATCGTGATGCGCTCGTCGAGACCGTTGCGGCTCGCGATGCCGAACTGCACTCCCGCGGCCGTGAGCCCCGCGCTCACCTCGTCGACCAGGGACGACGAGACGATGATGCCGACGTTGCCGGCACCGACCTCCTCGAGCTCGACCAGTGCGGCCGCCGCCACCCCGGCTCCCAGCTCGTCGCCGGAATCGACTCGCACGAATCGCGGCATCGTGCCCGCCTGGCGGATCGACCGTGGCGGCGACAGTTCAGGGGCGGCCGCGCGCAGCACGCGCGCCGCCAGCTCCATGTTGGGCTCGGGGATGCGGTACCCGATCGTGAGCTCGGCGCGGCGCGGTGGCCGGCGGTCCGGCAACAACGCCAGGATCTCCTCCCAGCTGGCGTGGGCCCACGCGCCGGTGGCCTGCGCGATGTCCCCGACGACCGTCATCGACCCGCTGAGGGAACGCCGAGCGAGCATGCGGAGCTGCATCGGCGAGAGATCCTGCGCCTCGTCGATGACGATGTGCCCGTACGTGCGGAACTCGTCGTCGTCGGCGCCGCGCGCCTTGCGTCGCGGCCGGGCGCCGAGCAGGGCGCGTGCCTCGTCGAGCAACGGGACGTCGTCGTTGGTGAACGCGACCTCGTCGACCGAATGCGAGCGAGTGCGATAGAGCGCGTCGATCTCCTCGTCGCTCAGCCGGGTGCCCGCCGCGGATCGCAGCAGGGCGCGCGATCCGAAAAGGTCGTGCAGCAGCTGCGCGGGAGTGAGCACCGGCCACATCCAGTCGAGCGCTTCTCGTACCGACTGCACGTTGCGCAGGCGCTCCCGCACGGCGCCCGCCTCGGCGTCGTTTCGACTCGACCGGGCGAGCGCGTCGTACAGCGCCTGCTCGACGAAGCGGCGACCGGCATTGTGTGTTCGGGCCCGCCGCCGTGCGTCAGAGACGATCCCCGCGCTGTCGGCGACGGTGACGTGCAGCGTCTCGATGCCGAAGCCGATGCGCAAGTCCTCGCGTAGCGGTCGCCGACGATCGCGTACGGCGTTGGTCAGCACCTTGGCCATGCGCAGGTCGCCCTTGACCCGCGCGGTCGCCGGCACGTCGTTGCCACTGATGCTCATCGGGTCAGCGAGCAGGTCGGAGAGGACGACGAGCTCGACGCCGGCCTCGCCGAGCGACGGTAGGACCTGCTCGATGTAGCCGAGGAACAGCCGGTTGGGGCCGACCACCAGCACGCCCTGGCCCTCGAGCGGGAAGCGGTGCGTGTAGAGGAGATAGGCCGCCCGGTGCAGCGCGACGACGGTCTTGCCGGTGCCCGGGCCGCCCTGCACGACGAGCACACCGGGAAGCGCTCCGCGGATGATCTCGTCCTGCTCACCTTGGATCGTGGCGACGATGTCGGTGAGCCGGCCCGTGCGGCCCAGCTCGAGCGACGCGATGAGCGACTGCTTGCCGCTCACCTCGCTGAGCACGCCACCGTTGAACGGTGTGCCGTCCGGCGCGGCACCCAGGCGGGTGGCGGCCTCACCGAAGAACTCGTCTTCGATGCCGAGGAGCTGACGGCCGCGGGCGGCGAAGTGCCGGCGGCGGTCGAGCCCCATCGGAGCGCGACCCGTCGCGCGGTAGAACGGCTCGGCCACCGGCGCCCGCCAGTCGACCACGATCGGCTCTTGCCCGTCGTCGGCCACCGCGAGCCGGCCGATGTAGTACGTGTCGCCCTGCTCCTGGTCTTCGACGGGCGTACGGTCGATGCGACCGAAGATCAGCGAGGCATCGCCCAGCTCGAGATCGCGGAGGCGGCCGACGATCGTGTCCCAGATCACGTCGCGCTCGAAACGAGCCTGCTCGGTGCCCCCACGGCCGACCTCGACCATCGACCCCAGACTGGCGGCGCGGCGCCGTGCTGCCTCGAGGCACTCGTACGCGTAGTCCACGTAGGCCTGTTCGGCTTCGAGATCGGGATGGAGAGCCAACCGTCCGCGGTCCTTGTCCGGGGAACCGACCATGCTATAGGTGACTGGGAGGGCGGATGACCATCGAGAGCCGGCTACGAGTGATGTCCTGGAACCTGTGGTGGCGGTTCGGGCCATGGGAGGAGCGGCTCCCGGCGATCGCGTCGACGCTGGCGTCGATCGACGCCGACGTGATCGCCCTCCAAGAGGTCTGGGACGACGGGGAGCGCAACCAGGCCCAAGAGCTGGCGGCCGGACTCGGGTACGAGCACGTCTACGCCAGCCGGGTCGACATCGACGGGGTGAAGTTGGGCAACGCCGTGCTGTCGCGATGGCCGATCGAGTTCCACCAGACGATGCCGCTCCCGGCTCCGCCCGGCGCCGAGGAGTTCCGCGTGTGCTTGCGGGCCGACATCGTGGGGCCGCGCGGGACGTTCCAGTTCTATACGACGCACCTCAACTGGCGGTTCGACCAGAGCCACGTGCGCCAGGAGCAGATCCGCACGATCGCCCGTTTCATCGAGGAGGGCCCGCAGCGCACGTACCCACCGATCCTGTGCGGCGACTTCAACGCGCCACCTGATTCGTACGAGATCTGGATGCTGACGGGACGCACGACCGTGCCCGTGTGGAAGCTCGTGTTCCACGACGCGTGGGAGGCGGCCGACGAGAAGACCGGTTCATTCGACGGCATGACGTGGTCGAACACGAACCCGTTCGCGGCGGAGGCGTTCGAACCGAATCGCCGGATCGACTACGTCTTCGCCGGTTGGCCCAAAGAAGACGGCCTCGGGCACATCGTCAGGTGCACCGTCGCCGGCAAGGACGCGGTCGACGGCATCCACGGAAGCGACCACTACGCGGTCGTCGCGGAGCTGCGCTACTGACCTCTGCGTGCACCACCCGCGTTGCCCGGGCACATCCGGTGGTGTCCGCGTCAGTGGTGGAAGAGGTCGCCGAGGCCGGTGTCGTTGTGGTGCACGTCGTGCTGCGGATCGTGGGCGAGACCGTGGCCCAGGTCGTGCTGCGTCTCGTGCAGATCGGCATGCAGGCTGTCGTGCAGACCCTCGTGGAGCCCCTCGTGCAGTGAGTGGTGATGATCGCCTTCGAACCCGAGGCCGATCGAGTGGTGCACCGAGTCGTGCAGGCCGTCGAGGCCCTCGTGCAGCCCGTCGTGGCCGAAGTCGGCGGAGAGATGACCGACCTCGACGTGGCCACCGAGTGATACCCCCGCGCCGTGGCCGATCGAGTCGAACAAGCCGTGCTGGCTGTCCGCCTCGTGCCCCTGCGCCTCGTTCACCGGGCTCACCTC
>JBEEFX010000254.1:0-3863 GCA_041166365.1 Acidimicrobiaceae bacterium
ACCAACCCGCCATTGGTGACGGTGCGCGTCGGTGAGCCGTTCACGCTCACCGGTGACGACCTCGACGCCAACACCGTGCAGATCATGTCGGCGATCGGCGATCTCCTCCCTCCGGAAGCGCGCGAGAGGCGCACGCCGACTGCGGAAGAGCTCGCCCGCAGCTACCCGTCCGGCAAGGCGCCGACCGATGTGGATGCGGCGACCGACGAGAAGGAACGCCGCCCCGGCTCCGACTGAGGAAAACCGGTGGAGTCAGTCGCCGGTGGCGCCGTCGATGCGTTCGCGCAGCAGGTCGGCGTGGCCGTTGTGGCGGGCGTACTCCTCGATCATGTGGATCATGATCCAGCGCAGCGAGACCGGTCCGCGTTTGTGGCCGGCCTCGACAGCGCCGTCGTCGTCGAGCGACGTCGCGGTGGCCTCGGTCTCGCGGCTGCGCTCGAGCGTCTCGTAGAACATCGCCATCTCGTCGTCGAACTTGGACGGATCGATGGTGTCGAAGTCGCCGTCGGGGTCGTCGTCGCTGTAGTAGAGCGGCGGCGCCGTCTCTCCCGCGAAGACGCGCAGGAACCAGTTGCGCTCGACCTCGGTCATGTGCCGCACGAGCCCCAGCAACGACATCGTGGACGGCGGCACGGACTTCTCGGCGAGCTGCTCCGGTGTCAGGCCGTCGCACTTCCACACCAGCGTCTCACGGTGGTAGTCGAGCCAGGCGCGCAGCATGTCGCGCTCGTTCAGCCCCGTCAGGGGAGGGTCGACTCGTGTCGTCATCGGGCACTCACGCGCTCACACACGCGCTCGACAATAGGACGCCAGCGCTCCAGGCCATCGACGATTGCGGCCGGGTCCTTGGCCCGCTCGTCGCAAAGGCGCAGCGACAGCGCGTCGGCGAGGTGGGGGTTCGCGTCGAGCGCGACGCGCTCCTCGGACGACAGTTCGCCGCCCTGCCGGGCGAGGCTGATCGTGCTGCCGTCGCTCAGCCCGGCCCGATAGGACGGATCGACGGTCACGAGATAGCGCTTGGCCGGTACGTGGAGCTCGACGAGAGCCGCGACGCGCTCGCCCAGCAGCGGGCGCACCGCGTCGGCCGCGATCACACCGTGTGCTTCGGAGGCACCGGGAGCGAGGCGGTGGCCGACATCGTGAACGAGGCCAGCGACCTGCAGCTCTTCGTCGTCGGGGAATTGATCCGCCAGCAACGCGGCGCACTGCAGACCGTGATCGAGGACAGGTAGCGGGTCGCCGTCCTCGTCGAGCGAGTCGTAGAACCCCGCGCACGTCTCCAACAGTGTGAAGAGCTCGGCGATCGTCAGCGATCCGGTCACCCGGTCTGCTTGGCGCGGATGATGTTGAGCGCACCGCCGGCGTGGAACCACTCGATCTGCTCGGGGCTGAACGTATGCACACACTCGAAGGGGATGGTCGTGCCGTCGGGCTTCGTGATGCGGCACTGCAGCGGCGTGTCAGGAGCCAGCGACGCGAGACCGAGCACGGAGATGCGGTCGTCCTCGCCGATGGCGTCGTACGTCTCGCGATCCGCGAACGTCAGGGGCAGCAGCCCTTGCTTCTTCGCGTTGGTCTCGTGAATGCGGGCGAAGGAACGGGCGAAGATCACCACGGCATTACGGAAGCGCGGCTCCATCGCGGCGTGCTCGCGTGAGGATCCCTCGCCGTAGTTCTCGTCGCCGACCGCGCACCAGGCCACCCCGCTCTCGGCGAGGTGCTTCGCGATGTCCGGGAACGATCGAGTGCTGCCGTCGAGCGGATCCTTGCCTTCGCCGGTCGCGCCGGTGAAGGCGTTGATCACGCCGAGGAAGAGGTTGCCCGAGATGTTCTCCAGGTGGCCGCGGTACTTGAGCCACGGACCGGCCGCCGAGATGTGATCGGTCGTGCACTTGCCCTTGGCCTTCATCAGCACGGGCAGGTCGAGGTAGTCCTGTCCGTCCCACGCCGGGAACGGCTCGAGGAGTTGCAGTCGCTCGGAGGTGGGGGAGACGAGGATCTCGATAGCGGCTTTCTCGGCGGTGTCCGGTGGCGGCGCCTGGAAGCCCGACTCGCCGGGATCGAAGCCGCGCGTCGGCAGGTCCTCGCCGACGGGTGCGTCGAGCTTGACGCGTTGTCCGTCTTGCGTCGACAGCTCGTCGGTGAGCGGGTTGAAGTCGAGCGTGCCGGCGAGGGCGTACGCGATCACCATGTCGGGCGAGGTCACGAAGGCCTTCGTGTTGGCGTTGCCGTCGT
This sequence comes from Acidimicrobiaceae bacterium, assembly GCA_041166365.1. GTDB lineage: Bacteria > Actinomycetota > Acidimicrobiia > Acidimicrobiales > JACDCH01 > DASUCS01. The sequence goes on from JBEEFX010000254.1 coordinate 2,236, forward strand.
TGCGCTTCGGGAAGTTGCGGTTGTAGCTGTTGACGATGGTGTTGACCGTTGATGGGTCGAGATCCGTGCGGTCCCACTGTCCGATGCACGGCCCGCACGCGTTGGCCAACACCGTGCCGCCGATGGCCTCGAGGTCGGCCAGCAGGCCATCGCGCTCGATCGTGGCTCGCACCTGCTCAGAGCCAGGGGTGATGAGCAACTGCACCTTCGATCGCAGGCCCTTGGCCGATGCCTGACGGGCGATCGACGCGGCGCGGGTGATGTCCTCGTAGGACGAGTTCGTGCACGAGCCGACCAGCGCGGACGAGATCGCGGTGGGCACACCGTTGGCGTGTGCCCACGCGCCGACCTCGGCGATCTCGTGCGCGAGATCCGGCGTGTCCGGCCCGTTGATCAGCGGCAGGAGCGTGGAAAGGTCGATCTCGACCAGCCGGTCGAAGAACTGGCCTGGATCCAACTCGATCTCTGGATCCGCCCTCAGATGGTTGGCGACCGCGTCGGCCGCGTCGGCGATCTCCTCTCGCGACGTCGCCTTCAGGTACGCGGCCATGTTGGCGTCGTAGGGAAACACCGACGTGGTCGCGCCGATCTCCGCGCCCATGTTGCAGATCGTTCCTTTGCCGGTTGCGGTGATCGTGTCGGCGCCCGGACCGAAGTACTCGATGATCGCACCGGTGCCGCCGCTGACCGTGAGGATCTCGGCCACCTTGAGGATCACGTCCTTCGGCGAGCTCCAGCCCGACAGCGCACCCGTGAGGTGCACGCCGATGACCTTCGGCCAACGAACGTTGAACGGGAAACCGGTCATCACGTCGACGGCGTCGGCTCCTCCGACGCCGATGGCGACCATGCCGAGCCCGCCGGCGTTCGGTGTGTGGCTGTCGGTGCCGATCATCATGCCGCCGGGGAACGCATAGTTCTCGAGCACGACCTGATGGATGATTCCGGAGCCAGGCTTCCAGAATCCGATGCCGTACTTCGCGGAAACCGAACGGAGGAAGTCGTAGACCTCGGAGTTCACGTCGAGCGCAAACTTGAGATCGATGTTGGCTTCCACCTTGGCCTGGATGAGATGGTCGCAGTGCACCGTCGACGGCACCGCGACCTCCGCCAGCCCGGCGGTCATGAACTGCAGCAGCGCCATCTGCGCCGTCGCGTCCTGCATCGCAACGCGATCGGGCTCGAAGTCCGCATAGCTGCGACCGCGCTCGAGCTGCTGGCTGTGCGCGTCGCGGAGATGGTTGACGAGGATCTTCTCGGTCAGCGTCATTGGCCGCCCGAGACGGGTGCGGCCGAGCGTGACCCGGTCACCGAGGCGGTCGTAGACCTGCTCCACGAGCGAGAGAGGGGTTCCAGCGGTGACGCCTGAGGCGGACATGGTTGCTCCTTGCTTTTCTGCTTGTACTAGACAAGTCTACTACAAGTGAGATCGGCCCGCTACCGGGAAATCGCCGAGGATCTCCGCCGCCAGCTGGTGGCGGGTGACTTCCGGACGGCGGGAGATGCCGGACGCCTGCTTCCCAGCGAGGCCGAGCTCGGCGAAGCCTACGCGGCCAGTCGCGTGACGGTCCGCAAGGCGCTCGAGCTGCTGCGCGACGAGGGGCTGCTGACGTCCCGGCAGGGCCTCG
>JBEEFX010000255.1:0-16724 GCA_041166365.1 Acidimicrobiaceae bacterium
CGGAGACAGAGCCGAACGCGAGGATCAATGCGATCAGCCCGGCACCCGTGGCGATGCTGTTCTCGAGCAGCTCGAGCCCGACGTCGTTCGGCGAAAGCCGCTGCGCGAAGATCCCCGAGCCGACGACGATCGCGACGAGCAGCGCCGTCCCGACCGCTTCCGCGGTCGCCTTGCGAGCGAGCTCGTGCGCCATGCCTGGGCGGATCAGGCGAGTGCGGCGCGGAGCGCCTCGACTCGGTCGGGCACGACGCGCCACATCATCCAGCGGCCGCGCTTCTCGCCGGTGAGCAGACCGGCATCGGCGAGCGCTTTCGTGTGGTGGCTGATCGTCGGCTGTGACTTCCCGAGCGGCTCCTCGAGATCGCACGAGCACACTTCACCGCCGGCGGCGACCAGGCTCAGCAGCCGCAGGCGGACGGGGTCGCCCAGCGCGGCGAAGACCCTGGCCAGCTCGGTGGCCTCGTCCTCGGCCAGTGGCGCGGCCAGAAGCGGCGCGCAGCACACGCCATCGTCGAGCTCGATCACGGCCGATCGCTTCGTCGCCATGAAATTCTCCTCCACCTATTGACAGACGTCGATACATTTGCAAGAGTCGATGTATCGACAGCGGTCAATGTACCGGAGGACCTCACCAATGTCACGACTCCAGCTCGCCCTCAATGTCCCCGACATCGACGAGGCCGTCAGCTTCTACACGAAGATGTTCGCCACCGAGCCGAACAAGCGGAAACCGGGCTATGCCAACTTCGCCATCGCCGACCCGCCGCTCAAGCTCGTGTTGTTCGAGCAGGCGGGAGCGGACAGCCGGCTGAACCACCTCGGCGTCGAGGTCATGTCGACCGACGAGGTCACCGCGCATCAGGCCCGCCTGACCGACCAGGGCGTCGCCACCGTCGAGGAGAACGGCACCTGTTGCTTCGCCAAGCAGGACAAGGTGTGGGTCGACGGGCCGGACGGCTCGTGGGAGATCTACACGGTGCTCGAGGATGTCGACGGCTTCGGCCAGTCGACGCCGCACGTCACCGACACGCTCGCCGGGGCGAAGGCCGAACTCGGGTGCGAGTCGACGCCGGAAGCGGTCACGCGCTGCTGCTCCTGACCAGAATGGAGGGATGGCCTCGCGCGCCGGCGGGCTCCTTGATCGAGTGCGCCGTTGGGCCGGCGGCTTCCTGCCTGGCGCCGCCGAACGCCGTCAGCAGACCGCCGACTACCTCGCGGCGTGGGCCGCGGACAACGAGGCAGCGGCGCACACCGACGGACCGCTGTGGGTCGTGCTCGGGGACTCGACCGCGCAGGGCATCGGAACGACGAGTCGCGACCACGGCTATGTCCTGACCATCCTGCGGGCGTTGCGCGAGCAGCGGGATCCCGCCTGGCGCGTCGTCAACCTCTCACGCAGCGGCGCACGCGTGCGCGACGTCCTCGAAGCACAGCTCCCGCACCTCGAAGACCTTGCGGCGGCGGATCTCGTCTCATGTGCCGTCGGCGCGAACGACCTGGTGCCGACACCGCAGCGCCGCTTGGAGCGCGAGCTCCGCGAGCTGGCGACGCGTTTGCCGGCCGGATCCCTCCTGGCCAACCTTCCCCAGGGGCTCGTGCCCCGCCGCGCGCTGCGCATCAACGCACTCATCGCCGAGGTCGCCGCGGAACACCACCTCGTGCTCGTCGACCTGTGGAGCCACACCGGGCCGCCATGGGAGGGCAAGTTCAGCGGCGACCACTTCCACCCGAACGACGCGGGCTACAGCGGCTGGGCGGTGGCGTTCCACGAAGCCCTCCGCCTCGATCGTTCTTTACCTTGAGCAGCCGGGCGCGGCGCGATCATCGTCCCGTGCCCGGGGGACGCCGAGCGGGAGCAACAGCGCTGGGCGGGCTCGCCGTGTTCGTCGCGGCTGCGGTGTACCAACCGGATGTTGCGCTCGCGCTGCTCATCCTCGGCTGTGTGTTCGTTCCGCTCGAACGCCTGCGGCCCGTGCATCGCCAGCCCACGCGCCGGTCGGGGCTCGGCACCGACGCCGTGCACTTCGTCGCTGACGAGGCCATCGCCGCCATCGGTGTCGCAGTCGGCCTGATCGTGGCGCTCCCCTTCCTCGAGTGGATCGTCGCACCGATGCGCTCCCTGATCGTGAGCCAGCCCTCCCTCGTGCTCTGGATGGAGGCGCTCGTCGTCGGCGAGCTCGCCGGGTACTGGGGCCACCGCGCGCAGCACGAGTGGCCCTGGCTCTGGCGGTTCCACCGCGTGCACCACTCTTCGCCGGTGCTCGATTGGCTCGCGCCGAACCGGCGCCATCCCGTCGATCTCATCGGGTCACGCCTCGCCGTCGGATTGCCCCTGCTCGCGCTCGGCTTCACCGTCCCGACGATCGCCGCGCACTACGCGGTGAAGCGCGCGCAGGGGCTGTTCGTCCACGCCAACGTCCGAGTGACGCTCGGACCGTTCCGCTGGCTGATCGCGTCACCGGAGTTCCATCACTGGCATCACGTCGACGATCCGGCGCTCTACCACAACAACTTCGCCGGACAGCTCCCCCTCGTCGACTGGATGTTCGGCACGCTGCACATGCCGAAGGGCGAGTGGCCGGAGCGTTACGGCGTCGACGGCCCGATGCCGGACACCTACCTCGCCCAACTGGCGTTGCCGTTCAAACGGACTGCGGTGGGCCGTGTCCGTTCCGTCGGCGATCGGCCGTATGTCGGCCACACGATTCCCGTGCGGACCGGGCTGCCGATGTTGCTGTGCTGACCGGGGCGTATCCTCTGGGCACCACCCAGCCCGAAGGAACCGCGTGACCGCGCCAAGAGAACCCGCCATGCGCGACACGACTGCGTCCAGCCCGAAGCTCCGCTTGTCCATCGGCCGCCCTCGGCCGCTCCTCATCGCCGGGGTGGCGTCCGTGAGCGCCGGCGCCATCCACGCCGCGGCCATCGGGGCGCACGCGGAGCATCCCCAAGCGGCCAGGGTGTTCGCCGTCGTCGCGCTGCTCCAGGTCGCCTGGGGCGTCGCCGCCCTCGCGTGGCCCGGCCGCCGGCTGGCGATCTTCGGCTTCGTCCTCAGCGGCGCGCTCGTCGCCGGGTGGGCCCTCGCCAAGCAGAGCGGCCTGTCGTTCATCGAAGGGCTCGACGTCAAGGAGCCGATTCAGTTCGCTGATGCGTTGTGCGCCGCACTCGCGCTGTACGCCACCCTCGAAACGGGCGCGTTCGTCCTGAGACCACGTCTCGTCCCGGCTCGGCCTTTGCTCGCGAACGCTTCCGCCTGCCTCCTGATCGCCGTCGCCCTCCCCGGAATGGTGGAGGCCGGGAACCACGTGCACAGTCACGGCCATGAGTCGGTGGTGGTCATCGACGGCAAGGCCACGCTCACCGAGGCCGCCGCGGTGCCGGTCAAGAAGTTCGACCCGAGCAAGCCAATCGATCTCGGCGGCACTTCGGGCGTCACCGAGGAACAGCAAGCGCGGGCAGAGAACCTCGTGGCCGTCACGGTGGTCCGACTTCCGCAGTGGTCGGATCCCGCGGTCGCCGAGGCCAACGGCTACCACTCGATCGGCGACGCCGGCACGGGCGACGAGCACCTCATCAACTGGACCTACATCGACGACGACAAGGTCCTCGACCCGGACCACCCCGAGGCGCTCGTCTACAACACCAGGAAGGGCACCCGGGTGCTCGAGGCGGCGATGTACATGCTGAAGCCGGGCTCGACACTCGAGACGGTTCCGGACATCGGCGGCCCGCTCACGCAGTGGCACATCCACGACAACCTCTGCTTCACGGACGACCCCGTCGCACCGCGCGTCGTCGGGCTCACCGATGGCAGCGGGAACTGCCGTGCCCCGTCGGTCAAGTTGGCACCGGTACCGATGATCCACGTGTGGATCACGACGAACGAGTGCGGTCCGTTCTCCGCACTCGAAGGTGTCGGCGCTGGTCAGATCAAGCCCGGCGAGCAACGCCTCTGCGACCAGGCCCACGGCACGGGCCTGTAGGTCAAACGCTGACAGCAGCCATCGCGCGCGGCAGCTCGTCGAGCAGCTCCCGCGCCAGGAGGCCGACGCCGCCGACGCGGGCCGCCACCGTCGCGCCCGCCGCGCCGTGACAGTGCGCGGCCCACAACACCGCGTCGAGTAGCCCAGCGCCGCGCGCCGCGAGGCCCGCGAGGAACCCGGCGAGGACATCCCCGGATCCGGACGTCGCCATCGCGGGATGACCCGATCGATCCCAGAACACGGGGGCGCCCGGCGCGCTGGCCCAGGTTTCGGCGTCGCGCAGCGCGACCACGACACCGAAGCCGTCGATCGCCGTCGCCAGCGCCCGCTGTGGGTCGGAGCGCACGCTGTCGATGTCCGAGTCGATCATGTTCGCCATCTCCTTGGGATTGGGGATGGCCGCCGCCCGCTCGCCGAGTTGTCGCACGTCGTCTCGCAGCGCGACCAGCTCGTGCAGTCCTCCGGCGTCGATGATCAGGCGCCCGTCATCGCTGACATGGGGCAGGAGCCGGCCGACCAACGCTGCGCTCGAGCCTCCCGCGAACATCCCTGGTCCGACGAGCAGCGTGTCGGCCGCCTCGACCAGCTCCACCAATTCGCTCACGTCTTCGGGGTCGATCTCGCCGGCGCTCGACTCCCGCAGGCCCAGCACCCGCGCCTCGGGCAGCGCGATACGCAGCGCAGGAGCGGCCGAGGCCACCGTTGCCACTTGCAACGTCCCGGCTCCCGCTCGGATTGCCGCCACGCCCGCGAGCAACACCGCCCCCGGCGTGTCGCGCGAACCGCCCACGATCAACGCGATCCCCCGATCGTGCTTGTCGACCGTGGCGTCGATGTCGGGCAGTGGACGCTCCCGCAACACCGGAGGTGTGACGACGATCGGATCAGCGCGCGGCAACGGACACATCAGGTTCGTTGGTGACCGATGCCTCTGCCTCGTCGCTCGTGACGGCCCCGAAGTCGACGAGACGCATCGCACTCGTGCGGCGCCGGCGGTCCGCGACAAACGAAGTGACGGAGCAGTTGGCCAACTGATGCTCGCTCGCGGTCGCGAGGATCTCCTGCTCGGTCATACGCGTGATCACGTAGCAGAACTGGAGCACCACGACTTCGTGGCTCACCACCAGCACGCGCTCCCCGTCGTACTCGCGGGCCATCGTGTCGAGCATCGTGCGCACGCGCAACGCCACGTCGCACCAGCTCTCGCCACCGGGGGGCCGGTGGTAGAACTTGCCGATCCGCGCTCGGGCTTTCGCCTCTTCCGGAAAGCGTTCTTCGATGCCGACCTTGGTGAGGCGATCGAGCGCCCCGAACTCGCGCTCGCGCAGGCGCTCGTCGAGCACGAGGGGAACCCCCGTGAGCCGGCCTGCTTCGAGCGCGATCTCGGCCGTGCGGACGGCTCGGGTGTACGGCGAGGAGAGCGCGACGGTCGGGCGCCGGCGCCCGAGGCGCCGGAGCCAACGACCGAGCGCCGCCGCCTGAGATTCACCACGTTCGGACAACGCAACATCCATGTCGCGCTCGACGATGTCGATCAGCGGTAGCCCGCGCTCCTCCGCGAAGTCACGGGCGACGTTCCCCTCACTCTCGCCATGCCGGGCCACGAGCAGCGATGACGGGCCGCGGTAGCGATCGAACACGGACAGGGCGTACCCACGAGCAGCGATTCGGCAGACCCGATCCCGTACGGTCGTGGCATGCGGCGGCACTGGGTGCTCGTCGGGCTCATGGGCTCCGGCAAGACGACCGTGGGGGCACTGCTCGCGCAACGGTCCGCTCGGCCCTTCTTCGACAACGACGTGCAGCTGAACGCATCGGAGGGCCGCACTGCCCGGGAGGTCCAGGCCGATCTCGGGTTCGACGCGCTCCACGCGCTGGAGGCGCACGCGCTCATCGACGCACTCGACACTGCGACGCCCGCCGTCATCGCCGCGGCAGCATCCGTCGTCGACGATCCCGAGCTGCGAGCGCGCTTGCGCGACGACGCGGTGGTGATCTGGCTGACAGCGAACACCGACGAGCTGTCGCGACGCGTGGTGAGGCAGCACCATCGTCCGATCGCGCCGGACGTCGCGTCACAACTTCGTGACCAGTCCGCCGCTCGATCGCAGTTGTTCGGCGATCTCGCCGATGTGGTCATCGACGCGCGCCGACCGCCCGGCGACCTCGTCGACGAGTTACTCCCGAGACTCACCGCCGGCTGAGCGTGATGCACGACGGACGTCGCCCTTGGCGTGGACGAACTGAGCGATCCGCCAGGCCTGCAAACCGAGGAAGCCCCAGCGGCGACGCATCCTGGCCACGTCGGTCAGGTACAGAGCGCGGGCCGTCTCCATGTGCGACCACACCAGGGGGACGTTGCCGAGGCCCCCGTTGGAATCCGGATCGACCTCCTCGGACAACAACCGCGGCAAGGCTCGACACAACGCGTCCGCTCGATGGTCGGCCCGGTCGACATCGCCGATGGCGGCCAAAGCCGACACCGCCCACCAGGAGCACGGGAGGAACGCTCCCTCGACGCCGCTGAAGCCGTCGTCCGCGCCCGGCCGGTACCGGTACAGCCAGGGCCAATCCCCGAGACGGTCGAGGTGCACCTCGACGAGTGCACGAGCACGGGGATCGCGCCGATCGAGCATGCGCAGCATCACGATGAGGAGCGCGGACGCGTCGAGCTCGTCCGGATCGCCCCCGTACGCCTGCGGGAGCCGTCCGTCCGGTCGCAACTCGGACAGCACGCTCTCGCGGCAGGCGCGCCGCGCCGCGACCCAACGACTCCGGCGCGCTGTCGGGCGCCAGCCGCGTGCGATCCAGATGGCGCGATCGAGCGCGATCCACCGGCCGATGTCCGCGCACAACAGCGGTCGAGGCTTCCGCAGCTCCCAGATCCCGCTCGTCTCGCCCGGGGGTTCGTCGCACACCCGGTCGGCCACCTCTCGGACGGTGCGCCACAGGGTCGCGTCGAGCGACCCTCCGGCTTGCAGGTACACCGACGCGGCCTCGATCACGAATCCGAGTGCGTCGTACTGCACCTGCTCCTTGGCCGCGTTGCCGACACGTACGGGCCGCGAGTCGCGCCATCCGGCCACGCCGAGCACGTCGTGCTCATCGGGCACGTCCGCGCCGTCGACGGTGAACACCGGTGCGTCGAACAGGCGCGAGCCCAATCTGGTGGTGAGGAAGTCGAGTGCCGGCCGAGCGAGATCGGGTCGTCCGAGGAGCGCGGCCACTGACGCCGCCAGCGAGGTGTCGCGCAGCCACGCGTAGCGATAGTCGAACTGGCGGTCATGACCTGGAGCCTCGGGGAGCGAGGTCGTGACCGCAGCGACGACCGCACCGGTCGCCTCGAACGTGCACGCGCGCAACACGTCGATCGAGTCGTGCACGCGGTCCTTGTGGCCATGAGGGAGGCGCAGGCCGTGACGGCCCGCGCGAAAATCGGCTGCGGCCGTCTCGAGGCGCTCGAGCCAGCTCGCGGCGTTGACGTCACGGACACCGTCGGCATCGATCCGGATCCCGCGCCAGCAACCAGGCGCGGCGCGCAGGCGCTGTTCACGACAGTCGGTTCGAGCCGCGCCGTCGAAGCCACCGAGCGCGCACCGATGCACCACATCCAGCGGTCCGTCCGTGCAACGCAGCAACCGGATGAGCGCGCCGTCGACCAGCGCATCGCGAACCTCGACACGTCCACACGGTGTCTCGACTGTCGTCGTGGTGGTGCGTCCCGCCGGCGCCTGCTGCCGGTCAAGGGGCATGGCGTCCGCCACCTCGGCGCGCGTGCCCGTCGGGTCGAGCAGCGACCAGAGCAACGGCGGCGAATCGAACCGGGGAGCGCACCACCACGGGATGCTGGCGTCGGGAGCGACGAGAGCGGCGCCCGCGCCGTCGCTCAAGACCCGGTACGCCCCGAGCTCGACCGCCATCCTCAGGGGAAGTGCGGGAGCACGCGGTCGGTGTAGAAGCGGAAGAAGCCCTCTTGGTCCGGCCCGATCTGGTGGACGTACACCTCGGTGAACCCTGCCGCCGCGAAACGTCCGATTGCCTCGATGTGCCGGCCGGCGTCCGCGCCGCACACGATCGTCGCCGTCGCGACGTCCTCCGGGATGGGGTCGGTCACCTGCTCGAAGTCCTTCGGTCGAGCGAGGTCGGAGAGGGCTTGTCCCTGAATGGCCGAGTTCGGCCACCGCTCGTGCGCGATGCGACGAGCCTTGTCGTCCGATTCGGCCCAACAGATGTGCAGCTGTCCGACGCGCGGCTTGCCCTTGCCCCCGGCCGCCTCGAATGCGTCGACCGCGCGTGCGTCGGGCGCCACGGCGATCATGCCGTCGGCGACGCGACCCGCGAGCTCAGAGCTCTTCGGGCCGCCGGCCGCGAGCAGGATCGGTGGTGGTGTCGTCGGCCGCGTGAACAGCTGGGCGTTCTCGACGCGGTAGTACTCGCCGCGGTGGTTCACGTTGCCGCCCTCCAGCAGCTCACGGATGACGCCGACGGCCTCCTCGAGCATCACGCGCCGCTCGGTCGCGCCCGGCCAGCGCTCACCCATGACGTGCTCGCTCAGGCGCTCGCCGCTGCCGAGCCCGAGGAAGAATCGACCCTCCAGCATCACGGCCGCGGTCGCGGCCGCGTGCGCCACGATCGCCGGATGCATGCGAATGATCGGCGCGGTCACCCCGGTGCCGACCCGCAGGTCGGACGTCGCCTGCGCGATGCCGCCGAGCACACCCCACACGAAGGACGACTCGCCCTGGGCGCGCACCCACGGATGGAAGTGGTCAGAGATCATCGCGGAACGAAAGCCGACCTCCTCGGCACGAGCCGCGTGCTCGACCAGCGCGCGAGGCCCGTGCTCCTCGCTCGAGAGCCAGTAGCCGATCTCGAAGCGATGGTCAGGCGGCATCGAGGTCGGCTCGCCGTACGAGACCGGTGAGGGTGCCGTCGAGCTTCGTGACCAGGACGTGCAGCTCGCCGTTGTCGTCCATGCTCTTCGCGAGCTCTCTGATCGGGATGCTCGGGCGCACGGTGGGGGGGCCAGGCTGCATGATGGAGGCGACGGTCACGTCGTGCGGCAGCGAGCGGGCTTCGGTCCTCACGACGCCGAGAACGACGTCGTCCGCGTCGACCACCACGACGACCTCCCAGTCCCCGGCGACACCGACGATGTCGGCGATCGTGGCGTCGGCTTTCACTCGGGGGACGTCGTTCCGCGTGTACGCCTGGGCCCGCTGGTCGTCGCGTAACACCCCTCGCCCGGGAGACCTTCGGCGAGCCACGCCGCCTTGCTGGCGACGTAGTCGTACACCTCACTGAAGCCAAGGTGCTCGAGCAGGTGGGCTCCACGCGGGCTCAGGTCGCATTGGTAGTCGTAGCAGTAGACGATCACCGGCTTCGCCGGATCGAGTCTCTCGGTGGCCTGCTCGATCTCCTGGAGCGGGAGGTTCACTGCATCGGGCAGGTGCTCCTGCCGGAAGATCTCGGCCGGGAGGACGTCGACGAGCTGCGCGCCCTGCGACACGAGTTCACGGACGCGCGCCGTGTCGATCGGAACCGGCATGTCTACGAGTCGTGCTCGGCGCTCTGCAGCCGCGAATACGCGAACTGCAACGAATCGCTGATCGTGACCGTGGCGAGGATCGACGCCGCGAATCGGGTGGCTCGGGGCGCGAGCGCGAGGCCGAAGCTGAAGATCGTCGCCATCCACACGGACAGGCAGAACGGGCAGGTGATGAGCTCGCCGAGGGCGTGCCGAAGACCGGAGCCACGAACTTCCTCGTGCACCTCGGCTTCGCCGACCACGCCCTCGAAGCGGGTGAACGGCGCTCGGACGGCCGCGCCAACAGCATCCTTCGACACCAAGCGGCTCAACTTCTGCGTCGCGACACCGAGCAGGACGAGATCGCGAGCGTCGACCCGCTCCGGCAGCCGGCGTCGCTTGGCCACGAGCAAGGCCAGCGCGCTCACCATGCTGCCGTAGACCGCCAAGAGCACGCCGTACGATCCGATCGGGTGCTCGCCCTCGGGCGCATACGCTTGGCGGACTTCGTCCACTCGTTGCTCCGCCGCCTCGGCGATCTTGCGCACAGCCGTCATGGACAGGGCAGGTACCCCGCTCGGCCCACCGCGAACCTCTTCTCCGGCGTGCCCGTGGACCGCACGGTCGACGTCAGCGTTCCGGTCAGGTGAGAGGGCGGAGCGGCGACATGTCGATCTCGCCGTTGCAGGCCTTGATCGAGAACGAACCGTCTCGCGGCGTCGAGCCGGTCGTGGCCTGGGCCGCTCCGTGGTCGAAGGTCGCCCTGACGGTCGTGGGGGTGACCGCCTGCGGACACGGCGCCCCACCGTTCGCGAGATCGAGCTCGTGCCACCGGAGGTCGAAGGAGGCCAGCCCGGAAGGCGGCGGGTTGGTGGGTTCCTCGGGATGCGGCTCGAGGACGACGCTCACCCCCGCGGCCGGCGGCGGCGTGACCGTCTTGACCACCTGTCCGTTGTCGTCGAGCAGGTCGACCTCGATGTCACCGTGCAACACACACGGCGACGAGCCGGGGTTGCGCACCCAGAAGGACCCGATCTCCGACCCGGTCGCGCCCTGGCTGCCTTCGAACGTGACGGTGACCGCCGTGCATTGCGGAGGTCCACTCGCGATCGTCGTGCTGGTCGTGGGCGGCAACGTCGTCGTCGCCGGTGCGATCGTGTCGACTCGCTCCGTCGTGCCGTTTGCGCGCAGCACCAGCCCGGCCACGATCGCGGCCACCGACACGACGGCCGCTCCGCCGATGGCCGTCGCCTTCCGTCGACGGGCGCGTAGGACGTCGCGGCGCAGGGACTCCGGCAGCGGAGCGTTGTCCGGCATCCGACTGGCTCGCTCCTCGAACGTTCGTCTGAGCTCTCGCTCGAGGTCATCCATCCGAGCTCCTGTTCTCCCGCAAGGTCGCCAGTCCGCGCGACACGTGCGACGTCTGGGGCCCTGGCCGGCACGACAGCACACGCGCGGTGTCGCGCTCGGACAGGTCGAGATAGAACCGGCACACCAGCGCGGTGCGCTGACGATCCGGTAGTTGCGTCACGGATCGCCAGAGGTCGTCGTCGCGGATGTCGTCCACCGCGGTCTCGGGTTCGGCGGCGTACAGACGCTGATGTCGATCGACGCGACTTCCCTCGCGGGCGAGCGCGCGGGCGCGCATGCGGGCGACGTTGCGCACGGTCGCCCGGAGGTACGAGGGAAACGCGTCGGCGTTGCGCAGGACACCCACGCGGCCGGCCACCCGGAGGAACGCCTCCTGGGCGATGTCGGCCGCCGCCTGCTCGTCGCCGCAGAGCAGGTAGGCGAACCGTCGGGCGCCCGGGATGTGCCGCGCGTACAGCTCGGCGAGGCGGTCCGTGCCACCGCCAGCCGCCTCGAGTCGCGAAGTCACCGTGCTCATCCTCAACCACCAAGATGCCGCCCGCACCGATTCGGTTCCCCGTACGCCAAAACGGTCGCGGTCACCGGTCCCGGCCGGGTAGGCGCACCGCCGGGTCGCGCCCGGATTCGGCGTCAGCGGATGAGCGCCGACCCCGGGCTGCCTGGTGTGATCCCGGTGGCGGGGTCGGCCGACAGCTTCACGCCGCCGCCGCCGCTGATGCCGACGGTGTCGACCCACATCTGCACCTTCGTGAGGTCGACGAGCCCGCCGCCACTGACGGACAGCTTTCCGTTCCCTTGGAAGAACACGCCGTTGGCAAAGATCGAAGGGCTGCCGGAGAGCGAGAACTGTTGTGTCGACTCGCTCCAGTAGAGCAGGCCCGCGGTGTCACCGGCCGTCGGCGGCGTCCAGCGGATGACCGGCGATCCGGAGATCGCGAACCCGCCTTTGCTGTACAGCGTCGTCTGCGCCATCCGCACGTTCGCCGACGTGGACTGCAGGCTGAAGGCGTTGGCCGCCGTCGAGTTGACGATGATCTTCGTCTGCTTCGTGGCGTCCGTCGGCACCGGGTATCCGTCCGCGTCGACGGCCGTCCCCGAGTTCACGCGCAGGTCACCGCCGGCGTCGACGGACAAGGAGCCGTTGAAGATCACGGTGGCGCCGTTGGTGATCGAGACGATGCCACCCTTCACGGAGAACGCAGGACAATCGACGAACGTGTTCGAGCTGAAGGTCACGCCAGCCGACGTGGCGCAATCCGTGTACACCGGAAACGCTCCGGGGTTCGACGACGTCGCTTCCATGAGCTTGACCGGATCGTCCGTCGCCGCGCAGAGGGGCTGTCCGCCGGCGTCGGCAACGGAGCTGCACCGGTAGACGGCGTCAATCGGCTTGCGGGTGATGCGCTCCGCTCGAGCGAAGAGTTGACCGACGTACTTGTCGCTGCTGAGCGTCGGTGAGCCGCACGTGGCGTCGGGTTGGCTGTAGACGGACGCACTCGTGTTGTAGCCCCGCGAGGAAGGCGCCTCGAACCAGGAGATCTGCCCGACGGCCGACGACGACTGGGCGCACACCTGGCCTGACGACCCACCACTGATGATCGGGTTGCCGGCGGAGCAGGTCGGCCCGTCCGAGTCGCTGTACGCGATGCCCGGACCCTTCGCGTTGCCGATCAGGTAGATCAGCCCGTTGCCGGAATCGATCGCCTTGCAAGCGGACTGGTTCAGCGACACGAGCGCGGGTATCGGCTCTCCGCGACCGGGGCCGATCGTGTGCAATGCAACGCTGTGCACGGTGTACGTGCTCGGCCCTCCACCCACGACGCCGCGGAAGAAGCTCGGCTGCGGGCGGGTGATCTCGACGCCGACCCGGTCGCACGGCGTGCCGTCGACCGCAATGTTCAGCGTCTGTGTGACACCGCTGCCGAGCAGCGTGCCGTCCATCAGGGGGCTGCCATCGGGCACCGGGTTCGTGATGGTGACGGTGGTCGAGTCGAACGTGAACGTCGCGGTGCGGGCCGCCGTACCGGAACACGCGGCGACCATGACACCACATGCCGTTCCTATCGCACCGGAGGACGGCTGCGAACCGCCGACGTCTCGGAAGGCATACGCCATCGCGTCGACGCACGCGGGGGTGCCACTCGACGTGTCGCTCAGCGCGACCGCGCCCGCGCTCGCACCCGCGTCCGCCGCCGAGCGCGTGTCGCTTCGAAAGCTGCGCGTCGCACCGAGGTCGATCACGATGGCGAGGACCGCCAGGATCGCGATCATCGACAATGCGACAAACGGGAGCACGGTGCCGCGGTCCCGGGCGTGACCTCTCACGTCTGTGCTTCGAACTTGGTCACCGACTCCGTTGACAAGGTCGGGGTCATGGTGAAGAGCATGAACTCGATGGTCGCTTGCCGGCTCGCCGTGACCTGGACTCTGTGCTCGCTGTCCGGGCGGCCATCGCTGCTGGCAAAGCACGGCGATCCGAAGCTGATGCTGTCTCCGCTCGCGGTCCGCACGAGTGACTTCGTCCTGTCGTTCGGCTTGGCGGCCGTGCCGGCGGGATACACGTACGAGACGCAGATCCTCCGCGTCGCGACCGACGAGCCCAACTCCCCTTCGCTGGCGGACTGGGTGACGTCAGCGATCTGCGTCAACCAGCAGTCGAGCGTGCCCGAACCCGAGCTGCACGCCGCCGAGGACACCGCAAGCGTGGCCCCGAATCGGGACCCTTCGCGCACGCCGTTCGTGGTGGCCAGCTTCTGGTTCCAGGCGAGCCCGCCGGTGAACATGCCGAGGAGCAGCATCACCAGGAGAGGGAACGTGATCGCGAATTCGATGAGCACAGCGCCCGAGTCTTTGGACGCGCGAGTTGAACGAGCCATGTCACCTCGTTCAGCGCTGTCATGCGCCCCCGCGTTACAAGTTCTTGGTGACGGCCGGAATGTCAGGAACCGCCGCTGGCGCCTGGCGTCGAGGGCGATTTCGCCTTCTTTGCCTTGTTGGGATCACCGCTCGCGCCCGGATCATCGCTCGGCGGTCCAGGGTCCGTGGGCTTCTGACTCTTCTCGCCGCCGTTGTTGCTCGGCGCGCCGTCGTCGGCTTGGTCCGGCGTCGACTCCGATTCCGAAGACGACGTCTCGTGCACCGCGGATGCGCAGAACTCGTCCACGCTCTGTCCGGCGGCGGTGGCTGCGGCTTGCAAGTTGTCCTCGGCAACACCGCCAGCGTGCTCTGAGGTGGTAGCGCCGCGCGCGAAATGCGCGGTGCACAGCCCGCCCTTGGCGGAGCCGGTTGCGTCCGGACCCTGGCCGCCGACCTTGCCGCTCATGTCGGTGGAGGCACCCGTCTCGGCGCCGGAGTCGGAGTCGGAGTCGGCGTCGGACGGGTCATCGGACGCCGTTGGGCCGTGCTTCGCCTTGGGCAGGTGGAGGCCGACGTGCGAGCCCGCGTCGGAGATCGCCGTCTGGACGGCCTCCGGCAGCTGATTCGTCGCGGCGGCCGCCGTCCCGGTGAACGCGACGATGGCCAGCGCGGCGATGGCTTTGGCTGCCCGGCGCTTGGCGCGTGCACGGCGCACACCGTCCAGTTGTGTCGCGGCCCGAGAGGCCGCGAGCTGTTGGACGAACAGCTGGACGACCGTGTCCTCGCTCGCCAGCTCTTCTGCCTCCGCCGGGCGCCGGGCGCGGTCGACCAGGTCAGCGAGGGCGCGCAGCGGTGGCGCGAGGAGGTCGCGATCAACGTCGCCGCCGGCGATGGCATCGGCCGTGGGTTCGTCGAGCAGTTCATCCATCATGTCGATAGAGAGATCGAACGATTCGGTTATGGCGTTACAACCCGATCGGTCAGCTGAGCGAGGCGCCGCAGCGCACGGTGTTGGATCACCCTGACCGCCCCCGGGGATTTGTGGACGATCGCCGCCACGTGCTCGACGCTCAGGCCGGCGACGACCCGCAGGAGCACCACCTCCGCTTGTTCCGCCGTGAGACCGGCGGTCAGCTCGGAGACGGCCGCCCGGATCGCAAGATCATCCGGTTGCTCCGCCTGGGCGAAGTCGATGAGCTCGTCAGATGCCTCTGGCGGGCGACGCCTGACCAGTCGCCAGTAGTCGATGCTCCGGCGCCGCGCGATGGTGAAGAGCCAGGCACGGAATCGGCCTTCGTCGCCCTCGAAGGATGTCAGGGACGACGCGACCGCCGCCCACACCTCCTGGGCCAGATCCTCCTTCACCCTCGGCGCCTGCACGGCGAAGAACCTGAGCAAGGCGGGGTTGTAGGCCCGGTACAGAACGACGATGGCGGGCTCGTCACCGGCCTGCGCCGAGGCGAGGGTCAGCGCAAAGCCCGCGTCAGGGGTCACGGAGTCCACCATCGCAGGTCACGACATCATCTTCGGCAGCCAGGCCGTCCGATCTGAGCCGAAAGTGATCGACGACCGGCCGTCGCCCTCGGCGGGCCCGTGAGGGACACCCTGTTCGCCCCTCCCGCCGTGATCACGGAGTAGTACCCTCAGCCGCGATTCCTGGCGTGGGGCGAGGTGAGCGGATGGCGACGGACGGGAACCGGAACCCATTCGACCAGGTCACCACGACTCACCACCGCCCTCGGTTCGTCGTCGAACCCGCCGTCATCGGGTGGGATGCGGTCGCCTTCAAACTGCGAGGCGAACGAGACGGCGTGGCCTGCATTCCGCGCCGAGCGTTGGCGGGGTTCTTCTCGGACCTGAACCAGGGCAAGCTCGACAAACCCATCGAGCGGTTTCTCGCGTCGCCCGCGTCGGGACGCGTGCTCTCGGCGTCGGGACAGACGTCCGAGCCTGGGTTGTTCGACGAGCTCGCATCGGCAGGAGCCATCGCCGCACCCGAACGCGGACCAGGGCGTCTCCGCGGCTTCGGACGGGGCGGCGGAACTCCGGCCGACGCCCGTCGCAACAAACGCTCCCGGCGCCCGCGTCGAGTCCCGGTGACGGCGGCTGTTGCCGTCGTCGCCGTCGTCGCGGCGGCCGCGGCGGTCTTCGCGGTCACCCGCGACCGCGGTGACGACAGCAAGGTCGTGACCGCACCGGCCGCGACGACACCGGCCGCGGTCACGAACACCATCGCAGCCGCGGTACCGGTGACGCAGACCTTCAGCACGCCGGGAACCTTCGACTTCGTCGTTCCGGCGGGCGTCACGTCGATCACCGTCGACGCGTTCGGCGCCGCCGGCGGACAGATCTCGTCCAAAGAAGGCGGTCTGGGAGGCCGGACCACCGCCACGATCGCGGTGACGCCAGGTGAGACCCTGCAGATCAATGTGGGGGGTGTCGGGGGCGACGTCGTCGGGAAGTTCAATCCCACTCCCGGTGTGGCCGGGGTCAACGGCGGCGGCAGCGGCGGCCAAGGAAGCTCTGGGTCCGGCGGAACCGGAGCCGGTGGAGGTGGAGGCGCGTCCGATGTCCGCCAGGGCGGAGCATCGCTGGCGAAACGCATCGTGGTCGCCGGCGGGGGCGGCGGTGCCGCCCCACAGACGACGAACACCGGAGTGGGCGCAGGCGGGGGCTCGGAGGGCACCGCCGGTGCGACCAGCGGGACCGGGCCGGGCGACGGTACCGGCGGCGGAGCCGGAACCCAATCAGCGGGCGGTGCGGGGGGTGCCGCCGGTACCACTCCCCCTGGCTTCACGCCGGGTCTCGACGGCGCGGCCGGCGTCGGAGGCACGGGAGGCAATGACAACGGCGTCGAGGGCAACGACGGTGGCGGGGGCGGCGGAGGCGGATGGTTCGGCGGCGGTGGCGGCGGTGGCGGGGAGAGGGCGGGAGCAGGCGGCGGCGGATCCGGTCACGGACCCGCGGGCACCACGTTCGAATCCGGC
>JBEEFX010000256.1:0-5120 GCA_041166365.1 Acidimicrobiaceae bacterium
CGTGTTGGACGTCGCCGCCCGCACCTCGCGCGAGGAGCATGCGGGCGAAATCGATCTCGGTGTGCACCAGCCAGCGATCGCCGAGCTCGCGGTTCTTCACGAGGGCTCGCTCGAAATGGTCGGCGGCTTCGTCATAGCGCTCGAGCACGGTGGCCAACACGCCGAGCGACCGACGCACCGACCCGTAGGCGTCGAGCAGGCCGCCGACGTCGACGATCCGGTCGGCGTAGGGCGTGAGCTTGGCCAGGAGGATCTCGGCCCCGGATCGGTCGTCGAGGAAGCCAGCGGTGTCGGCCAGCAGCGCGATCCCGATGATCCACGCTTGGTCGAACGTCAGCCCGAAGTCCGTCGATGCGACGACGCCATAGTGCTCCGCCGCCTGGTCCCGATCGCCGAGCTCCGCGTACAGGTATGCCAGCGCGCACCGCCAACTCGGGACGTTCGGATTCCGTTCGACGAGGTCCTTGACCAACGGCTCCATCTCGGCGAGGCGGCCCTGCTCCCGGCGAACGGCATACAGCTGCGCGCCGAAGAAGTTGAGGGCGACGGGGTTTCCGCTGCGTTCGCCGTACTCGTAGGCGGCCACAGCGAGACGCTCTGCCTCTGCGATCTCGCCCTTCGTCAGCAGGCGCATCGAACGGATCACGTCGCCCCAATACAAGAACACCGGGTGGTGGCTCGCCTCGGCCAACGGCAGGTAGGTGGCGATGGCCTGGTCGAGACCGACGACGTCACCCAACTCGAGGTACCGCACGATCTGCCACACCTCGATGTCGATCGCGGCCCTCTGATCGCCGGTGGACTCCGTGAGGGCTCGCATCTCTTCAACGACATGCTGGCGATGCTCCACCGTGGCCGGGTTCCACACCGCCGCAAAGGTGCGCTGGAGGATGTCGAGCAGCAACAGGTCGTCATCGAGGCGCCGGGCCATGTCGACCGCCATCTCCGCCACCGTCGCCCTCTGGGTCGCGTCGTCCACGATCGTGAAGGCAAAGCCGGCCAGCAGTCCGGCCCGGAGCGGCGAGTCGCCCTCGCCGAGCCCCGCCAGCGCATCGTTGAGCGCATGGAACCGAACCGGATCGAAGTTGCCGTCCGACTGCGTGTTCGAGAAGGCGACGGCGGCGCGCGCCAACGCCTCGACATCGGCCGTGGCACGCGCCACGGCGAGCGCCTGCTCGTTCAGTGCCCGCCCGGCGGTCAGATCCCCCGAACAGCGCGTGGACTCGGCGAGGTCGATGAGCAGATCCGCGTGCCGTATCTCGTCGGGAGGATCTCGGAACTCCAGGGCTTGCAGCGCGCGGCGGAAGCTCACGACGGCCTCCTCGTAGGCCAACGCCTCCATCGCGCGCGTACCGGCCCGCGTCGCGAACTCCACGGCGCGATCGACGTCGCCACCCGGCGCCGCCTCGACCAGGTGATAGGCCAGCATGGAGAGGTGTGCGTCGATGTCGTCGCCGAGTTTTGCCTCCAGCGCGGCGGCCACCTTGCGATGCAGCCGTAGCTTTCGGCCGCTCGACAACTCGTCGTACAACGTCTCCCGGATCAAGGCGTGCGCAAAGCGATATCGGTCGAGTCCGTCGTGCACCTCGGCGACGATGCGGGCGCGCACCGCTTCCTCCATCGTCTCGAAGAGTTCGTCCTCCGATCGTTCGACGATGGTGGCGAGCACGTCCAGATCGAACTCGCGGCCGATCACCGCCGCCACCGTGAGCGCCTGATTGGCGTCTTCGGACAACCGTGACAGTCGCCGACCGATGACCTCCCGCACGCCTTCAGGAATTCCCATCTGGTCCGGCGCCACGGTGGCCACCCAGACGCCGTTCTCCTGCCGAACGGCACCGCTCTCGGCCAGGTGGAACAACACCTCCTCCACGAAGAACGGGTTGCCTTCCGTCTCCGTGAACACGGCGCGCGCGAATGCAGGAGGCGGATCGTGTTGCGCCCACGCGGCGATCAACTCGGTCACACCCTCCTCGTCGAGCCCATGCAGCGATACGCGCTCGAACAAGCGGTCTCGACGCAGATCGCCGAGCACCTCCGACAGCGGGTGCGTACGGACGAGGTCGCTCTCCCGATAGGTCCCGACGATGAAGAGACGCGTCATTTGGTTGGATCGCGCCAGGTGCCGGAGGAGCAAGAGCGATGGCTTGTCGGCCCAGTGGAGGTCGTCCAGCACGAGCAGGATCGGATGCGCGGCGCTCGCGTTCGCCAGACCGGACACCACGCTCTCGAAGAGACGGAAGCGCTCGACCTCCGAATCCCCAGTGGGGCGTTCGCTGCCGGAGAATGCCTGCAACTCGTCGCCGCCGAGCGGCTGCAGTGCCTCGACCCACGGCTGATACGGAACCAGCGCCTCCTCATCGCACCGGCCGAACAGCACCACGTGTCCGTCGGCATGCACTCGGCGGGCGAGCTCCGCCGCCAGTCGCGTCTTCCCGATGCCCGGGTCACCGGCGATGAGCATGATGCTGCGCTTGCCCGAGGTAGCCGTTTCCTTCCACGCCGTCTGCAACTGATCGAGGTCCGAGTAGCGCGCCACGAACGATGCCTCGCGCATGTTCGTCGCGAGGACGTTCGGAAGCTCCGGCGTTGACGCGACGTCCGCCGCGCCGGCCGCGATCTGCCACGCGATGTCCCACGTGCGCATCGGCTCGGTCAGGCCCTTCAGCGCGAGCGGACCGACATCGTTGAATTCGAATCCACCGCGCGAGCCGACGAGACCGCGCACCAAGTCGGACGCCAGTATCTGCCCACCAGTGGCCCGGTCGCACAGTCGCTTTGCGACCACGACGGACGTGCCGAAGTAGTCGTCCTCGTCCCGGATGGGCTCGCCCACGTTCAGGCCGACGCGCACTTCGATCGGATGACCGTCCTGTTGCCCGTTGTGGCGGGCGACGGCTTGCTGGATGGCAACCGCGCATCCGACGGCATCGATCGCGCTGTCGAACGTGACCATCAGGCCATCACCGAGGTTCTTGACCTCTTCGCCCCCGCTGGCCTTCAACGCCTCGCGCAGAATCTTGAAGTGCCGCCGACGCAGCAGTTCCGCCTCGTCGTCGCCCAGCGCCTCGAGCAGCTCCGTGGAGCCGACGAGGTCGGTGAACAACAGTGTCACCGTCCCACCCACCAGGGCTCAGCGTACGAGTCTGCGCCGATCGATGACGGGCAAAGAATGATTCGTTCGATTTGCACAGATATGGCGCGTGGTGTGCGGAATGACAGGAACAATCCGTTCTGCGGTTGGCAATCCGGGAGTCGGCCGCGCGGCTCCGGCGCACTCGCTACGCGACGGCCTGACTCATTCGGATTGGCCGGGCAGCGGCACGGGGTCGTTGACCTGCTGACCGCGGAACATCACATACAGCCCCGCACCGATGATGATCGCGGCACCCACCCACAGCCGCGCCGAGGGCACGTCGCCGAACACGATGAAGCCGAGCGCCGCCGCCCAGAGCAACGCGGTGTACTCGAAGGGCGCCACCACCGAAGGCGGCGCGTTGGCGAACGCCCGCACCAGGCCGAGTTGACCGAGCAGGTTCAACACGGCGAGCCCGACGATCAACGGCCAGTGACGTAGCTCGACGGGCTGCCACACGAACGGAAGCGCGACGAGGCCGAGCGCGAACTGCCCGGCGATCATCCAGAACAGCAGGCTGAGCACCGACTCGGTCCGGCCGAGCCTGCGGGTCGTCAGCATGCCGAGCGCGTACAGGACGCTGGCCCCGACCGCGAGCAAGGCAGCGGGCTTCACGTCGCCGCCGGGCTTGACGATGATGACCACGCCGACGAAGCCGACGGCGACGGCGACCCATGCCGCGCGGGGCACCCGCTCCCCGAGCAGCGGTCCCGACAACGCCAGCATGACGAACGGCGCCCCGAAGGCGATCGCGGTGGTGTCGGCGAGGGGCAGCTCCTCGAGGGCCGTGAAGAACAGGAAGATCGCGCCGAGCATCGAGGCGAGTCGCACCAGGTGAGCGGGGACCGAGGCACGAGGCAGCGGCGGCAGGCCGCCGCGACTCAGGGTGATCGCGAGCAGGATCAGCAGCGCGCATCCCGAACGCAACGCCAGCATCTGGAGGACGGGATAGTGCTCGACGACGATCTTGCCGACCATGTCGTGCACGGAGAACACCGCAACCCCGAGCACCATCGCCTTCGCCCCGGCCGCGACGTCTTCATGGCGGCGGGTGGTCGTCATGTGACCATCCTGCCCGACGATCTACGCCGTGCCGACCCCCCGCCGGCCCGTGTGGACCCACTCGGCGAGATCGGGAGCGGCGAGCTCACGGACACGAGCCTCGTATCGCGCGACGTCGTCGTCGTCGAGGAACGATCGCCACTGACCGCTCGAGCCGTGATGGAAGAACTGACTGGGGTCGTTCCAAAAACCATGGGTCACCTGCGGCGCGAGCTGATCGGCACGGTCGCGCATGCGGTCGAAGGTCGCGGCGGCGACGAGCTCGTCCCACTTGGACTCGTCGACCTCGACCCTCAACGCCGCCGCCAACCGCCGCATCTCCGCGGCGAGATCGGCCTTCATGTCGGCGTAGTGGAAGAGCGTCACGTTGCTGTCGTCGCGATGCTCCCAGAAGGTGCGGAGATGATTCAGCAGCCCGGCCAATCCCGCGATGTCGTCCTCCACCTGCATCCACTCCCAGAAGCGCACGACCGGATCGGCGGACGGTTCCACGATGCCATCCGGCATGAGCTCGGCCAGATCGTCGAGCCCCGCGACCTCGGCGCGCAGCCCGATGATCACGTCGAGCTTCATGTTGCTGAAGTGGTTGTCCCACGACAGCGCCACGTCCCGCGGATCGCGACCGACGGCGATGTACGTGACCCGTGAGTCGTGCGGGATCCCATCGAAGGGAGTGTGCGTCTTGATGAACCTTCGATGGGTCTGAGCCTCCAGCTCAGCGAACACACTGTCGACGGACTCGGTCTGCACGTCGAGCCATGGCGACAGCCGCGTCAACGGCGCCGGCAGCTCGGGATCTTGGAACAAGACGAGCGCGCACATCATCTGCATCCACGTCGTTCCGCATTTCGACGGGGTCGCGATGACGATGTCGTCGTCGCGGAACCGGAAGCCGTCCCATCGCCGGCTGTCCATGATCAGG
>JBEEFX010000257.1:0-10500 GCA_041166365.1 Acidimicrobiaceae bacterium
GCTTGCGGGTCCATGTCCGTCGAGAGCCGCTGCAGATCCTTGGTCGGGATCTCGTCGATGGGCTGCGCGATCTCCTCGACCGTCGGACCGAACTTCTCGGCGAGCGGCGCGAGTGCGTCGAGGTCGAAGCCATACAACTTCGCGACGTTGCCGGCGAGGATGTTGCGCATCTCCGATTCGGGCACGGACGAGAACCGGGCTCGCAGGTGCTCGCGCGTGTACGGCCACGTGCCTTCGTCGTGCGGGTAGTCGCTGCCCCACATGAACCGGTCGGCGCCGATCTTGTCGCGTGCCGCGACGTCTTCCGGTCCCGGCTGGCTCACACCCATCCACACGTTCTGCTGGAAGTACTCCGTCGCATCCCTGGGCAGGACGTGATCGTCGCTGTAACGGATCTCACCGGTGGCACCGGTGTCACGGATGCCGCGGATCGTGTGGTCGAGTCGGGCGAGCAGCGGCGGCACCCACGCGCACCCTTGCTCGGTGAGCACGATCTTGAGGCGCGGGAAGCGCTCGAGGATGCCACCGAGGATCATGTGCACGAGCGGTCGCTGGCTGTAGAAGCCGACCTCGGTGATGTACAGGAGCATCGAGATCGGATACGGGCCGTAGTCGGGTGCGCCCGTGCCGCCGTGGATGTTGATGGGCACCTCGAGGTCCTGACACACCTCCCACAGCCGGTCGTACGCGCGGTCGTAGATCGGCGTCATCCACGTTGCCGACGGCGGGATGTTCGGCAGCAAGAGGCCGCCGCGCAAGCCGTGTTCCTTGATCCACTTGACGTCGTCGATGGCGTCGTCGATGTCGTTGAGGAAGATCTGTCCGATGCCAGCGCGCCGTTCGGGAAACTCGTTGCACCAGTCGACGAGCCACCGGTTGTGCGCGCGGATACCGGCGAGCCGGTGCTCGTAGTGCTCGGGCTCTGGCGGTCCGGCGAAGAGCACGAAGCTCGGGAAGAACGGCGGCACCGTGTTCGGGAAGATCACTTCGCCGACGATGCCGTCGGCTTCCTGCTGGCTGTTGCGCATCTCGTTGTCCCAGTTGCGCAACCGCCGGTTGTCGCCGAGATCCTTGTACGGGTTCTTGTACTTCCCGCGCCACGCGTCGAAGTCCTCGAGGTAGGCGGGGTCGAGGTACTCCCGGTACGCGGCGTGGCTCCCGCCGGCGTGGCAGTCGGACGAGATGATCGTGTACCGCTCAGCAGTCTGGGTGACCATGCCCACAGTCTCCGCGAGAACGCGTTCTCGCGCCAGCCCAGAATGAGAACACGTTCTAGAGTCTGGGTCGCCGGCTCTGGGTGGCCGGCGCTGGGTGGCCGGCTTTGGGGGGTGGTATGGCGCTGCTCGAGGTGAAGCACGTCTCGGTCCATTTCGGAGGCGTTGCCGCGCTCGATGACGTCGACCTCGATGTCGACGACGGCCGGGTCACCGGCCTGATCGGGCCGAACGGGGCGGGCAAGACCACCCTCTTCAACGTCATCTGCGGCCTGCAAGCCGCGGACAGCGGAGGGATCGTGCTCGCTGACGCCGACATCGGCGGGCTGGCCCCGCACAAGCGGGCTCGCCTGGGGATCGGTCGCACGTTCCAACGGCTCGAGGTGTTCGGGTCGATGACCGCCCGCGACAACATCCGCGTCGCGGGCGACGTACGGCGCACGTGGGCATCCGACGTGCCGCCATCCGCCGAGGTCGCCGACGAGATCCTCGATCGCGTCGGCCTGCGCCCGGTGGCCGACGAGCGCGTCGACTCGCTGCCGACCGGGCTCGCCCGACTCGTCGAGGTCGGTCGTGCACTCGCCAGCCGGCCCCGCGTGCTGCTGCTCGACGAGCCCTCGTCGGGGCTCAGCGAGGAAGAGACCGACACGTTCGCCAACTTGCTCGACGACTTGTCCTCGGAAGGGCTCGCGATCCTCCTCGTCGAACACGACGTGGAGCTGGTGATGCGCGCGTGCACGCGCATCCATGTGCTCGACTTCGGCCGCATCATCGCGGTCGGAACACCAACGGAGATCCAACAGGACCCACAGGTCCAAGCTGCCTATCTCGGTACGGCCGCCAGCGGGTGAGGTGCACGAGAATCGCGGTGCTCGCCGCCGCGAGTGCACTGATCGCGTGCACGAGTTCGAGCAAGCCGGGCGCGACGACGACCACCGGCGTTCCGGTGCGCTCGACCATCGAGATCTCGCCACTCGAGGGACGGCCATCGGCAGTGGCCGTCGGTGCCGGCGCGGTGTGGGTGGCCGACGACGATCAGGGCGTGGTGCTGCGCCTCGACGAACGCAGCGGCCGCCAGCTCGGGCCGCCGATAGCGGTGTCGCCCCACCCGATCGCCATCGACGTCAGCGACACCACCGTCTGGGTTGCGGACCGCGCCGGAACGGTCACCCGTGTCGACGTCGCCAGCATGATGGTGGCCACCGCACCGATCGACATCGGAGGGCACCTCGTCGACCTCGTGGTCGACGGCGCCACGGTGTGGGTGGGCGACATCGAGACCAGCACGGTGCAGCCGATCGACGAGGCGACCGGCGCGCTCGGTGAGCGAGTCCCGGTCGCGGAAGGGGTCGTCCGTCTCGCGGCCGCGCCGGCGGGCGTGTGGGTCACCAACCGCGATCACACCGCGACGAAGATCGACCGCGCGACTCGCACGGCCGGGTCGCCCGTCGATGTCGGTGCCGGACCGATCGGAGTCACCATCGCCGGAGATGTTGTTTGGATCGCCAACAGCGACGACGGCACCGTGAGCCGGCTCAGCGCGGAGGACGGTCACGCGATCGGGTCGCCCGTGGCCGTCAGTGGCGCGCCGATCAGTGTCGTGATCATGGATGCCGACGCGTGGGTGGTGCAGCAGGACGGGCAAGCCGTCACCCGGCTCGACGCGGCCACCGGTGCGGTCGTCGAGCGCGATGTCGCCGTCCACCTCCGACCACGCGCCGCGGACGCGTCGAGCGGCAGGGTGTGGGTCATCGGGATCGACCCCTCGGCCGCGGTCTCGGTGACGCCGCCGAGCTAGGAAGCCGGGCGCTTGATGCGGCCGCGGCTGCGACCGCTCTGTTGTTCGTCGAGGCGAGCTTCGAGCGCCGCGAGCAGTTGACGAGTGCGCTCGTCGCTCTCGGCCTGCATCTTCTTCACCACCATGACCCAGAACGTCGAAGCCAGCAGCAGGCCGCCCAGGAACACGAGGGCCAGCCCGACCAGCCCGCCCGAGATCAAGTAGGGGATCTGCTCGATCTGGCGGAACGTGCCGGACGCGCCGATCCATCCGAAGAGCATGAAGTTGAATCCGACGATGACCAGGATCGACGCCGGTACCAGCATCCAGCGCAGGAGATCGTCGGACGTGGAGCGCGACGCGACGTCGCGCAACGACTCGCGGAACCGCGCGCGCCGTGATGCGGCACGCGTCGCGGCGTCGGTGTCGGACACCGGCACGACGACCGGTACGTCCACCACCACATCCTCCTCGCTCACGTCACTCACGTGGTGATGACCTCCGTGAAGAGGCGCTCCATGTAGCGCCGGATCCGTCTGCTCCCCGGTATCGCCGCGAGGAACAGGCCGAGAACCAGCGGCAACGGCACGCCGCCGAACGAGTATCCGACCGCGTCGCTTGGTGCGGCGGTCCGGCCCGAAGGGATCGCGGCAGTCTGCGACGGCAGAGGAACGTTCCCGCTCAGCACGCCGCCGCTGGCGGGGCCGGGTGCATGCGGGACGACGTTGGCGGGCGTCGGTGCCGGATTGACCGGGCCGATGGTGATCGGCTTCTTCGCCGGCGATGCCGCGGCCGCGGCGTTGGTGCTTCCGAACACCATGTTGAAACGACCGCCGGGGGGCACGGGTGGCACGGCCGGGATGGGCACCGAGACGAGCAGCCCGCCGGTCGTGCGGTTGGCGCTCGCGCCGCTGCACCCGTCGACCGCGCCGAGCGTCCGAGCTTCGATGCCGCTCGCGCCGAGCAGTTGCTCGGCGACGGCGTTGCCGTCCTGCGTGTGCACGCCGGAATCGTCGATCGTCACGGGTGTGTCGGCCACTCGCGCGCCCGTGACGACGACACCACCAGCGCAGGTCGCGGTCACGCCATCGCTGGTGGCGGTCGACGTCGTCGCCACCGAATCGATGTGGAGCACGCCGACTTCGATCCCGTTCACCGTGCTCGTCACGGTCGAGGTGATCGTCCTCGTATCGAGCAGGCTCTCGCTCACCGTGCGGATCGAGCCGACGTTGACGAAGCCAGGGATCAAGAAGGCACCGTTCTCCGCGGTCGCGATTGCGTGATCGTCGCGGACATCGGTGGCCATCGTGATGCCCGGCTGCTCGTTGTGCTTCGCGTCCTCATACTCCTTCTGCTCGACGACCAACGGGTAGTCGGGAATGGGCAGTCGTTGCCCTGAGGCGATCTCGATGAGCGGACGCACGCCGACCGTCAACGTGCCGGGCCACACGGTGCTCGCCCGGCCGAAGCCGCGGCCTCCGGTGGCGAGGTTCGTCAGCGCCAGCGAGAGCGTGCCCTCGATCGGCGTGTCCACCGGCAGTAGCGCGGGCAACGACGGGCCGGCCGTGAATCCGGACCCCGCGCTCGCACCCGAGTAGCCACCGAAGCTCTCGCCCACCGCGCTCGCCGGGGACGAGCCCGACAGCGCCGAGAAGACGAGCAGGGCGCCCAACGCGTGCAGCGTTCGCGTCGCTCTCACGCGCTCGTTCCCAGGTACGCGCCCGCCAGCTGCTCCGCCATCTCCTGTGGGCTCCCGACCGACCGGATACGGCCCTGCACCAGGATGGCCACCTCGTCCACGAACTCGATCACCCCCGCGAACTGTTCGACCACGACGATCGTGACACCTCCCGCGGCGAGGTCGCGTACGACCTCGAACAGCTGGGCGACGACGATGGGAGCGAGTCCCATCGACAGCTCGTCGAGGAGTATCAGTGCGGGATCGGTCGTCAGCGCTCGGGCCAACGACAGCATCTGCTGCTCGCCACCGGAGAGCGTGCCGGCCAACTGATGACGACGCTCGCCGAGGCGCGGGAAGCGTTGATAGGTGAGATCTTCGAGCTCGGCGAGCGGGCGACCGTTCGACGCGAACGTGTCCATGAGCACGTTTTCGCGGACGCTCAGGTTCGGGAACACACCCCGGCCTTCGGGGATCAGGCAGACACCGGCGCGCGACAGCTGTTCCGCCGATGCGCCGGTGACATCGAGTCCCTCCATGCGAACGGTGCCGCCAGTGGGCGCCATCACCCCGCTCACCACCTTGAGCGCGGTGGTCTTGCCTGCGCCGTTCGGGCCCAGCACCGCGACGACCGAACCGCCGCGCACCACGAGGTCGATGCCGTGCAGCACCTCGATGTTGCCGTAGGCCGCTCGGACGCCGCGCAACTCGAGCACCGGCGCGTCTGGCATCGTGGCGGTGTCAGACATTCGCCGGCGCTCCCACCTGCTCGACGGCGGGCGCGGGTGCGCGGCGGACGAGGTGCCCGACGCGCTCGACGCGCTTGCGGACGGCGGCGCGC
The DNA here is from genome assembly GCA_041166365.1 of Acidimicrobiaceae bacterium. Taxonomy (GTDB): domain Bacteria; phylum Actinomycetota; class Acidimicrobiia; order Acidimicrobiales; family JACDCH01; genus DASUCS01. The sequence continues at coordinate 5,511 of JBEEFX010000257.1, forward strand.
AACTGGCCCGACACGCCACCGGCATGGCGCGCCGCGTACATCGCGAGCAGCCCGATGATCAGCGGCTGGAGCGCCTGCGCACCCGAGAAACCGCCGCCTCCGCTGCTGCCGAAGCGTTCGAGTACTCGCGGCAACACCACGAAGAAGAGTGCGCCCAGCATGGCCCCCGACACGCTCGTGATACCGAAGATCGTCGCGACGAGCAGCACGGCCAGCGATTTGAAGTAGAAGAAGTCGAGTTGACCGACGCGTACTTGCAACGCGCCCAGCAACGCGCCGGCCGCGCCCGCCAACGCGGCGGACATGCCGAACGCCAGCAACTTGATGCGGGCCAACGAAAGGCCCATCGTCTGACAGGCGGTGGGGGAGTCGCGTAACGCGTTGAGCATCCGGCCGAGCGCACTGCGACGCACCGCGAGGAAGACGTTTGCGAAAACTGCACAGGCAAATGCGCACACGATGAACATCTGCCGATCACCGTTGAGGTTGAGGCCCACCGGTCGAGGCACGGCCAGCGACTCTCCGCCGCCGAAGACGTTGCTGTTCCCGAAGAACAGGCTGTCCATCAGGATCGCCACGGCCAGCGTCAACAGCGCCAAGTAGATGCCGCGCAGGCGCAACACGGGCAGCGCGACGACGCAGCCGGCGATGCCCGTGATCCCGGCGGCGAGCGCGAACCCGATGATCCACGGCACGCTCGTACCGAGCTCGCCGATGACGACGGCGCCGACGCCCACGAACGACATCTGCATCAGCGACACCTGGCCCGAGAGCCCGGTCAGCAGCACCAGGCTGAGGGTGATGCAGGTGTACACGAGCGCGTTCGACCCGGTGGTGAGGTCCGGCCGGCTGAGCTGTCCTGAGAGCGCCCACGCTCCGACCACCGCGAGACCGCCGATCGCGACCGTGGTCTGCCAGCTCGGAGGGCTCGGCTCGGCGTGCGTCGGCACTCGTTCGGGCAGCCGCCGTTGCGCGAAGAACAGCAAGGCGCCGAACAGCACGATGAAGGGCACGGCCTGCTTCAGGTTGCGGACGATCTCGTTGTCCTGCGGCAGGTAGCCCACGAACATCGACTGGCTCACGCCGAGCACCAGCGCGCCTACGAACGTGGCGGGAAGGTTCTGGAGGCGACCCACCACGGCGGCGGCGTACGCCTGCACGACCAGCAGGCTCAGACCGTTCACCTCGAGATTCAGACCGGGCGCGATGAGGATCGCCGCGAGGCCGGCGAGCATCGAGCCGAGCGCCCACGACGCCGCGGTGATGCGGTTCGGGCTCGAGCCCTTGATCGCACACAACTCGGGGTTGTCGACCACCGCGCGCATCGCGACACCGAGGCGGGTGCGACGAAACAGCACGCGCAGGCCGAACGCGACCGCGAGCGCGGCGAACACGGTGGTCGCCTGATCCCAACTGATGTTGACCCCGGCGACGCGGAAGGTGCGGTCGCCCCACAGCCCCGGGACCGTGCGCAGGTTGAGGTCCCACAGCGCGAGCGCGAGGCCTTGGAACGACAGCAGCAGCGCGAGCGTCACGACGAGCTTCGTCGCAACCGTGGTGCCGCGCAGCAGACGGCGCATCACCAGCGCGTCGAGGGTCACGCCGATCAGCGGAGCGACGACTCCCAGGGTGACGATCAGCGCGAGTGGTGTTGGCCACCCGCGGTTCACGCGCAACTCCCAGTACACGAACGCGAGGAACATGCCGACCGCGCCGTGGGCGAAGTTGAAGACCCCGGAGGTGATGTACGTGACGACCAGGCCGGTGGCCGAGATCGCGTAGATGGCCGCCAGGGTGATGCCGAGCACCAAGAACGTGAAGAACGTCTGCAGGCCCAACCACCCCCAACCGCTGCGGACCGCTGGAACACGTTCTAGCGCGCTTCCGGTTTCGGGGCTACCGTCACGATTGCGTGATTCGGGGGATTCATCGCTTGGGGGTGCGGCGTGCGTTGCTGGTCGTCGCGTTGCTGTTGCCAGCCGCGTGCGGTTCGCGTCTGCCGGACAAGGTGCTCGCGCGCCTCGACGCGGCCGCGCTCGGCAGCAACGGCAATGGAACGGCCGCAGCCGGCACCGGCGCGACGGGCACCGCGAACGGCGCGGGCGCAACGACGGGAGCCGGCGCCACGGGCGGCGGAACCGGAACCGGCGGAGGAACCGGCGACGTCGCGGCGGACGGAGGCGCCGGAGGAACCGTCGCGGCGGACTGTCATGGGGGTGCCACCGACACCGGCGTGACCGCGGACGAGATCAAGGTGGCCGCGATGGTCACGGCGTCGGGCCCACTCCCCGGTGCCACCGAAGGGCAGTACCGAGGCGCCGCCGCGTACATGGCCAAGATCAACGCCGAGGGCGGAGTGTGCGGCCGCAAGATCACGATCGTCGAGGGCGACGACGGCCTCGACCCGCAGCGGGCGCGGGGCGAGTTCCTACGGCTCGAGCCGCAGGTCTTCGCGTTCGTCGGCAACCTGGCCGTTGCCGATTCGGGCTACATCGACCTGCTCGAATCCACCAAGGTGCCCTACGTCGGCGTGTCGGTCGACCCGAAGGGCCGCCCGATCGAGAGCGTCGTGCCCCACGCCGATCCTGCGCCGGGCACGCACGTGGCCAACACCGGGCCGTACGTGTATCTGCTGCAGCAACATCCCAGCGCCACCAAGGCCGCATTCCTGTACGCGGACGTCGGCGGCGTGCGCGCCAACATCGGCGGGTCGCTCGAACCGATGAAGCGAGCCGGCTATCAGATCGTGTACGGACCGTCGGGTGCGGGGGCCACATCGCCCGACTACACGCCCGAAGTCATCAACATGCAGAGCTCGGGTGCTCAGGTCGTCTATCTGTTCGCGTTCGAAGTGAACATGCACATCCGGATGGCGCGCAGCATGCGCCAGCAGAACTTCGAGCCGGAGCTCAAGCTGTCCAACATCGGCTACAACTCGCAGCTGATCAAGCTGCTGGGTGATGTCGCCAACGGTTGGACCAACCCCATCCCGCACGCACCGATGCTCGACGCGGCGGAACCGTCGGTGAGTCCCGCGCTCCAGGAGTTCCTCAAGTGGAACACCGAGCTGTTCCCCGATGCGTCGGTCGACCTGTTCCCGGTGAATGGCTGGGCGGCCGCCGCGCAGTTCGTGCGTGGCCTCCAGGCGTTGGGGCCGGACGTCACACGCGCAAGGCTGGTCGACGCGATCAACGCCTTACCCGACGACGACGGTGCCGGCATGATCGGCACCGTGTATCCCGCGAAACGTCAGGGGTCACCCTGCTTCGTGATCGAGAAGGTCCAGAACCAGCAGTGGGTGCGTGAGTACCCCGCGTCCGGGTACGAATGCAACCTCGGCGAATCCTTCGAGTGGCACGACTCGTAACCCGAGGCGGGCGCTAGTCCTCGAGCTCGGCGTTCATCCTCTGGGTGACGTCGATGTACTCGTCGATCATCTCGAGGACGACCTGCTTCGTGGTGCGCACCGAGTTCATGCGGCTCACGATCTGACCGACCGGCATCCCGACGAGCTCGCGCGGCGGGTTCGCGCCCATCTTGCGGGTCGCGTACGCGTTCAGGATGAACTGCAACGGCATCGGCAGCGTTCCCGGCGAGTCGGGGGAGTCCCACGCGTCCGTCCATGCGGTGCGCAGTTGGCGCGCGGGCTTACCGGTGAACGCGCGCGACCGGACGGTGTCGGTGGACGTCGCCGCGAGCAGCTTCTCGGTCACCACGCCGCCGTAGTCGTTCTCGATCGTCGTGAGCCAGATGGACCCGGTCCACACCCCGTCGGCTCCGAGCGCCATCGCCGCCGCCATCTGCCGGCCCGACCCGATGCCGCCCGCCGCGAGCACCGGTACCGGTGCGATCGCGTCCACGACGTCGGGCACCAAGACCATCGAGGCCACCTCTCCCGTGTGGCCGCCCGCCTCGTAACCCTGGGCGATGATGATGTCGACGCCCTGCTGCACGTCGCGCACCGCCTGTTGCACGCGGCCGATCAGCGCGGCCACCTTCACACCTTGCTCGTGCGCCTGGTCGATCGCCGCCTTCGGGGGCGGACCGAGCGCCGACGCCAGCAGCGCGATCGGGTGCGACAGCGCGATCTCGATCTGGGGTGCACCGGTGGCTTCCGTCCATCCCAACACGCCGGCGCCCATCCCGGCCCCCTCCTCGAGCACGTCAGCATCGTTGGAGACGTCGACGCCGTGATCGGCGAGGATCTTGTCCACGTAGTCCCAATGGTCCTGCGAGATGAACTCGCGCAGCTTGGCGCCGATGTCGCTGACGTCGTCGAGCCCCGCGTCGCGGTCGACGGTCTTCACCGGCATCACGACGTCGACCCCGTACGGCCGCCCATCGACGTGTTCGTCGATCCACTTCAGCTCGAGCTCGAGCTGCTCGGGCGAGAACGCCAGCGCGCCGAGAACGCCCATGCCGCCGGCGTTGGTGACCGCGGCGACGACGTCACGGCAATGCGAGAACGCGAAGATCGGGAACTCGATCCCGAACATGTCGACGAGCCTGTTCTTCATGACAACGCCTCCTCGATGAGCTTCTTGGCCCGGGGGTAGTCGGGCTTGCCCGATGGCTGTCGGGGGATCAGGTCCACGATCAGCAGCTCGCGTGGCACCTTGTACCCGGCGATCCGCGTGCGGGAGTGCTCCGCGAGTTCCTCCAACGTGATCGACGTGCCAGGTCGCGGTTGGACCACGGCGGTCACCTTCTGTCCCCACCGCTCGTCCTCGACGCCGACGACGAGCACGTCGAACACGCTCGGGTGTGCCTTGAGGGCCGCTTCGACCTCCTCCGGGTAGATCTTCTCGCCTCCGGAGTTGATGCACTGTGAGCCGCGGCCGAGCAACGTCATCGTGCCGTCGAGCTCGAGCCGGGCGAAGTCGCCGGGCACCGAGTAGCGCTTGCCCTCGACCTGCACGAACGTCGCGGCGGTCTTCACCGGGTCCTTGTAGTAGCCGAGCGGAACGTTGCCGCCGCGTGCCATCCGGCC
>JBEEFX010000258.1:0-8058 GCA_041166365.1 Acidimicrobiaceae bacterium
GCCTCAAGCCCCGTCTGGTCACCAACTGGGCCCAGTTCGAGAACCTCTACGGGGGCTTCATCCCCGGAGCGATGCTCGCGCACGCGGTCTACGGCTACTTCAACAACGGCGGCAGCATTGCGTACATCGTGCGCATCCCGAACAGCACACCGGCGGGCGAGCCCGCGCAAGGTGCGCTGCCGGCAGCCGACCGTGCACTCGGCAACCCGCTGAAGGTCACTTCGGTCGAGCCCGACGCCAACGTCACCGTTGTCGTCGAGAACGCCGAAGCCGCCGAAGGGGACGCCGACGGGCCGAACCCGTTCAACCTCACGATCGTCGACCGTGACGGAACGATGGAGACGTTCGAACGTCTCACGTTCCTGCCAGGCGACCGCAACGTCGAGAAGGTCGTGAACGCGGAGTCCACGAAGGTGAAGGTGGCGGTCGAGATCGACAAGGGCGTCGATCTGGCATCGCTCCTCGACGTGCTCAAGCCCGGTTCCTACGAGCTCGCCAAGTCCGCACCGCTTCCGGTGCCGGTCAACGGCAAGCGCTTCGCCGGGTCCGAGTCGTCCCGCACCGGCATCAACGGTCTGGCGTTGGCGGACGAGGTCACCATGGTGATCGTCCCCGACCTCATCACCGCGGCCACCAAGGAAGACGGCACGATCGATCTCGGCCTCTGGAAGGCCGTGCAGACCGCCGTCATCGGTCACTGCGAGCTGCAGGCCAACCGCATGGCGGTCCTCGACGCACCTCCGGGGATGACCCCGCAGCAGATCAAGGACTGGCGTTCCGATGTCGCCATGTACGACTCGGCGTTCGCGGCGCTCTACTACCCGTGGATCAAGATCGACAATCCGATCGGGACGAACGGCGACAAGGAGATCCTCGTGCCGCCGTCCGGTCACATTGCCGGCGTGTGGGCCAGGACCGACGAGACCCGTGGGGTCTGGAAGGCACCGGCCAACGACACGATCCGCGGCTGCCTCGACGTCGAGCGGGCGATCACCAAGAACGAGCAGTCGCTGTTGAACCCGATCGGGATCAACTGCATCCGCCCGTTCGGCACGCGCGGCATCCGCATCTGGGGTGCTCGCACGCTGTCGTCCGATACCGACTGGCGCTACATCAACGTCCGCCGGCTCTTCAACATGGTCGAGACCACGATCATGGACGGCACGCAGTACGCCGTGTTCGAGCCGAACGACGTCACGTTGTGGGAAGGCGTGAGCCGGACGCTGCAAGGGTTCCTCACGGGACTCTGGTCGTCGGGTGCGCTGTTCGGCACTTCTGCCGATCAGGCCTTCTACGTGAAATGCGACGCCGAGACGAACCCGCCGCAATCGATCGACGAAGGCAAGCTCGTCGTCGAGGTCGGGTTGGCCCCGGTGAAGCCTGCCGAATTCGTCATCTTCCGCATCAGTCAGAAGAAGCAGATCGCCGGCTGAGGCCGTTCGTTCGACAAGGAGAGTGAGGAACAATGTCCACAGCTGATTTGCTCAAGCATGATCCGCTCGTCGCCAGCAACTTCTACCTGGAGATCGACGGGGCGAACATCGCCACGTTGACCGAGGTGAGCGGGCTCGACGTCGAAGTCGAGGTCGTGGAGATGAAGCAGACCACCGCAGCTGGTGTCTTCGTCGTCGCCAAGACCCTTGGCCAGGCGAAGGTTCCCGGCGACATCTCCGTCAAGCGCATCGCGCCGCTCGATGTCGACAACGACCCCATTTGGAAGTGGTTCAACGACATCCGCGACAAGGGCATGGCGATCGCCGATCGAGCGGGATCCCGCAAGAACGGTTCCATCGTGATCTTCGACACGTCCAACGTCGAGGTCGCCCGCTGGAACTTCTTCAATGCGTGGCCCTACAAGATCTCGAGCGACTCCTTCTCGGCCACGTCGGCCGAGGCGGTGCACGAGAGCATCACGTTCACGTGTGAGCGTCTCGAGCGCAAGAAGTAATCCGATGGTGGGTCTGCGCACGGAATTCGAATTCGTATTGCCTCGGGGCTACCTCGACGACCACGGTGCAGTGCACCGTCGCGGCGTCATGCGGATGGCAACGGCGCGCGACGAGCTCGAACCCCTGCGTGACCCGACGATCACGGGCCCTGACGACCCGCGCCTCACGATTCTCGTGCTGGCCCGCGTCGTCAGCTCGCTCGGAACGATGGAGTTGGTGACCCCGCGGGAGATCGAAGGCCTCTTCGCCGTCGACCTGGCATACCTGCAGGATTTCTACGGCGTCATCAACTTTGGAAGTGACGCGGACATCGATTCGATGCTCGCGGCGCAGGGCGGGGCGGAGCAGCCGGCGATCACGTCGCCGGCTGCGCCAGCCCCGGAGCAAGAAGCGAACACCGGCCCCTCCGGCGAGGCCGGCGATGTGCAGCCTGAGCGACCGCAAGGTCGTCGTTCTGCCATCGAGGAGGTACCGGCCAGCCCGAGATGATCCGGTACCCCACCGAGGCCCTGTGGCAGGAGCTGGCCTACCTCGCCTACCACCTGCACTGGGACCTCGAGAGGCTGCTCGATCTCGAGCACGCCGACCGGGCTCGGCTCATCAGGGCGGTGTCCTCGTTGAATGCCCGCGCGTGGGAGGCAGTGCGAACCAATGTCTGAACAGCGCGGCTTCGACGGCACCATTCCCATCAGCTCGAACTTCCTGTTCGAGGTCGACGGCGTGCAGATCGGCGAGTTCATGGAGGTCACGGGCCTCGAGCTCAAGATCGAGACCGAGAGCTACGAGGAAGGTGGCCAGAACGGTTTCGTGCACACCTTCCCGGGCCGCATGACGTGGCCGAACCTGGTCTTGAAGCGCGGTCTGATCAAGGCCGACGCGCTGTTCGACTGGGTGGCGAAGTCGTCCGGTGAAGCGTTCGCCGCCAATGGCAACAAGGTCGCCCGGTGCACCGGCGCGGTGGTGCTGATGGGGAATGGTTCTACCCGGCTGCGGTCGTATGAGCTGCAGGAAGCGTTCCCCGTCCGCTGGACCGGACCGCGGCTGAACGTCGAAGACCAGCAGACCCTCGTCGAAGAGCTCGAGGTCGCGCACCACGGCTTCAAGTCGAAGACGAGTTGACGTGTCGGACTTCGCCGCGCCCGATGCCGCTCTGCGGCTTGGCCATGAGGTGGCCGCCCGTTACGAGCCGCCACATGCTCGTCGGCTCGCGCGCGTAGCGCCCGACCGCCGGGCGGGGAGTGTCGGAGCCAAAGCGGCCCGCTTCGGTTTCCTCAACGGCCGCTCGATCCTCGCGCGGCGCATGCTCGGCCAGAACGTGGCCGCCAGGGTGAGTGGCACGGAGCTCCTGCCCGTCGGCATGCAGCTCGATCTGTGGTTGGCGGTGGCCGAACGAGAGCGCGACCGGATGCGCCCGTCGCCGTCGCGCATGGAGCAGAACGTGCAAGCGGCCCAGCGGCGCGAGCTGCAACGCACAGCGCGACGCGGTTTCGCGGCACAGGCCGCCGCCGCCGGTCCGCGGGGATTGCCGCGGGCCACGTCGCGAGGCCGCCTGTCACCGGCAGGCATCGACACCGGCCCGTCGTCGGCTTCGCACCGGATGGTGACCGAGGCCGCCTTCGTCGCCAACCCCGACGAGGTGCGCGCCGCCGGTCCGATGCTCGGCAAGCGGGATCTCGCGCGGGCGGTCGCCCGACGGTCAACGGTCGGTCCACCGTCACCATCTACGGGAGGCGGGAGGGCACGGCGCGCGGCGCAGGCTTCAGGGCCAGGACGGCAGGTCGGACCGACGCGTCCTGGCAGTGACGCCGCCGTACCGCCGTTCGTCGAACCATCGAACCAGCGCACAGCGCCGAATTCGTCCACCGCTCCCAGCGTTTCGCCCGCGTCGAGCTCGCCCGGCGCGCCGTCCTCGGTTGCGCTGCACGGCGCGTCCGCGTTCACGAGCGCAACGGCACAAGAGGCGGCCGTTGCTTCCGGGGCGGGCACCTTCGCCCCTCGCGCGATGTCGCTGCCCCCGCTCGCGTTCTCCGGCGACGTCGAGCAGTCGATGCACTGGCAGCCACTGCCGCGACCGGGGGCGCTGGCCCGTCGAGGCGCGCTGGCGGCGGAGCTGCGACGCGTCCCTCGCGAGTTGCCCCGAGGAGCGGCCAGCCCTGCTGCGACCATCGCGGCCATCGCCACGACGACGAGTGGCCCGACGACGGCGAGCCCCGCGCTCAACACGCGGTCGCTACCGGTTGCACCGACGATCGAGTCCGCGGCGACAGGAGCGTCCGTCGCCGCGCGCCGCACGATCGCACCGGCACCCACTGGTGCGCCCGCCCGCAACGGGACCGTTTCCGCGTCGACGCCCTCTTCCTCTTCCTCCTCTTCCTCCCCGCCGCCGGCCGCCGGTCCCTCGCCAGTGGCCCCCAACCCGCCCCCTCCGACCGCGGTGTCACCCACCGGGGCGCACCCCACTGACCGAAACCTCGGCTCCGGGCCCACCGGTGGCACGGCAACGCCGACGTCCGGCGCGCAGCAGCAGAAGGACGGAAGCGTCGGTTCCGGGCCCACCGCCGGCCCTGCAGCTCCGCCGTCCGGTGCGCAGCAGCAGCAGCAGCAGCAGCAGAAGGACGGAAGCGTCGGTTCCGTGCGCACCAGTCCCTCGGAGGTCGGCTCCGAGGACCCCGCTCGCGCGACCACGTGGTCGGCGGCGGCGACGACGCTCGGCACTGTTCCGGTGTCGCTGTTCGGTCCGGCCGCTCCTGCGAACCTGGTCCGGGCGCGTGCGCTCTTTGCCGCTCCCGCATCGATCACCTCCCCGGTCGGGACCGTCCGGCGAGCGCTGACACGAATGTCGTCGTGGAGCGCGCACCCGAGCACGTTCGTCGCGCCACCGGTCTCGACGATCGACCGGCCATTCACGACGCCGCGTGGTGCGGCGCTGCAGCTCGCGCGGCCCACCGCGGCAACTCCCGCGTTCCGATCGGTCGCTCAAGCCGTTGAGCGCGTGACGCAGGCGCAAGCGGCGCCGGCGGCGATCAACGCCTTGATCAACCGCTCGACGCGTCCCGACGGCGCCGGTCGCGACAGCGCCGGTCGCGACAACGCCGGTCGCGACAACGTCGGTCGCGACAACGTCAGTGGGCGTCGCGACACCCCGATCGGCAACCACGCGGGAACGGCTGCGCCGGTGGCATCGTCGTCCGCGATGCCGGCTTCGCGAAGGGCAGGCTCCGAGCCGTTGCGCCGGGAGCCTGGCGCTCGGGCGGCCTCGCTTTCGACGCCGATCACGATGCCCTCCCGGTTGGCGGAAGCGCCCGTGCCCGCACTCCCGCTCGCCGCCGCTTTCGCGCGGCGCACCACCGCGGCTCGTTCACGCGAGATGCTGCCGCTCCTTGCGCGCGCCCGCCCGGTCGCCGGTGCTCCGACGACGTCATCCGGCCGGGTCTCGTCGATCCTCGCCGCGTACAACGCACCGATCGCTCGTCGCAGCCGGTTCGGTGCATCGATCGCTCCGACGCAGACCGCTGCGCCGCTCGTCTTTCCCGGATCGAGCGCGCCGGCATCCCAGAGCGCGCCGCCCGCGAGCACCGACCGTGCGGTGAGCGCGAACCGACCGCAACCGCGTGGGCCGGGAGCCTGGGAACCCGATCGCTCCATCGCCGCGTCGATGTCGGGGACAACGATGGGAACGACGGCGCGCACAAGCATGGGCACGACGGCGCGCACGACGACGGTGGGCACGACGACGGCGGGCACGGCGGTCTCGCGCTCGACACCGGCCGGTGGCGTATGGGCGGGAGTGCCGCGCAGCCCCGAGCTTCGGCGCACCATCGCGGCCCACGAGGTTGCCGCGCCCGTTGCTCCCGCAGCCAGTACGGCTCCGTTCCCAGGCGTTGCACCCGCGTCCGCGGGCGCCCGCTTCCTCGAGGCTCTCCGCGGGCGCCCCGCCGATCCGGTTCGCCCCGTGCCCGCGAAGTTCGCGCCGCTCGCGCGAGCCATTGCCGGTCCGCGTCCGGTGGCCGTTCGCTCCGGACCGTCGACCAGCTACGCGCTGCGCAGGGCAGGCAAGCGCGCCGCGACCGTCGACAACGTCGTGCACTTCGCATCGTCGCCCGAGAACGCGCCGCCTTCGGCGGAAGTGTTCGCGCACGAGCTCGTCCACGCAGCCCGGCCGTCACCCATCCCGCGCTTCTTCGACGACGACCACCATTCTCCGGAAGAGGACCTGGCCCGGGCGACCGGCAATCTCATGCGCGTGATGCAGCCGCCGACGATCGCGGGGCACAATGCGGCACCGTCCGACGGACGTCGCACCGCACGACCTGCGAGCCACGCCGGCCCCTCCGAGCCCGTCCGCCGCTCGGAAGCAATCGACAGCCGTACGCCCACGTTCGGCACCGCCGGCTTGGCCGTCGGCGCCAGCGGCGGATTGATGAGTGCACTCTCGGCGGCGGCGCCGCCGAAGCCGCCGAAGCCGGTCACGGCTACCCCGAGCGAACCGTCGGTCCAGCGCACGGCGCGGCCCGCGGCGCAACGGCGCGCCGCGAGGGCCGCCCGAACCGGCAACTCGTCGAGCTCGGCTCCGTCCTCGTCATCGTCATCGTCGAGTTCGTCCCCGGTTTCGGCCTCGCCCGTGGGGGCGAGCAGCACCGAGGTCGTCCGTCGGTCTTCGGCCAACACGCCGAGCCCGTTCTCGTCGGCTTCCAACGGATCCGGGACGATCATCAGGCGGTGGGCCGAGACGCCGGAGGAATCGGCGCCCGACTTCAAGAGCATCATCTGGAGCACCCTCAACGGCACGACCGCGACCGCGGGAGCGCCAGGCAACACCGTCGGAACCTCGAGCTCGCCGGCGATGAACGAGTTGATCTCTCACATCGTCGAGGCGATCGAGGAACGAGTGATCGCCGAGCTCGAGCGTCGCGGACGTCGCCACAATCCGGGAGTGTTCTAATGGCCGAGAAGGCGTTTCTCGAGATCGAAGGCACGGCCGTCAAGGTGCCGTGTCTCTTCAACCCGAACGAGTTGGCGCTCAATCGTGCCAACGGATGGTCGGCCGACTCGATGCCCGGTAAAGGCGTCCCCAAGTTGCGGTACACCGGCGCGCAGTCCGGTCAGATCGCCGTGCGACTGTTCTTCGACACCACCAACGACGGTGAGCCGGTCACGAAGTACACCGGCCAGATCCTCAAGCTCATGGAGGTCGACAAGTCGCTCCCCGGTAGCGACGACCAGACGAACAACGCCCGTCCTCCGTGGGTCCGGTTCCACTGGGGCGATCTGCACTCGTTCAAGGCCGTGATCTCACAGCTCGAGCTCACGTTCGTGTACTTCTCGTCGACCGGAACTCCCCTGCGAGCGCGGCTCGATCTCCTCCTCACGCAGTACGACCCGGAGATGGCGTTCGGTCCGCAGAACCCGACGTCAGGGACGCCTCGTCCTCACCGCGTTCATCGAGTGCAGCCGGGCGAGACGCTCGACCGCATCGCCGCGATCCACTACGGCGATCCGACGCGTTGGCGGGCCATCGCCGTCGCCAACGCGGTTGAAGACCCGCTCGCCCTGCGCCCCGGCGGCCTCCTCTCGATCCCGCGGCTCGACTGATGGAGTTCACTCCGATCATCAAGGTCGACGGCCAACCGCTGCCGGCGAACTGGCTGGCGGCGCTCATCGAGGTCCGGGTCGAGCGCGCCTTCCAGGTTCCCGCGCGGTGCACGCTGCGGTTCGTCGACGACGATTACCTGCTCGCGCAGTCCAACTTCGTCAAGATGGCGAGCACGATCGTGGTGGCGATCCCCGATCAGGCGGCGATCGCGCACGTCGAGGTCACGGGCTTGGCCATCGAGCAGATGCCTTCGTGCTCATCCGAGCTCGTTGTCATCGCGCTCGACAAGAGCCACCGCATGGGGCGCGCCACCAAGGTGGCGACGCACAACGCCATGTCCTACTCCGACGTCGTCACCAAGCTCGTCGGCGAATCTGGTCTGGCCGCCCAGGTGAGCAGCACGGACCGACAGCTCGAATATCAGTTCCAGATCGACTCTGATCTCGCGTTCATCACCGAGATCGCCAACCGAGTCGGTTTCGACTGGTGGGTCGACGAGGACACGTTCATCTTTGC
>JBEEFX010000259.1:0-10696 GCA_041166365.1 Acidimicrobiaceae bacterium
CTGCGTGACGACGGACGAGTGCGTTTCGTCGGTGACTTCTACGCCCAGTGGGAGTGGGGTGTCACCGAGCTCGACAAGGTCGGGACAGCGTTCCTGAAGCAGCTGCTGCGTGACAAGGTCCTTGCGGGGTGGACTGAGCTTTCGTGCCACCCTGGCTACCGGTCCGCGGGGTACGACGCCATGTACGACAGCGAGCGAGAGGTGGAGTTGCGCACGCTCACCGACGCCGAGGTCCGCCGGACGGTGGACGAGCTCGGCATCGAACTCGTGAGCTTCCGCGGCTTTCCATCCACCACGGGCTGGCCGTAATTGTCACGGCTCGTTCTTCGGGGCGCAACGTTGACTTGGGACGGCAGCGGCCGCGGAGGGCACCAGACCTACGTGCTCCAGTGGTTGGAGAGTCTCCGACGCTGTGGCCACGAGGTGCTGTACCACGACGTCATCGGCCCGACGCTCGCGGTTCCTGACGACGTCAAACCGTGGCTCGAACGAGGTCCGGTCGCCCTGCTGTCGCCGAATGGCGATGCCAGGTTCGGCCTCGACGCGTCACACGTCGAGAGGTTCGCAGCCACCGCCGATGCGGTCGTCTCCCTCGGAGCGACCTACAGCATCGATCTGGAGCCCTGGTTGGCCGAGATCCGCCCTCGGATCCTGGTCGACCAGGATCCCGGCTTCACCCACGTCTGGTCGTCGGGCCGCGACCCCCTCACCGTCTTCGGAGACCATGACGTCTACTTCACGGTCGGCGCCAACATCGGTACCGCCCGATCGGATTCGCCGACCTGCGGCATTGCTTGGGAGCACACGTGGAACCCAGTGTGCCTTGACTGGTGGGACCCGGCAGCACCGGTCCTCCGTGACCGCTTCACGACCGTGGCGAGCCTGTGGGGGCAGGACTACCAGATCTTCCGAGGGCGCACGTGGGGTCCGAAGGCCGAGCAGCTCCGCGCATTCCATCGCCTGCCGGCGCTCGCCGGCGAAGGCCTCGAGATCGCGGTCGAGGACGCGAGCGACGCGGCCACCGCCGAGCTCGCCGCCCAGGGATGGACCGTTGTCCCCGCGTCCCAGGTGGCTGGATCGGTCTCGACGTATCGCGAGTACGTGAACGGCTCTCTCGCCGAGTTCGCAGCGGTCAAAGGGCTGTACGTCGGGACCCATTCGGGCTGGTTCAGCGATCGATCGGCCTGCTACCTGGCCGCCGGCCGGCCCGTCGTCCTGGAAACAACGGGGTTCGAGGATGTTCTCCCCACCGGGTGGGGGCTCATCGCCGTGACGACTCTCGACGATGCGGTGGAGGCCGTGAAGGACGTGCGGGGCGACCATCGACGCCACGCCCGAGCCGCTCGCGCGCTTGCTGAGGAGGTGTTCGACGGCAACATCGTCGTCAAGCGGCTGCTGGCGACGGCCGGCGTCGACTGACCGACGCATCGGGCTCAGCGGCTCGCGCTCTGCTCATACCACTCGATCAGCTCGAGCAGGCGGCATGGGTGCACGACCGAAAGCTGGCCAGTGCCCATCAGCTCGTGTTCATGCTGCAGCCGTGCTCGGTCCGCGAGCGTCGAGCCTTCGACGTAGAGGATCGTGTTCTGGGCATACCACCACTCGACGCCGGGGTCGGACCAGATGCGGCGGCGGATGCAGTCGACGGGGACGTACCCGCGAGCCTGGAACCTCGCCGCCCACCAATCGGGCCACTGCTCGTTGACGTGCTCCGTGCCGCCTTGGTGTGGCGCGGCCGCGGAGAAGAGAACGAGCGGTGCCAGCCTCGTCAAGCTCTCGACGAAACAGTCAGCGACCGACTCTGGCAGATGCTCGGCAACCTCCAAGGAGACAGCCAAGTCGTACCGCTCGCCGATGTCGACAGGTAGCGCGAGGTCTTGCAAGACGAACAGCTCGGGCGGGATGTCAAGGCTTCCGAGATCGAGATGCTCACCCTCGATGCCAAGCACGCGGTCGACGCCGTGCTCGCGGAACACCGCCAGCCATATCCCTGAGCCAGCGCCGACGTCGACAACGCTCCGAGCCCCCGTGAGCTCGAGCACCAGAGGAACCACGCGGCGGGCCGAACGCCGAGCGCCATCGCGTAGATCGTCGTAGAACCTCGCGTCGTACGGCGACGTCATTGCGAGAGGACGCTAACCTCACGCGGCTTGGGAGTTGTCCCCCTTCGCGTCGTGCTGCTCGACCCTTCGTTGTCGACATTCGACCCGATGTGGGGCGACGGCACTGGCGGTTGGCTACCTGGCGGCCCCGCCTGGCTGTCCATTCTCGTGGCGGCTGCCATCCCGCACACCGTCACCAACAACCTGTCCACGTCTGTCGACGCTGGCGTTGTCATCGTCCCAGATGAGATGTCCTGGGGCGGACGCGTTCCCGACCGCTGCGCGGTCGTGACGGGCCCGCCGCCCGAGAGCATCGGCGAGGCGTTGGCCTGCCTGCGTGACGCGATGGGCGCGCTCGTTCGACCGGATCTCCGCGGCGTGCTGCTTCCCCGCGTCGACGATCCGGGCGCGTCGTCGCGCCGGCATTTGGAGGGTTGGCGATTCGACGATGTCTCCACCGAAACATGGGACGCACTGTGGCGAGCCCTCGAGGGGTTCGGCACTGCGTCCGTCTTCTGTTGTCCCGGTTGGGTCGAGGCCGGTGGCCGCGTCGTGCCGTCCAGGCGCGCGTCACCGGGGGAATGGCGATCGCTCGATGAGGGTGTCCGGCGCGGCGTAGCCGAGCTCGAGTGTCACGGCTACACGCACCTCCACCCAGATGTCCCGCGTTGGATGGCCGCACCTGACCGATTCACGAACGAGGAGTGGTACCGAGAGCTCCGACCCCCCATGGATCCGGGCGAACCTTCCGTTGACGCCCAAGCCGAGGTGCTTGACGCTTGGCAGCGGGCGTGCGGCCCTGGAACGAGCGTGGTGGCGCCGGGCGAGGCGTGGGGTCTCAACACGTTGGCGGCCGCCCGCCGACTCGGCTTCACGTTCTTCAACTCGTGGGGTCTGTGCCATCTCCAGGCGGCAGTGCCGACGTGGACGTCGGCCATCGTGTCGCCCTACCTCGACCAACCAGAGTCCGACCGAGTGGCCGCCGGACTCCCCGTGATCGCGTACTGGCACGATCGCGACATGGCCGTCCATGGGCCGCGCTGGGCGCCCGAATGGCTCGAAGGCTGGCGCACCGCCGGCGCGACCAGAGCATGGTCCTTCCGTCAGTTGGCCGAGGTGTTTCGCACGCCGATCGACGCTGCCCTCGTGGGCGACGACGTCGTGATAGGCGCCCGGCCCACGGTGCCGCTTCTCATCGAACGCCCGTGACCCCAAGCTCGGCGAAGAGCTCGGTCAGGTGTTCACCGACGTCGTCGAGACCCGTCCTCGCGCCCGAGGTCCGGCGCCGTACGTGCCGTAGCTCGATTGTCGCCTCGGGCGCGGTGAGCGCCTCCTCGAGGGCGCGCTCCAACGCACCGTCGTCCTCGGGTTCGACCAACGTTCCTGTCTGACCCTCGACGAGGAGCGTCGGTTGCGCGCCGACGCGCGTCGCGACCACGTACGTCCCGCACGCCAGCGCTTCCAACACCGCGGTCGGCGCGCCTTCGCTCCGAGACGGTAGAGCGAGGCAATGGGCCGCGTTGAGTAGCGCGACCTTGACCTCCGGCTCGTCGACCCATCCCAAGAACACCACTCTCCCTGCGCCGGCTGCTCGGGCCGCAGCCTCCAGCCCGGAGCGCGCGGGCCCATCGCCCGCGATCAGCAGGGTGAGGTCCGGCCGGTCGCGAGCCAGTGCGCCGACGACACCGATGAGCGAGCTGACGCGCTTGACCGCGTCATCGAGCCGGCCCATGTACAGGACGTACGCGCGTGAGGGGTCCAGTCCGAGTCGCTGGCACGCCCACGACCGCGATCGTGGGCGATAACGCGCGGTGTCGATCGGCGTCGGAAGCTCGACGATCCGGGACGCGTCGACACCCGCCTCCGTGAGCACGCGTCGAATGTCTTCGCTCTGGACGATGAGCCGGTTCGCCCGACGAAGCGTCGTACGACGCATGGACCGACCTAGCCACAGGTTCGGAAGGCTGCCACTGTGGTATGCGACCACCGGAATCCTCAGTAAGGCACCAGCGAGGACTGCGAGGTCGAAGCGACCGGTCGCGAAGTCCTGCAGGAAAATCGCCGCCGGTCGGTCCCGCACGACGGCCCGCACCGCAGTGGGTGACAGCGGAGCGAGGTAGGAGGCGACAACGCCATACGCGCGCCACCATCGCTGTCGACGCCAGGATCGCGGGCGCGCGTAGAACCACTGCCACAGTTGTCGATGCAGCCATGAGGACCGAAGGAAGCGGACGCGGAAACCGAGGGCGTGGGTGCCCGCCGGCAAGTCGGCTCCAATCGAGAAGACATACCAGCTGACGTTCCCAACCGATTGCTGAAGGGCGGTCGCAAAGGAATGAGTTCCGGTGCCGTCCCAATCCGTGGCGAACGCGGCCGGCGTCACCCCGTACGGAGGGTAGAAGTCGTCGAACACGTCCGGTAGGTCGAAGAACGCGATCGTCGAGCGGACGCGTTTCACTCGGCGTCGTGGCCCACGAAGGGCAGTACCGCGTCATGCAGCCGGAGACCGGAAACGAGTTCGTGCCGTCGTCCGTGCACTTCGACGGCGTAGCGGATGGTCGCGCTCGCGATGTCGACCTCGTTGCGCATCATGCTGATGCCGACGAGTTGCATGGCGTGTCACCGTACTGCGACGCGTCCGACCCGAGCCCGGCCGGAAGGCAGCACCACGACGTCAACGCCGCTGACGTGAGTTGACCGAATCTTGCAGCCGTGGTCGCCATGGGCCGTGCGACATGTGCCGGACGAACCCAACGGGCCGTCATTCGCTTCGGAGTCGGCCTAGAGCCTCCGTAAGTGACGAGTGCTTCCAATCTCAGGGGCCCGGCCTCCGGCGCTCCGTTCTGACAGCGGGCGAACAGACCGCCAGTCAACGGTCAGGCCTCGGGTCTGCGAGAGATCAGGTCAGTCGCTGAGTTGCATCCGGCCGATGACCTCCCGGTGGTGCCCAACCGACGACGCGGGCCGGGTTTCCAGCCACGATCGCGAAGTCGGGCACCTCAAAGTCGACGACGGCGCCCGCGCCCACGATCACGCCGCGCCCGAGCACCGCGCCGCCCAGCACCGCGCTGCGTACACCGATCCAGCAATCGTCACCGATGACAATGTCTCGCCCGGCGGCGCGTCCACGCCGCGTTTCGCCCCAGCACCATGACGGCACGGGCGCGGACGAATCGGCGATGTAGACCTCATAGCTCACGTAGACGTAGCTCCCGACATGGACGTCGTGGTCCGTGGCGAAGATCGGTCCGTTGATCACGCAGTAGTCGCCGATCGAGACATGCCCGTCGGGTCCGACGTCGAACATCGTCGAGTCGTACAGAGCGGTGTGATCGCCGACCCGGACCCCAGGAGTACGTCGACTCCGGTAGTGACGGAAGGCAAACGCGCTGTGCAGGTACGCGTTCGTGCCGAACTCGGTGTTACTAGGGATGGCCACGGGGAGCCAGTCGTAGGGCAGGCGCTCTCCGGGCGTCACGAACGTCATGGCTCGACCTGACGAGCGGGGTTTCCTTGCACACTCGCGCCGGATGCAACATCCGCGGTCACCACCGAGCCCGCCAGCACGGTCGCACCGCGCCCGATCTTGGTGCCCTTCAGGATCAGCGTGTTGATCCCGATCGTCACGTCATCCTCGATCATCACCGGTGCCGAGTAGCGGGGGGCGTACCCGAACCACTCGCCCAACGGGGCTCCCGAGATGGCGTCGCTTCGGCGCAGGTCCGGGTCGCGCGGGTGGAAGTCGGAGTCCGCGATGACGGTGTTGTAGGACACCAGCACGCGCGCGCCTATTCGGACGAGTTCTGAGCACATGATCTGGACACCGATGAGAACGCTGTCGTCACCGATCTCCACCATTCCCGGATCCTCGATCGTCATTGACCCGCCCCACCCGCCCGACAAGATGCGAGTGCGGTCGCCGATCACCAGCGCCGGATCTCGCGTGGTCTTGATGGGTCCCACAACACCGCGCGTCTCGAGAAAGCACTCGCGCCCCAGCCGGACATTCGCGGGCAACGTCGAGTAGTCCCACTGGCCGACGAGCTCAGCCAATTGTGGCTCTGGCCCCGGCGACTCCCACGAAGAATCACTCATCCGGCGGCGTCCAGCATCTTG
The DNA here is from genome assembly GCA_041166365.1 of Acidimicrobiaceae bacterium. Classification (GTDB taxonomy): domain Bacteria; phylum Actinomycetota; class Acidimicrobiia; order Acidimicrobiales; family JACDCH01; genus DASUCS01. The sequence continues at coordinate 6,219 of JBEEFX010000259.1, forward strand.
GGAAGCCAGATCGCCGACGAGAAGACCTCTTCCGCCAACCGCCGGGCCGCACGGGCGTGGCGCTCGTAGTCCAAGTCGACCGCACGCACAGCCTCTACCGCCTCGTCGAGACCGGAAAAGGCGACCAGACCGGCGCCGTGAGGAAGCGAACTGGCGAATCCTGTGTCCTCAGCGATGACCGGTCGGCCCGATGCGAGAAAGCACACGCTCCGGTCGCTGAACCACCCGGTGTTCAACTCGCGGAACACGGGCTTGACGCAGGAGATCTCTGCACGACATGCCACCAGATAGGCGGCATAGGACTCGACCGAACGGGCCACGACCCAGGGATCGACCACCGTCCAGCCACTCTCCTCCAGCCGAGCTGTATCACCGACGGGATCATCGCCGAGATTGACGGCGAGCTCGAAACGCCGGCCGGTGCGGCGGGGAAGATCGAGGTAACGAAGGTAGGCATCGCGCTTCGACAAACTCACGGCCGTCCCATCGGCGAGATGCAGCTCCCCCCAGTTCCAATGCGTCACCGAGGCGAAGGGAGCGTCCTCGGGCGCGGGTGCCGCCATCTCCCACGACGGGAGATGGATGAAGGGGGCGAACGTGCACCATCGGACACCGAATGTCGGCACGGGACACGCCGCAGTTCCAACGTTGAGCCCAACGGTGAGGAACGCGCAATGCTCGTCGATCGCCATGTCCTCGGCCGAAACCGTGAGTTGCAGATGACCCGGATCGAGGTCGAGGAGCGCTCTGCGTCGGAAGTGGCCGAGCAATGGGGGGCGGATCCATCCACAGACGTTGAAAAGCAGGTCGGTGTCGGCGATCCACCGGCGGAGCTCCGCCGGGGCGAACCCATGGACCTCGCATTGGTCAAGGTCGGGAGGCCAGTCCGCGCCGGAGTACGTCAGCAATGCAGCTCGACCGACCATGCCGACAGACGCGACGTTGGCGAAAAAGGCGTCGACCGTTGCGTCGTTCGATGGTTCCGATTCCACGACCTCGAGCAACAGCGGGTCGTGGCCGAGATCGATGAGACCGGCCAGGTACTGCACAAAGACCGCCCAATGGCCACCACCCTGCGGATATCTCGCCAGCGAGCCGGCGTCGCCCAGCATGATCTTCAAGCGCTCGCGCATGGCGCCCACGAGACTAGGACGCGGTGCCGGGGCCGCACGCGGCAGGCGTGCACCAACAGGCGAAACGGCACGGGGTCTTCACCCCGTGCCGCCGCCTCCGCTCCCACGCGGTCTGCTTGACCTGGCCGGCACTCCGCCGTGCCGGTCAGATCAGATGACCCCCCACCACCGTGGGGTCACCGGGTTTTTCATCGCCCCCGCGAGCGCGTGCTTGCTGTGGCCGTCGTCGGCATCGGCCGGTTGGCCAGCGCCAGCAACAGTCCACCGGTCATGAGCAGCAGACCGGCCATCGCGGACATCGACATGGTCGAGCTCGAACCCGTCCGAGGCAGCGTCGTGGATCGCACGACGTCCGTGCCCTCCACGGTGTCGGGCACGGTCGACGGCGTCGTCGTGGACGATTCGGCCGCCACGCAGTCGTGCGTGAACACGACATCGCCGCTGTCGAAGCCCCCACCGGTCACCCGGTAGGTGGCGGTCTCGTCCTCGGCCATCGGGTAGTGGCGGGGCTCGGTGCCGCCGCCGGCCACCGTCACGGTGTCGATGAGCGTGCCGCCCTTGGTCACCACCATCGTGGCCGTCTCCGACCCGTTGTTCGTGATGTTGACGTCGACCCCGCCTTGAGCACAGCTGTGCGTGATCGTGGCGTTGACGTCGAGACAGTTGAACGTGAAGTCGTGGGTGTAGATCTCGATCACCGGGTCGATGACTCCTGCGGAGTCGGTCCAGTTGACGCTGACCGTTCCATGCTCCTTGGGCCCGAAGGGCACGAGCACGTCCACCGTCTCGCCGATGGGCACCGACTTCTGGCTGGTCGATACCACGCCGTTCTTGAGCACGTCGACGATCGCCGTGTCGTTCGGATCGGGGTTCGTGATCGCGACGTCAACACCCGGGCCGACATCGGTGGTGCAGCTCTGGCTCGCCTCCACCGTCGGGGGAACGCACTCACCCTTGCCACCGTTGCTGGCGCCGATGAGCATGTTGCGGTCCGTCGGGTGCGCCATGTTCTGTGAGGCGCGGTTGGACGAGCTGTAGTAGCTGCCGGCCGGACCGACGTCGGCGAGCGGTGGGCCGATGATGGCGTCGAACTGGAAGTTGCAGGCCTGCTGCTTCGACGGGACGTGCAGCGTCAGGCTGCCGGCGCCGGTGCCGTTCCCGCCGCAGTCGGAGCCACTGCAGTACTGCCACCCGGCGATGAGGTGCTGGTTGTCGGTGATGACGAAGGTGTTGTGGTCGGTCGACTTGACCGCGAGGCTCACGCCGATGCCTTCACAGCCGGCGGCGTAGTTCGTCCACGACATCGTGACCTGGTCGTTGATGAACAGCTGCTCGCCGCTGAGGCTCGTGGCGGTCCGCTCCACACCGTTGTGCGTGATCGCGTAGGAGAGGCCGACGAGGACCGCCGCCCCCTGCTGGGTGCAGCCGTCGGGGATCAACCCGTCTTGAGGGTAGGTGCCGTAGTTGGTGATCGCCGCAACGTCGGATTCCGTGTCCGCGCTCGCCGTCGGCGCGAACGACACGAAGAGTCCGCCGAGCACGGCGACGAGGAGGCCGACCAAGAAGACGACCTTTCGAGGTGATGTCGAACGGGGGTTGCCCCGCTCGGTCCCGCTGACCTGGGCCATCGAACTGCTCCTTGTATGCGTGGGAGTCGAAGTAGTTCGGATCGGCCGGGCCCCAAAACCTCGGAAACCGGCCCTCCGGACCTATGTCCGGGGCCGGTTTCGCTCTCGCTCCCCACCCGGCATAGCGACCAGTGCGCCGGGAGGATCAGTGCTTTCCCCACGGGAAGACTAGTTCCTCACGGAGGGTGGTGCAATAGGCCCAATGGCCTACGCAGAGTGTTACCGTTGTGTGACGGTCAGCGCTGCACGACGAGCTGGTCGCCGTCGGCATCGACCGTGACCTGGTCGCCTTCGGCGATCGTGCCGTCGAGGATGGCGGTGGCCAGCCGGTCGCCGATCTCGCGCTGGATCACCCGCTTGAGTGGACGGGCGCCGAACGCGGGGTCGTAGCCGATCGTGGCCACGAGCTCCCGGGCCGGCTGGGTCACCTCGAGCGTGATCCGGCGGGCCGCCAACCGCTCCCGGAGCCGCTCCAGCTGGATGTCGACGATGGCTCCGAGGTCGTCCGCCGTGAGGCTGCGGAACCGCACGATGTCGTCGATGCGGTTGATGAACTCGGGCTTGAAGAAGTCCTTGGGCTCACCGGGCAGGTTGGACGTCATGATCAGCACGACGTTGGTGAAGTCGACGGTGCGACCTTGACCGTCGGTCAGGCGCCCGTCGTCGAGGAGCTGCAACAGGACGTTGAAGACCTCCGCGTGCGCCTTCTCGATCTCGTCGAGGAGCACCACCGCGTACGGCCGGCGCCGGACGGCTTCCGTGAGCTGACCCCCCTCGTCATAGCCGACGTAGCCCGGCGGCGCGCCGATCAGGCGCGAGACCGTGTGCTTCTCCTGGTACTCGCTCATGTCGATGCGGACCATCGCCCGCTCGTCGTCGAAGAGGTAGTCGGCCAGTGCCCTCGCCAGCTCGGTCTTGCCCACACCGGTCGGGCCGAGGAACAGGAACGACCCGATCGGCCGATGGGGATCGGAGAGCCCTGCGCGACTCCGGCGGATGGCGTTCGCGACCGCGTTCACGGCCTCGTCCTGGCCGATCACCCGCTGGTGCAGGACCTCTTCGAGCCGCAGCAGCTTGTGCATCTCGCCTTCCATGAGCCGGCTGACGGGGACGCCCGTCCATTTGCTCACGACCTCGGCGATGTCTTCCTCGTCGACCTCTTCCTTCAACATCTTTTGATGCGCCTGGAGCTCGGCCAGTCGCTTGGTCGCCTCTTCGACCTTGCGCTCGAGCTCGGGGATCACGCCGTAACGGATCTCGGCAGCCCGCTCGAGGTCGGTCTCACGCTCGACCTCACCTCGATGTTGATCGAGCTCCTCCTTCAAGCCACGGATCGTCGCGATCGCCTCTTTCTCGGACTGCCAGTGGGCGACCATCGCCGCCTTCTGCTCGTTGAGGTTGGCGAGCTCCTCGTCGAGGGCGGCGAGGCGCTCCTTGCTGGCGGCGTCGACCTCCTTCGAGAGCGCGACCCGTTCGATCTCGATCTGACGGATCCGGCGCTCGACGACATCGATCTCGAGCGGCATGGAGTCGATCTCGATGCGCAGCTTGCTGGCGGCTTCGTCGATCAGGTCGATGGCCTTGTCAGGCAGGAAGCGCCCGGTGATGTAGCGGTCGGACAGCACGCCGGCGGCGACCAGGGCGGCGTCCTGGATCCTGACGCCGTGGTGGACCTCGTACCGCTCCTTCAGGCCCCGCAGGATGGCGATGCTGGCCT
>JBEEFX010000260.1:0-3706 GCA_041166365.1 Acidimicrobiaceae bacterium
CGATGTCGCGTTCAGATCGCGATGCTCTCGTGCGCTTTCACGAAGGGCTGACGAGCGAGACCACGCGTATGCGGTTCTTCCTGCTACATCCGCATCTCACGCCGACCGAGGTCGAACGCTTCACGCACGTCGACCATCACGACCGTGAGGCCCTCGTGGCCCTCGACGGCGATGACATCATCGCCGTCGCGCGTTTCGACCGTGTCCCGGGGACGGACGACGCAGAGGTCGCGTTCGTGACCAGCGACAGCCGCCAGGGCAATGGGGTGTGCAGACAGCTGCTCGCCGAGCTCGCGGCTCGCGCGACGAGCGAAGGCATCGTCCGATTCGTGGCCGACACGCTCGGCGAGAACCATCGGATGCTCGGGGTGTTCCGCCGCTCCGGACTCCTGGTGGAATCGAACACCGAGGCCGGCGTGGTGCACGTCGTTCTCGACCTGCGCCTCAGAGTTCCCGCGTGATGGAGGTCGACCGCAACGGGCTCGAGGTTCTCGGCCGAGAGGAGTGTCTACGGCTGCTGGCCTTGGCGACACTCGGCCGCGTCGGGTTCACGTCGGGCGCCTTGCCGGCGGTGTTGCCGGTGAACTTCCGCCTTGCGGGAGAGCGCATCTTGCTGCGCACCAGTCGGGGCAGCACGCTCGACGTCGCTCTGCAGAACGCGGTGGTCGCGTTCGAGGTCGACGACTTCGACCCCATCGACCACTCGGGTTGGAGCGTCGCCGTGACCGGAGTTGCTGCCGAGATCGACGATGCGGCGGGCGACGCCACTTACAGCGGGGAACGTCCTCAGGAGCGACTCGGCCTCTGGGCGCTGGAGGGAGACGCGACCGTGGTCGCGATCTCGACGGAGTTCGTGTCCGGTCGTCGCATCGCCGCCGGATCGGGCTCGCTCCGGCCGTGAATCATCGGCGCGGCACACGCCATTCCAGGACCGTGCCGCCCCCCGGCCCGGCGCGCAATTCGAACGCGCCTTCGTGCGCCGCGGCGCGCGCCTCCATGTTCTTGAGCCCGTGCCCCCGTTGCGCCGTCGACGCGGGCGGTCCGGTCCCATCGTCGATGACCCGCAACATGACCTGGTCGGTCACGACCAACTCGACGTCCACGCGGGTCGCCTGCGCGTGACGGGCAACGTTGCTGAGCGCTTCCCGCAGCGTCGCCAGGAGCTCGGCGGCCACTTCATCACTGACGCCGTTGTCGACGGGACCGTCGAAGAAGCATCGCGGTTCGAAGCCGAGCGCGCCCGCTACTTGCCGGGCGAGCCCCAACACACGGTCGCGCAAACCCTTGCCCGAGACCGGGCGAGACGATTCCAACCCGAAGATCGCAGAGCGGATGTGCTTCACCGTGAGATCGAGGTCATCAACTGCTCCCTCGATGCGACTCACGGCCGACTCGGCATCGCTGCGAACGAGTCGCGCCGTTCCCTGCAACGACAAGCCCGTCGCGAACAGGCGCTGGATGACGGTGTCGTGCAGATCGCGGGCGATGCGCTCACGGTCTTCGACGAGCGCGAACTGCTGTACCCGGGCGTGGAGCCGGGCGTTCTCGATCGCGACTCCGGCCGCGGCCGCGAGTCCGACCACGAGTTCCTCGTCGACATCGGTGAAGGCCTCGGCCACCGTCTTGTCCGTCAGATACAGGTTGCCGAAGACCTCGTTGCGCACCCGGATGGGCACGCCGAGAAACGATCGCATGGGCGGGTGATGGGCAGGGAACCCGAAACTGTCGGGATGCTCGCGCAGGTCGGGCAGCCGCAGCGGTTTGGCGTCCACGATGAGCGAACCGAGGAGCCCGTGCCCTTCGGGGAGATCGCCGATGAGCCGATGCGTGTCGTCGTCGATGCCGACCGTGATGAACTGCGAAAGGCGGGTGCCGGTGTCGTCGAGCACGCCGAGCGCGCCGTAGCGGGCATCCACGAGCGCGACGGCCGCCTCCACGATCCTGCGGAGCATGCTCGGAGCGTCGAGATCCGAGGTGAGGGCGAGCACAGCATCGAGCAGCTCGCGCAGCCTGCGGGGACCCGCCACTTCGGACATTGGGCGAGAATAGGACCGTGACGATTCGAGTGTTCCTACTGGACGACCATGAGGTCGTCCGCCGGGGCGTCCGCGAACTGCTCGAGACGGAGGACGACCTCGAAGTCGTGGGCGAAGCGGGCACCGCGGAGGAGGCGTACGGGCGCATTCCCGCGACGAGCCCGAACGTCGCGATCCTCGACGTCCGCCTTCCCGATGGGGACGGCGTGGAGGTGTGCCGCGAGATCCGGTCGAAGCATCCCGAGATCGCCTGTTTGATGCTCACCTCGTACGCGGATGACGAAGCGCTGTTCAGCGCGATCATGGCGGGGGCGGCGGGCTACGTGTTGAAACAAGTGCGCGGGAACGATCTTGTCGACGGGGTGCGGCGCGTCGGTCAAGGGGAGTCGCTGCTCGACCCTTCGTTGACCGCTCGCGTGTTGGAGCGGCTGCGCCACCCGGAGCCGGATGAGCTCGCCGGTCTCACCGACCAGGAGCGCCGCATTCTCGATCTGATCGCCGAAGGCATGACCAATCGCCAGATCGGTGAGCAGCTCTTCCTGGCCGAGAAGACGGTCAAGAATTACGTGTCCAATGTGCTGGCCAAGCTCGGCATGAGCCGTCGCGCCGAAGCGGCGGCCTACGCCGCCCGACTGTCCGAACGCCGTCAACACCAGGAGCCGCGCGCATAGAACGCGCAAGCGGTCAATCGATCGGAATGCGGCCTCGGTCCGGGCCCAGCAGCCGCTGGATGACCGCAGGATCGCCAGGCCACGCGGCGAGGATCACGTCTCGGGGCACGCGGCGAGCGGCGTAGCGCAAGGCGAGCGCGAAGACGACGACGTCGTCGAGCGGACCGATGACCGGCAGGAACTCGGGGATCAAGTCGATGGGTGACAGCACCCACAATCCCGCGAACGCGAGGGCGACCTTCGCTCGCCGCGGCACCGCCGGATGCTTCCGGAGGCGGCGGATCATCGTCACGCAGTTGGGCAGGAATCCGGCCAGTTCCTTGAGCGTGCCCGGCGGCAGGCGTCGAGCCAGCACGACGAGCACCGTCCACGAGGACGCGAGCACCGCCAAGCCGATGATGAGCCAGCGAATCCACTGCGCCACCGCGCCAACCTACGCGTCGTGGTGCTCACGTTCATGATGGCCATGTATGCGCTCGAGCGTCGCGGTCGCCGCGGTCGTCGCTTCTCCCGCGCTGCTTGACGCTCAGCCCGTTGGTGTGTGCTCCGCGGCCGCGGGAGAGACCGAGTCGGCGACAAGGTCCTCGAGCCGGTCGAAGGACACCTGCATGCCGCCCTCCATGCCCGATGCGATGACCGCGTCGCGACCCTCTTGGTTCTCGTGCTGCACGAGGATGGTCATGGTCGTCACGCCATCGCGCTCATCCAGCGTGAGGGTGTTGAGCGCCGCGTTCGCGTCCGGATCGGGGAGCCCTTCGTAGGCCTCGGTCGACACCAGCCGATGAGGGTGTTCGACCTCGCGGTACTCACCGTGGAAGCCGACCTCCATGTCGCCCTCGCGGGTGACGAAGCGCCAGGTGCCGCCGACGCGCAGGTCGATCTCACAGACCAGCCACTCGGAGCTGTCGAAGCCCCACCACCGCTTCACGAGCTCGGGCGTGGTGTACGCCTTGAAGACCAAGTCGGCCGGGGCGTCGAAGACGCGGGTGATCAGGTACT
>JBEEFX010000261.1:0-13035 GCA_041166365.1 Acidimicrobiaceae bacterium
CGACGCGCCGAGCGCCATGGTGCCGACCATGTTGAAGGAGCCGCCCTCGAAACGGCGGGCCGACTCGTCCCACACGAGATCGAGGTTCTCCCACTCGGAGCGATGCGCGACCGACGCCCATCCGGGCTCGAGCGGCTGGAGACGATCGCGGGCGTGCTCGGCGACATAGAAGACGCCGATGCCCTCCGGTCCGAGGAGCCACTTGTGCCCGCCGGCCACGGCGAAGTCGACCTGCCATTCCGCGAAGGCCGCGGGCACGATGCCGAGCCCTTGGACCGCATCGAGGCACAACAGCGCGCCCGCGTCATGGCTCAGTCGCGTCAGAGCGGCGACATCGGTGCGCCAACCGTGCCCGTAGTGCACCCAGCTCACCGCGACGACTTTCGGCGGCGGCCCTGCGGCCAGCTGCCGTTCGAACGCGGCGATGGGAAGCGCACCGCCGTCGCCGACGGGCGGCACGAGGTCGACCTGCACGCCGCGATCGCGCAACGCCAGCCAGGGATAGACGTTCGACGAGAACTCGCCAGCGGGCACGATCACCCGGTCCCCAGGCGACCAGTCGAGTCCTGACGCCACGAAGCCGATCCCCTCGGTGGTGTTCTTCACGAAGGCCACGTCCGCTACAGGAACACCCATGAGCTCGGCCGCGGCGGCGCGGGTGGCATCTTGGCGGGTTTCATACGCGTCGTAGTCGACCTTGCCTTGCGTCAACACGCGATCGACCCACCACCGCATCGCATCGGCGCCCACGCGGGGGATCGGCGCGACTCCAGCGTGATCGAAGTAGCGGTAGCGCTCGGCGACCGGGAACTGGTCGCGTGGCAGTGCCGTCGTCACGGAGTGAGCTGTGCGACGAGTGGGAGCACGCGATGGCCGAGCTGTTCGGTCAACGCGATCTGCGTCGTGGTGCGCATGATGCCGTTCACTCCGAGGATGCCGGTGATGACGTCCTGCAGATGTTCGTTCGTGCGGGCCACGACGCGGCAGTGCAGATCGCCGGGGCCAGTGGTGGCGTGGGCTTCGAGCACCTCCGGGATGCCGGCGAGGTGCTCGGTGACGTCGACCAGCCGTCCTTGCGCGATCTCGAGCGTGACGAAGGCGAGGACGGTGTACCCGATTGCGCGCAGATCGAGGTCGGGGCCGAAGCCGGTGATCACCCCGCGGTCCTGCAGCTTGTCGAGCCGGGCCTGCACCGTGCCGCGCGCGACCTTGAGGCGGCGGGCGAGCTCCATGATCCCGGCGCGGGGTACCGCCGCGAGCGTGAGGATGAGGCGGGCATCGAGGTCGTCGATCCCAGTGGGCAACATGTGGGGCAGCGTAGAGCGGTCCCGCGTCGCGGGTGGGCAAAGTGTGCAAGCCTCGGCGCGAGCGTTGACGGATCGGCGAGAGATCCGTTGACTGCAGGTACAGATCGTCCTCCGTGGAGAGAGCCATCATGACCGTGACCCAGCCCACCGCGACCCCCGCCGCCGTGGCGCCGCCTCGTCTCGGCGGCATCGACCATCTCGAGTGGTGGGTGGGCAACGCCCGTGCCTTTGCCGGGTTCCTCGCGGCGGCCTTCGGCTTCGAGCCCGTCGCCCACGCGGGGCCAGAGACCGGACGGCGTGATCGGGTCTCGTACCTGTTGCAGCAAGGCGATGTTCGCTTCCTCGTGACGGGCGGACTGACCCCCGACTCTCCGGTCGCGGAGCATGTGCGCCTCCACGGCGACGGCATCCGCGACATCGCGTTTCTCGTCGACGATGTCGACGCCGCCTACGACGCGGCGCTGGCTCGGGGCGCCACGTCGTTCCGGCCTCCGGTCGACGATGTGGATGCCACCGGCAACGGCACGATCCGCCACGCGGCGATCGCCACCTATGGCGAGACGGTGCACACGTTCCTCGACCGGTCGCGGTACGAGGGGCCATTCGCACCACAATTCGAACCGTCGCCGCTCCTGAACCCCGCGGGCGCCCCGGTCGGCATCGAGCGGATCGACCACGTCGTGGCCAACGTCGAGCTCGGGAAGCTGGGCGAATGGGTCGACTACTACGAAAAGGTCCTCGGGTTCGACCAGCTCGTGCACTTCAGCGACGAAGCGATCTCGACGGAGTACTCCGCCCTGATGTCGACGGTGGTGTGGAACCACGACCGCATCGTGCTGCCGATCAACGAGCCGGCTTCCGGCCGCCGCAAGAGCCAGATCGAGGAGTATCTCGACTACTACGGGTCGCCGGGCGTTCAGCACATCGCCCTGCGGACGTCCGACATCATCGCGTCGGTGCGTGCGCTGCGGGAGCGTGGGGTGCGCTTCCTCGACGTCCCCGCCTCGTACTACGACGAGGCCCGCGAGCGCATGGGGGAGATGGGCACCGAGCTGCCCTGGGAGCGGCTCGCCGAGCTCGGCATCCTGGTGGACCGCGACCACGACGGGTTCCTGCTCCAGGTCTTCACCGAGACGCTGACCGACCGGCCAACCGTCTTCTTCGAGATCATCCAGCGCGAAGGTGCCAAAGGCTTCGGCGAGGGCACCTTCAAGGCGCTCTTCCAGGCCATCGAGCGGGAACAAGAGCGCCGCGGGAACCTTTGACCGCTACTCTCACCAGTCACCGCATTTCGCAAGGGCGATTAGCTCAGCCTGGTAGAGCGCTTCCTCGACACGGAAGAGGCCGTGGGTTCAAGTCCCTCATCGCCCACTGCTGGCCTTGCCAGTAGAGATCTCCTCGAGCGCTGGACCACGGGCTCAGGTGAGCCCGTGGTCCAATCGCCGGGCGAGGGTGGTGCTACCTCAGACGACGGCGCACTGACCGTTCGACGAACCGTTCACCGTGTTCGGTTCCGAGGTGTCGGGCGCCGGGTTGTTGCCGGAGCAATTCAGGTTGCCGGTGATGGAGTTGCCACCGATGTCGAACTCGATCTCCTCGGTGTCGGTCTGCGTGTTGTTGACGACGTACACCGTGCCGGCAATCTCGTTGTTCGCGAGTTGCGTGCTGGCGTGATTGCTCTGCAGCCAGACGGAACCCGCGATCTTGTTCCCGCCATTGCAGAATTCATCGGGCGGCTCATCGCCGACGACGAAGTCCGAGCGAGGATCGTTGTCGCTGATGCGCAGGTCGGACTTGAGATCCGAGTTGCAGATCCCGTTCCGTGCCTCCTTCTTTCCGGTGTGCAGCTTCGAGATCTTCACCGGACCGCCGAACGTCGTGTTGTTGGCCTGGATGAACCGCGACGCGTTGGAGGTCAGGCTGCCGTGGATGAAGGTGTTCAACCGGCTGTACAGCGACGCCCCGGGATTCACCGTGACCGAACCCGTGACGTTGACGTTCTTCAAGTGACACGTCATGTTGTTCGGGACCCGCAGATCACCGGCGATGGTCGTGTCGCTGATCGCAGTCGTGCAATCCGTCGTGGGCGGCGGCGCAGCGGATGCCGCAACGGCGGGCACGGCGAATGCCGCCAGAGACAACGCTGTGATGGTCAGAATGCGAAATCGCTTCGCCTTGCGCATGCCATGACTCCCTCGCTAGATGGCGGTGGCAGGGTAGCGAAGCTGTTCTGATACTGCCGGGATGTCGTCGAGTTCCGATTTTGCCGCCACTAACGTGCCGACTCGTGCTGGGGTGTGATGACCGCGACTGATCAACCGGTTCCGGCCAACGTCGTCGTCACCGGCGCGAACGGATGGCTCGGACAGAATTTGGTGCGCGCCCTTGCGCCGCAGCGGGAACGCGTGCGCTGCCTCGTTCGCGCCGACGGCGATGCATCCCTTTTGTCCGTCATCGGCCCGACCGTCGAACCCGTGGTCGGAGACGTCCGCGATCCGGTCGCGCTGGACCGACTGTTCGAGGGGATCGGATCGGCCTCGGTGTTCCATGCCGCGGGGGTGATCCATCCCGAGGCCAAGGTGCGTGAGCTGTTCGACGTCAATGTCGGCGGCACCCAACTCGCGCTCGATCGCGCCCGCCGCGCGACGGCGGTGCGATTCGTGCATGTCTCCTCGAACTCGCCCTTCGGCACGAATGCTGCGCCGGCCGACCGATTCACCGAAGCGTCTGCGTTCGACCCGTACCTCGGCTACGGCCACTCGAAGCTGGAAGCCGAGCAGCTCGTCCAGCGCAGCTACGACCACGGCGATCTCGAAACCGTCATCGTGCGCCCGCCGTGGTTCTACGGCCCCTACCAGCCGGCCCGGCAGACGCAGTTCCTCTCCGCCATCCGCAAGGGCCGGTTCCCCCTCGTCGGCGACGGCACCCAGCAACGGTCGATGGTCTTCACCGGCAACCTCGTGCACGGGATGCTGCGGGCGGAGGTGGCCGCGGCCGCCCCCGGCCGTGCCTACTGGATCGCCGACGCCGAGCCCTACGAGCTGCGCACGATCCTCGACACGATCAAAAGTGCGCTCGTCGCCGAGGGGCTGTCGGCGACGAGCAGGCGCCCACCGACGATGCCGCGCGCCGCGGCGCGGCTCGCGGAGTCCATCGACCGGTTCGTGCAGGCACGCGGCCGGTACCTGCAGGCGGTGCATGTGCTCGGCGAGCTCAGCCACACGATCGCGTGCGACATCTCGCGCGCTCGTGCCGAGATCGCCTACGACCCACAGACCGGACTGTTCGAGGGGATGCGCGAGGCGATTCGCTGGTCGCTTGCGAACGGCGATGCGATCTGATGGGGCGCACACTCCTCGTCACCGGTGGCAGCGGCTACTTCGGCACGGTCGTGGCGGGGCAGGCAATCGCGCGCGGCGATCACGTTCGCGTCCTCGACCTCAACCCGCCGGCGTCGAGCGAAGGCGACGTCGACTACTTCCCCGGCGACATCCGTGACCTCTCCGTGGTCCGGAAGGCGTGCGACGGCGCCGACGTGGTGCTGCACAACGTCGCGCAGGTCCCACTGGCCCGGGATCGCGAGTTGTTCGACTCGGTGAACGTCGTCGGGACCGCCAACGTTCTCGTCGCGGCACGCGATGCGCGGGTTGCGAAGGTGGTGCACACCTCGTCCAGCGCGGTGTTCGGGGTGCCGGAGTCGAATCCGGTGACGGAAGATGCTCCGTGCCGTCCGCTCGAGGCGTACGGCCGCGCCAAGTTGCGCGCCGAGCAGCTGTGCCACGAAGCCGTCGCCGCGGGGCTCGACGTCACGATCGTGCGTCCCCGCACGATCCTCGGTCATGGCCGCCTCGGCATCTTCGCCGTGTTGTTCGACTTCGTGGCCGAGGGCGCACCCGTGTACGTGCTCGGCTCCGGTGACAACCGCTACCAGCTCGTGCACGCCGACGATCTCGCCGATGCGTGCCTGCGCGCCGGCGACCGGCCAGGGGCAACGATCTACAACGTCGGGGCTGGGGAGTTCGGCACGATGCGCGAAACGATCCAGGCGCTCGTCGATCACGCGGGCACGGGGTCGTCGGTTCGCTCGCTGCCGACCGGGCCCGCCCAGGTCGCGATGAGCGCGCTCGCCGCCGTGGGGCTGGCGCCGTTCGCGCCGTACCACTGGCTGATGTATGCCGAGTCGCTGTTCTTCGACATCACGAAGGCTCGCACCGAGCTGGGTTGGGAGCCGCGGCACTCGAACTCCTCGATGCTCATCGAGTCGTACGACTGGTACCTCGAGCACCGCGACGGGCTCGGCTCGGGCGGGGCTCACGGCTCGCACCACCAGTCACCCGTCCGCCTCGGCTTGTTGAAGGTGCTGCGCCGGCTGCCGTAGGGGTCTCGTCAAGGGTTCCGTCCTACGCTGCCGTCATGCGTGTCGGCGTCCAGATGATCTTTCAGTCCTGGGGTTACGACTCGAGTGTCACCGACGCGGAAGTGGTGGCCGACGAGGTTCGGCTCGGTGTCCTGGCCGACGAGTTGGGGTTCCACGCGTTGTGGCCGGTGGAGCACCACTTCAACGACTACTCGTTCTGTCCCGACAACACGGTGTTCCTCGCCAACATGGCCGCGCGCACCAAGAACATCTTGCTCGGTACCGGCGCGGTGATCCTGCCGTGGAATGACCCGTTGCGTGTGGCCGAGAAGATCGCGCTCCTCGACCACCTGTCCGGCGGGCGCGTGCTGTTCGGCATGGGCCGCGGTCTGGCGCGGCGCGAGTACGCCGGTTTCGGCATCGACATGGACGAATCCCGCGATCGTTTCGACGAGTCCGCCCGCATGATCCTCGACGCGCTCGAGAGCGGGTTCATCGAGGGTGAAGGCCCGCACTTCCCGCAGCCGCGCACGCCGATCCGTCCGGCGCCGGCGCGATCATTCGACGGTCGCATCTACTGCGTCGCCATGTCGCCGGACTCCGTGCTCGCGGCCGCGGATCTCGGGGCGCGCATGGTCTCGTTCAGCCAACGGCCCTGGGAGGACCAGGCCGTCGCCGTGAACACCTACAAGGAGCGGTTCGCCGCCGAGCACGGACGAGAGCCGGACGTTCCCGTCATCTGCGACTTCGTGTTCTGCGACAGCGACGCAGGACGCGCCGAGGAGATGGCGCAACAGCACATCGCCGGCTACCTCGCGAGCGTGATGGAGCACTACGAGCTCGAGAGCGACCACTTCAAGAACGCCAAGGGGTACGAGTCGTATGGCAACACCGTCGACCTGATGAAAGCCATCGGCCTCGAGAAGCTCTGTTCCATGTACCTCGACGTCCATGTGTGGGGCACGCCCGAGCAGATCGTCGAACGATTGCAGGCTCGGCGAGAAGTCGTCGGCGACCACGACCTCACGTGCTGCTTCCGTTTCGCCGGTCTGCCCTACGACGATGCAGAAGCGAGCATGCGCCTCTTCGCTCGTGAGGTGCTGCCCGTCGTGCAGCGCGAGGTCGTGCGCTAGCGGCCCCAGCGGACGGTGACCGAATCACGCCAGAGGTCGAGCAGCGAACAGTCGCCGTCGATCGTCAACGGATCGGCATCGGCGCGGTTCCAGAGGAGCAGGTGCAGGTCCGACGCACGCCCCGTCACCGTGCAGTCCGCGGCCCCTGCGGCGCGCTCGGTCACGACGTCGTCGTTGCTGATGCGGACGAGCCAATCGTCGCCGGTGTCCGTGGCGCGCACCGACAAGGCGCGTGGCGTGTCGGACTTGAGCCGGCCTCCCGAGCGCGTGATGAAGCCGACCAGCAACTCGTCGATCCCGTCCGCCGCGACGTCGGGAGCGAACGCGGAGATCGGACCGGACGCGCTCTCGGCGTCGGCACGGTGCATCCCCGTCTCGTGGCACTGGCGCCGCGCCCAGAAGGCCAAGGGCGATGGCGCGTCCATGAAGGTCCAGTACGCGGCCGTCGGGTCTGCGTGCTCGATCGTGTCGCACAACGCGCGGTGCCCCGACCTGAACCACTGCACGAGGCCGCCATCGTCGGGCACCGGCCCCATCGCCTCGGCCGCGTCCGCCGGCGCGGGCGCGGGGTGGGCCACGACGGCCGTGGCCCAGCGGTGGACCTGACCGAGGTGCAGCACCAGGTCGCGCATCGTCCACTCCGGGCACGTCGGGATGGCCGCGCCAGGTGCGACCACAGCGGCGGCGTCCGCCAACAGGTCGCCCTCGTGTCGTAACGCGGCGAGATGCTCAGCTACCTCCACGGTCCCTCCTCACGGCCGCCTTGATCTGCTTCTCCGGCTCCTTGCGATCGAGGTAGTCGCGCCACGACGTGATCAGCCCGGCGTCGTCCACTTCGATGATCGTGACACCGTGCATGGTGATCGGCGTCCCATTTCCGGGCCCGTCACCTCCGGGAGCCGAGTACGTGGCGTGGCCGATCCACTCGAAGCACGCCCATTCGTCACCGCCGCGGATCGACGTGATCTCCTGATGCCAGTCGGGCATCACCGCCTTCGTCTGGAGTTGGATGTCGCGCAGGTCCTCCGTGGGCGGGTTGGCGGGATCGGCGAACCGGGCGCCGGGCGCGAAGAGGTCCCGGAAGCGGCCACCCGTGCGCATGTCGAGCGCGGCCTCGAGCGTGCGAGCGAACTCGTTCCAGTCACGTGCCCCCATGCACCGCAGCCTGCCATGCACCGGTCAGCGGAACACGGGTCAGCGCCCGGCCGGCCTGCAACAACCACGTGAGCACCTCGTCGTGCGCGCTGTCGGGGTGCACGGCAATCACGAGACCGCGCCTCGGGTGGTCGGAGAGCACGACCCAACGGTCGGGGACCTCGACGCCCGCGTCGCTCAGCCGGCGGATCGCCTTCGGCCCCGTCTGATGGAGGATGCCCAGCTCGGCGTGCGGGGGCTTCTGGCGCGACTCGGGCGCGACCCACGTGCACACCGGGACCGGCGGACCGGAGCCGGAGAAGAGGGCGCCGAGCACCGACCGCGGCGGCGGTGCGTCCTCCGGGCGGATGCCGGGCTGGAGCGTGATCCAGCCGCGCTGCGCGGTGGTGAGCTCGGCCATGGCCTGCACGACGACGTCGAGGTCCGGCGGCCGGAACTCCACGACCTCGGGGGGCTCGCTCACGCAGGATGTCTATCGCCCTTCATCGCTACGCTCGCACCCGCGATGACGCTGGTCACGAGAGCTCCCGACACGGACAGCGACCGTTTGATCGACGCGCTCGACCGTTTTCGCCGGGAGATCGAGGCGCACCTCGGGCCCGCGGTCATCGGCGACGAGCCCGAGGCGCTGCACGACCTCCGGGTTGCCGTGCGGCGCACACGCTCCGGGATCAAGCACAGTGCGGGAGTCTTGTCCCGCACGGAGCGCCGCCGTTTCCAGGACGAGTTCTCGCATCTGCAAGACGTGACTGGCCCAGCGCGTGATTACGAGGTGTGGATGCTGTCGTTACCGGATGACGATCCGCTGCGGCTGGTGCTCGCGGGGTATTACGACAGTGCGCGGCGCGACGCGGTCGTCGCCCTCGACGCACGGCACACGAAGAAACTTCTCGCTCGATGGCACACCGTGCTGGCGGCATTGCCCAGAGGGAACACCGCCGTCTCGAGCGAAGAACGCATCGACGAGCAACAGCAACGGGTGATGCAGGCGGCCGCCACCGCGGGAGTCGACGCCGAGGCGACCGACCTGCATCGTCTTCGCAAGCGCGTCAAGGAGCTCCGCTATCTCATCGAGCTGTTCGGTAACCCGAGCCGCCGGCCATTGCGCAAACCGTTGAAGAAGCTGCAAGACGCGCTGGGCGACGTCCAGGACGTGGCCGTACAGCGCGCGTGGCTCACCGAGCACGCCGGCGAGGTCGGTCCGGTCGACGTTCGGCTGAAAGAGCTCGATGAGCGCGACGCCGCCGCCCGAGCTGCCTACGGCGAGCGGTTCGCACAGTTCATCGCCACCTGCTGAGAGGACCAGGAGACCGAGATGCTCGACGCCGACACGCTGCGCGCCCGCCTCACGGAGTGGCTGCCGTCCCGCGTCGATGCCTCCTCCGTCACGGTCACCGATCTCACCCCGCCGAGCGGCACGGGCTACTCGAGCGAGACGCTGTTGTTCACCGCGCGCTTCGAGAGCGCTGGCGCAGCGCAGGAACGGCGCTATGTCGTCAGGCTCAAGCCGACGCGGCCCGGCGTGTTCCCGGAGTACGACATCGATCTGCAGCACGACGTGATGGCCGGCCTCGCCGCGAAGACCACGATTCCCGTCCCCGAGATGCTCTGGCAGGAACACGATCCCACCGTGCTCGGGTCGGAGTTCTTCGTGATGGCCCACGTGCCCGGGCGCGTGCCGACGGACAACCCGCCCTACTCGCTCGAGGGCTGGATCCTGGACGAGCCCGAGCACCGACGGCGAACGCTGCACACGAGCGCGCTCGACGTGATGTGCCGCGTCCATCAGCTCGACCCGGCGGACGTCCTCGGCGATGTCGCCCCGCGGCTGCGACGCGGTCTCGACGAGGAGCTGGCGTACTACGAGTCCTTCTTCGAGTCGGCGGCGCGCGGCCGCCCGCAACCCGTGGCCGAGCGAGCGTGGGAGTGGCTGCTGGCCAACCGGCCCCGGGGCGACCAGCCGATCGGGCTGTCATGGGGGGACTCGAGGATCTCCAACATGATCTTCGGCGAGGACCTCCAGCCGGCCGCGGTGCTCGACTGGGAGATGGTGTCCCTCGGCGATCCGCAGATGGATCTCGCCTGGTGGCTGTTCCTCGACCGGCACTTCACCGAGGGCATGAGCGTGTCCCAGCCGGCGGGCTTCCTCTCGCGGGACGAGACCATCGCCAGGTGGGAGCAGACGGTCGGGCGCCCCGCCGACCAGGTCGAGTTCTACGAGATCTACGCCGGCTTCCGCTTTGCGGTCGTGATGATGAGCCTCACCCGGCTGTTCATCGAGGACGAGCTGATGCCGCCGGACACGGACTTCGACCGGAACAACACCGTCACGCAGTGCCTGGCGCCCATGCTCGGAATGCCGCCTCCCGGCGAGTTCACGCCCGCCTGGTAGGTAGCTCTCTCGGCCTATGCCGTCGGACTAGTGCTCTCAGACCAGGACACAAAATGGGCCTGGGTCGGCTGAAGCGGGCCATGCGGGCGTCCGATGAGATACCTGTCCGTCGCCACACAAGACAAGGGTGAGGAGAGGTCGTGTACTCACGACGACACCGTCGCCCCACGATTGTGTGGGTGCCGGTCGGCACAAACGTTGCCCTGGTGGTCCTGGCCGCCGGGCTCAAGGACGCCACGGCGGTGGCGCTGACGGCGGTCGGCGCCGTCGTCGTGACGGGCGCGGTCATCGTCTACCTGCGCGAATCCGACATGGACAAGGAACGCATCGCTCATCTCCAGGCCGCGATCCCGAACTTCAGCGCGCCGCTCGATGCGGATGCGGCGGTGAAGGTCGCGCCGAAGCCGTCACCGGTGGTGGCCGAGGTCCTGCGTCAGATGCGACCGGTCGTGCCCTCCGATGCGGTCGCGTCGCGCCCGATTCCCCCCTCGGTGCCCATCGACCGAGGCTGACAATCGGCGCGCTACCGTGCGAGTCCGGGCCGTTCGAAGGGAGCTTCGGTGGCGGTGACGATCGACGACGCGCTGACCTATCGAGGATTCTCGAAAGCCGAGCTCGTCGACGACTACCGGCTGGCGCTGGTGAGCCGAGCCCTCGACGACCGGGAGATCAGTCTCCAGAAGCAGAGCCGGGTCTTCTTCCAGATCTCGGGTGCGGGACACGAGGCGCTGCTGCTCGCTCTCGGTCATTCGCTGCGAGCGGGGTACGACTGGTTCTTTCCGTACTACCGCGACCGGGCGCTGGCGCTCGGGCTGGGCGTCACGCCGCGCGAGATCCTCTTGCAGGCGGTCGGCTCGTCGGAAGACCCTGCGAGTGGCGGGCGTCAGATGCCGTGCCACTGGGGCCACCGCGAGAAGCACATCGTCACGCAGTCGTCGGCCACCGCGTCGCAGTGCCTCTCCGCCGTCGGCTGCGCGGAGGCCACCCGCTACATCCAGGGCCGCAACCTTCCCGGATGCGACGCCAACGGTGACGAGATCACCTACGTCTCGTTGGGTGAGGGCTCGACGAGCGAGGGTGAGTTCTGGGAGTCGCTCAACACCGCGTGCCGCTTGCACCTGCCGTTGCTGTATCTCGTTGCCGACAACGGCTACGCGATCTCGGTGCGGGCGGAGGACCAGTCGCCGGCGCCGATCTCGGAGATGGTGCGCGGCTTTCGCGGACTGGCGATCACCAAGATCGACGGGCGCGACTACTTCCAGGCCCGCCACTTCGGCGCTCGCGCTGTGGCTCGCGTCCGGGCCGCGGAGGGTCCGGGGCTGATCCACGCCAAGGTCACGCGGCCCTACTCGCACTCCGCGGCCGACACGCAGTCGAAGTACCGGACGTCAGAAGACCTCGCCGACGAGGCCGCCCACGATCCGATCCTCGTGCTCCAGCACGAGCTCGTGAAGGGCGGGGTCATCTCCCTCGAGGACGTGGAGCGCATCGGCGACGAGGCGAAGAGCATCGTGATGGCCGCCGCGAAGGAAGCGCTGGCGGCGGCCCGCCCCGATCCGGCGACCGTGCTCGACCATGTGTACGTGCGCCCTCCGATCCCCGACGAGACCGAGCCCGGCACGGATGGCGACGTCGTCGCGTTCGGCGAGTCGATCCGCCGAACGTTGCACGAAGTGATGGCGGCCGACGAGCGCGTTCGGGTCTTCGGCGAGGACGTCGCAGATGCGCCCGAGGCCCTCATCGATCAAGTCGAAGGCAAGGGTGGCGTCTTCGGAACGACCGCGGGGTTGCAGCGCACGTTCGGCATCGCCCGGTGCTTCAACACGCCGCTGGCAGAGGCCAACATCGTCGGGCGCGCCGTCGGTCAAGCGGTGCGCGGTCTGCGGCCGTGTCCCGAGATCCAATTCTTCGACTACATCTGGCCGGCGATGACCCAGATCAAGACCGAGGCCGCGACGATCCGCTGGCGTTCCAACGGCGCGTTCTCCTGCCCGGTCGTGCTTCGTGTCGCGATCGGCGGCTACCTCACGGGTGGGGCGATCTGGCACAGCCAGTGCGGCGAGTCGATCTTCGCCCACATTCCCGGGCTCATCGTGATGTTCCCCTCGCGAGCACGCGACGCCGCGGGCATGTTGCGCGCCGCGTTCCGTTGCGAAGACCCGGTGCTGTTCCTCGAGCACAAGCACTTGCTGCGCCAGTCGTACACGAAGGACCCGTACCCCGGCCCGGAGTATGTCGTGCCCCTCGGCAAGGGCGCGATCGTGCAGGAGGGTTCCGACCTTACGATCGTCACGTACGGCGCGACGGTCGAGCGGTCGCGTCTCGCCGCTGCGCAGCTCGATGGCGCGTCGGTCGAGATCATCGATCTGCGGTGCCTCGTGCCGTGGGACCAGGAGCTCGTGGCCGAGTCGGTGGCGAAGACCGGTCGGGTGATGGTGGTGCACGAGGACATCCGCACCGGCGGCTTCGGGGGAGAGGTGGCGGCGTGGATCGCGGAGGAGTGCTTCTCCGTGTTGGACGCACCGGTGGTTCGCGTCGGAGCGCTCGACTGTCACGTGGCCTACGAGCCGACGCTCGAAGAAGCGATCCTCCCGCAGCCGCACGACATCGCCGACGCGGCCCGAAAGGTCCTCGCTTACTGACAGGCAGGGAACACTGACGGGTCAGGGGGGTTCGGTGTCGAGGGGGACG